>NZ_JBIALO010000002.1:0-256028 GCF_042873595.1 Streptomyces sp. NPDC004629 | reverse complement strand
GCGTACTGGACGACGTACTCCGCTCCGGGTCGCAGGTGCCGGCCCGCGGCCAGCCGGACGTCCGGGACGGTCCGCCCGTCCGGCAGCACCACCCGGTCGCCCTCGGCCCGGCTGTCCCCGGCCAGGCGTTCGAGCAGGGCCACGGTGTCGGCGAACCAGGTTCGCGGGACGGGCGCCACGACCACGGTGTGGCTGACGCAGACCATGGGCGCAGCGTGGTCGGCGGCGGACCCGCGGTCCAGTCCGCGCCCCCGGCAGTCCCCCCACCCCCATCCTGCCGAACCCCGGCAACCGGCTCGTCACACGCACGACGCGCGTTCGGCGACAGGACCTGGTGCTGCGCATGGGCTTACGGAGGTGTGACGTGGCGGGCGCGGGGACGTGGGGCGGGTGGGGTGCGGGCCTAGCGTGGGCGCATGCGTGTACTGGTCACCGGCGGCGCCGGGTTCATCGGGTCCCATGTGGTCGAGGCGCTGGCGGAGCGCGGGCATGAACCGTCGGTGTTCGACGTACGCGAGGAGGCGGGCGCGGACGTACGGGACCGGCATGCGGTCGGCCGCGCCCTCGCCGGGATCGACGCCGTCTGCCACCAGGCGGCCATGGTGGGGCTCGGCACCGGCTTCGCGGACGCCCCGCGGTACGTCTCCCGCAACGACCTCGGTACGGCCGTGCTGCTCGCCGCGATGGCCGAGGCGGGCGTGCGGCGCCTCGTGCTGGCCGGGTCGATGGTGGTGTACGGGGAGGGCCGGTACGCGTGCCGGCGGCACGGGGTGGTGAGGCCCGGCCCGCGGGCCGTCGCCGATCTGGCCGCCGGGCGCTTCGAACCGCGCTGCCCGGTGTGCGGCGCGGAGGTGGCCCCGGGGCTGGTCGGCGAGGAAGCGCCGGCGGACCCGCGCAATGTCTACGCGGCGACCAAGCTGGCCCAGGAGCATCTGGCGGGGGCCTGGGCGCGGGCGACGGGCGGGGCGGCGGTGTCGCTGCGCTATCACAACGTGTACGGGCCCCGGATGCCCCGCGACACCCCGTACGCGGGGGTCGCCTCCTTCTTCCGGTCGGCGCTCGCCCGGGGCGAGCCGCCGCGGGTGTTCGAGGACGGGCGCCAGCGGCGGGACTTCGTGCATGTGCGGGATGTCGCCGCGGCCAATGTGCTGGCCCTGGAGGCCGGTTCGGCGCCCGGGGCGCTGACCGTCTACAACACGGGCAGCGGCGAGCCGCACACCGTCGGGGAGATGGCGGCCGAACTGGCCGCGGCACACGGCGGTCCGCCGCCCGTGGTGACCGGGGAGTACCGGCTGGGCGACGTGCGGCACATCACGGCGGACTCCTCGCGGCTGCGGGCCGAACTGGGCTGGCGGCCGCGGGTCGGCTTCCGGGCGGGGATGGGGCGATTCGCGGGCGAGCCGCTGCGCGCCGTGTGAGGGCGCGGACTGCAGGGCGTCACCCCTCCGGGACGGGCAGCGTCACCTCGAAGCGGCAGCCGCCGGGGATGTTGCGCACGCTCGCGCGCCCCCGGTGGGCCTCCACGATGCCGCGGACGATGGCGAGGCCGAGCCCCGCGCCCGCGGGCGGGGTCCGGGCGTGTGTGCCGCGCCAGCCGGTGTCGAAGACCCGCGCCAGGTCCTCCTCGGGGATGCCGCCGCACCCGTCGGTCACGGACAGCACCACGCCGTCGGGCGAGCGTTCGGCGGCCACCGCGACCGTGCCGTCGGCGGGGGTGCGGCGGATCGCGTTGACGAGGAGGTTGCCGAGCACCCGGCTCATCTCCTTGCCGTCCACCTCGACCGGCACGGGCTCCACGCGGTCGCCGACGAGTCGTACCCCGTGCTCGCGGGCCAGCGGGTCCGCGCCCGCGAGGGCGTCACCGACCAGGTCGTAGAGGGACATCCGGGACGTGGCCAGGGCGAGCGCGCCGGCGTGGATCCGGGAGAGTTCGAACAGGTCGCCCACCATGTCGTTGAGGCGTTCGACCTCGGTGCGGATCTGCTGGAGATAGCGGTCCGGGTCGGCGGCCACCCTGTCCTCCAGGGCCTCCGCCATGGCGCGCAGCCCGGCCAGCGGGGTGCGCAGATCGTGTGAGATCCAGGCGACCAGTTCGCGCCGGGACGACTCCAGGGCGCGCTCCCGCTCGCGGGACCGGGCCAGCCGGGCGCTGGTCGCGGCCAACTCGCGGCTGAGCTGGTCGAGTTCGGCGGTGGCCGGGCCCGCCGGGGCGGCGAAGTCGCCGCCGTCGCCGAAGGAGCGGGCGGCGCGGGCCAGGGCCCGGCTGCGGTCGACGACCCAGCGGCCCAGCAGCAGCGCGGTGGCCAGGGAGACCACGGCGGCCATCGCGACGACCGTGGTCACCACACTCAGGTCGTGCGGCGACAGGAACATCGCCCAGGCGACGGTGAGCGTGCCCGCGAGCATCGCGGCCACGGCGACGGCGGCGACCACGGCGAGCGACGCGGTCAGCGAGCGACGCCGGATGAGCCGCAGTACGCCCGCCCCGGCGAGCCCCATGGCGGCGGCGCCGAGGAACGCGTACAGGGCGATGAGCAGGAGGTCGGTCACGGCTGCTCGGCCCGCCCTTCGGGGTCGAAGCGGTAGCCCACGCCCCACACGGTCCGGATCAGCCGCGGCCGGGCCGGGTCGTCCTCGACCTTGCCGCGCAGGCGGCGCACGTGCACGGTGACGGTGGACAGGTCGCCGAAGTCCCAGCCCCACACCTCGCGCATCAGGTCCGCCCGGCTGAACGCCTGTCCCGGATGACGCAGGAAGAAGGCCAGCAGATCGAACTCGCGCAGGGTCAGGGCGAGTTCGTCGCCGCCCTTGGCGGCGCGCCGCGCGGCCCGGTCCACGGTGAGGCCCGCCGCGGCCAGCGGCCGCAGGTCGGAGCCGGGCCGGGTGCGGCGCAGCACCGACTCGACGCGCAGGACGAGTTCGCGGGGGCTGAAGGGTTTGGTGACGTAGTCGTCGGCGCCGACCTCCAGGCCCAGGACGCGGTCGTCCTCGTCGCCGCGTGCGGTGAGCATGATGACCGGCACGGACGCCCGGCCGCGCAGTCGGCGGCAGACCTCAAGGCCGTCCATGCCGGGCAGCATCAGGTCCAGGACGACCAGATCGGGCCAGTGCGCGGTCGCCCGGGTCAGCGCCGTCGGGCCGTCCCCGGCCCGGTCCACGGCGTACCCGGCGCGGTCCAGGTAGCCGCAGACGACCTCGGCGACGGTGGGGTCGTCCTCGACGACCAGGACCCGGGCGCCGCCGCGGTCGGGCGGGGCGGCGGGGACGGCATCCTCGGGCCGGTGGGGCTGCTGCATGCGTCCAGCCTCGCACCGGGTCCGCGCGCCCGTCGCCTCCCGGTCCCGGTGCGCGGCGCGACGTCCGTGTTTCGTAAGGAGCGGAAGCCCGGTATGCCGTTTTTGCGCTCGTAGGGTGAAAGCCGTGACGTTCTCTCCCACGACCCCGGCGGTCGATGTGGTCCTCCCCTGTCTGGACGAGGCCGCGGCCCTGCCCTGGGTGATCGGCCGGGTCCCGCCCGGCTGGCGCGCCCTCGTCGTCGACAACGGCTCGACCGACGGCTCCGCCGAGGTGGCCCGCGGCCTCGGTGCGACCGTCGTCCACGAGCCGCGGCGCGGCTTCGGCGCCGCCTGTCACGCCGGACTGACCGCCGCCACCGCCGGCATCGTCTGCTTCTGCGACTGCGACGGCTCGCTGGACCCCGCGCTGCTGGTGCCGTTCGTGCACGAGGTCCGCGCGGGCACGGCCGATCTGGTGCTCGGCCGGCGGCGGGCGCAGGGCCGTGGCGCCTGGCCGGCCCACGCCCGCGCGGGCAACCTCGTCCTGACCCGGCTGCTGCGCCGTCGCACCGGGCTGCGCCTGCACGACCTCGGCCCGCTGCGCGCCGCCCGGCGCGAGCCGCTGCTCGCCCTCGGTCTCACCGACCGGCGCAGCGGCTATCCGCTGGAGATGGTGGTGCGGGCGGCCGACGCGGGCTGGCGCGTCACCGAGCGCGACGTCCCCTATCTACCGCGCACCGGCACCTCGAAGGTGACCGGCACCTGGCGCGGCACCTGGCAGACGATCCGAGACATGAAACAGGTACTCACCGCCCCCACAGCAGCAGACGGCGCGTCCGTCGCGGAAGGTGGTGTGGGTCGGTGATCACGTTGCTTGTCGTTGCCAAGGAACCTCGGGCGGGTCGGGTGAAGACCCGGCTCACTCCCCCGTTCACGCCCCGGCAGGCGGCACAGCTGGCCGAGGCCGCGCTCGCCGACACGCTGGCGGCCGTGGCGGACGCGCCGGCCGCCCGGCGCGTCCTCGTCCTGGACGGCTCGCCCGGCCGCTGGCTGCCGCCCGGCTTCGACGTCGTACCGCAGGGCGCGGGCGGTCTGGACGAGCGGCTGGCGGACGCCTTCGCCGGCTGTACGGGACCGGCCCTGCTGATCGGCATGGACACGCCGCAGGTGACCCCGGCGCTGCTCACCGTGGACTTCGCCGGCTGCGACGCGTACTTCGGACCGGCCGAGGACGGCGGCTTCTGGGCGCTGGGCCTCGCGGTGCCCGCCCCCGGCCTGCTGAGGGGCGTGCCCATGTCGACGGCGAGGACGGGCGCGGTCCAGCGGGCCCGGCTCGTCGCGGCCGGTCTGCGGGTGCGCGATCTGCCACGGCTGCGTGACGTGGACACCGCCGCCGACGCCCGCGCGGTCGCCGCGGCCGCCCCGCGCGGGCGGTTCGCCGCGCGACTCGCCCGGCTCGACACAGGCACAGGCACAGGCACCGGCACCGGCACCGGCACCGGCCGATGAGCGGCGCGCCCGGCGCCGCCGCACGGGTCGCCTCCCCGCCGTGGGGTGCCGACGACCCCTACGCGGACGCGCTGCGCACCGGCCGCGGCCCGCTCTTCCTGCGCCGCGGCGACGGCTGGTTGCTGCCGCTGGACGTGGAGCGCTGGTGTGCGGCAGCCGACGCGGTCGACCTTCAGGTGCTGGAGCGCTGCGAGGGCACCGTGCTCGACGTGGGGTGCGGGCCCGGGCGGCTGATGGCCGCGCTCGCCGCGCGGGGCCGTCCCGCGCTGGGCATAGACGTCAGCGAGACCGCCGTCCGCCACACCGTGCGCAGGGGCGGCCAGGCGCTGTGCCGCTCGGTCTTCGAACGGGTCCCCGGCGAGGGCCGCTGGGGCACGCTGCTGCTCATGGACGGCAACATCGGCATCGGCGGCGACCCGGACGCGCTGCTGCTGCGGCTGGCCCGACTGGCGGCGCCGGCCGGGCTGCTGGTCGTCGAGACCGCGCCGCTCGACGTCGACGAACGCGTCCGGGTCCAGGTCGTCCGCACCGGCGGCGCGGCGGGCAGCCCGTTCCCCTGGGCGCGGCTCGGCACGCCGGCCCTGCTGCGTTGCGCGCGGCGTACGGGCTGGCGTGCCGTCGATCAGTGGGCTTCGGGCGGGCGGTGCTTCGCCGCCCTGCGCAGC
Organism: Streptomyces sp. NPDC004629; assembly: GCF_042873595.1. NCBI lineage: Bacteria > Bacillati > Actinomycetota > Actinomycetes > Kitasatosporales > Streptomycetaceae > Streptomyces > Streptomyces sp. NPDC004629. Next base: position 250,579 of record NZ_JBIALO010000002.1, on the reverse strand, counting down.
CGCACCGCGAGCACCACCGCGGAACCGGCGAACAGCAGGGCCGTGATCAGCAGCCAGCGGGCCGGGTAGCCGTCCGTGGACTGCCCGGCGGCCAGCCGGTACGACCGGTCCACCGCCCCGGTGATCAGCGGGGACCAGATCAGGAACAGCAGCAGCGACAGGGCGGCGGGCACCCGCAGATAGTGCGCCCGCTCGCGGCGGCCGACCGCCGCATAGCCCCGTACCAGGGCGCGGTCGGCCGTCGAGTACACCGGCAGCAGCACCAGGTCGTGCAGCAGCGCCGCCCCCACGAACCACAGCGTCACGCCGAACCAGTCATCGGCCAGCAGCCGTACGGCCGCATAGCCGGCCAGCGCGAACGAGCCGGCCAGCAGGAGGATGTGTAGCGGGTTGCCGACGGGGACCCGGCGCCCGACGATCCGCCGCCGCGTGGTTTGCGCCGGGTCGCCGGCCGGGTTCCGTCGCTTCATCGCAGCTCTCCGAAGGTCATCCGGGCCACCCACTTGGTGTTGAGCACACCGGGTGCCGCGGGCACGATGACGCGCGCCGGGTAGCCGTGGTCGGGGTCCAGGTCTTCGCCGTTGACGTACAGGGCGAGCAGGGAGCGCTCGTCGCCGACCTGGTTGGCGCGCAGGGCGCCGCTCCGGAAGGCTCCGTGCCGCTGCAGCGACTCGACGTACACGTCCGTCGGACGGTCGTGGCCGACCAGCGCGGCCAGGTCGCGCAGCCGCACCCCGCGCCACCACTGGTCGGAGGTCGACCAGCCCTCCACGCAGGCGATCGGCAGCGCCGAGCTGTGCAGCGGCAGCCGTGCCAGGTCGGCCCGGCTCAGCCGGAGGGTTCCGGTCGGGCCGGCGACCACCAGCCGCCAGGTGTCCGCAGCGGTCTGCGCCGGGTCGATCCGGGCGTACGCGGCCGTCTTGTTGATCTGGAAGCCGTTCGGGCCGCTGCCCGGTTCGGACCCGCCGTGCGGAGCGAGCAGGGCGGTCTGCCGGGCCACTCCGTCGAAGCTGTGCCCCACGGTCGTACCGAACAGCAGCAGCGAGCCGCCGCCGACCAGCCCTATGGCGCCGCGCCGTGACACGGTGGGCGGGTCGGGCCGCGGGGCGACCAGTTCGCTCCGCTCCTGCCGCAGGCCCCGCACGCCGCGCAGGGCGGCCGGCAGCTTCAGGACGGCGTGCGCGACGAACGCGGCGAAGAACACCCAGGCGCCGTAGAAGTGCAGCGGGTAGAAGGAGCCAGGGAAGACGTAGTCGAGCTGGATGTTGAGCACGCCGGTGACGAACTCGAACAGCGCGCCGCCGACCAGGAGCAGCAGCGAGATCCGCTCCAGGGCGTGGGCGAGCGAGCGGGCCGGCGGCAGGGTGAAGAGCTTCGGCGCGACCGACCACAGCTTGGCCAGCAGCACCGGGATCAGGGTGACGCCCAGCGTGACGTGGACGCCCTGGGTGAACCGGTACAGCCAGGACGGGCTGGTCGGCCAGGCGAAGAGGTAGAAGCCGAGGAGGCCCTTGTCGGGTGTCTGGTCGTTGACCGGCGACAGGTCCGGGTTGTAGGAGGCGTACGAGAGCAGGCCGGTCACGAACAGCACGGTGATGCCGGCGAGCAGGACCAGGCCGAGCACCGCGGTGAACCGGGTGCCGCGCACGGGGCTGCGCCAAAAGCCCGGCGAGGTGGGGAGCCGTTGATCGCGCATGCCCCGACCGTAGGCCGCGATCGCCCCGGGAACGGGTCCGCGACCCATGACGAAACGCTGACGTCCGTCGTGTGCGCCACCGGCGGCGCCGCCCGCGCGCCTAGCGTTCCGCTGTGACCCGCTCGCCCCGCTTCCCGCTCCGTGATCTGTGCGCCCCCGTGGCCGCCGCCCTGCTCGTCCTGGTGGCCGTGCTGGTCGGCCGGCACATCCAGGACACCCGGCACACCCTGTTCGTCAACTGGCCGCCGCTGTTCGCGGTGTGGGAGCCGCACGTGGGTCCCGGCACTCCCGCGGCCGTCGGCATGGCGGTGGCCACCGTGGGGTACGGGCCCGCGCTGGCGGCCCGGCTGCCGTGGCGGGCGCTGCTCGCGTCGGCCTGGGCGGCGGCCATGGCCTGGATCTGGTCGCTCGCGCTGATCGACGGCTGGCGGCGGGGTGTCGCCGGCCGGCTCACCACCCGCGAGGAGTATCTGCGGGTCATCGGCCGCTTCGCCGATATCCCGGACACCCTGCGGGACTTCACTCACCACATCGTGGCCGGTTCCCCGGACCCGTGGCCCGCCCATGTCGCCGGGCATCCCCCGGGTGCCACGCTCACCTTCGTGCTGCTCGACCGGATCGGGCTGCGCGGCGGCGGCTGGGCGGGCGTCTGGTGCATCACGGTGGGCGCGACGGCATGCGTGGCGGTGCTGGTCGCGGTGCGGGCGCTGGCCGATGAGCGGCTGGCGCGCCGGGCGGCGCCGTTCCTGGTGCTGGCTCCGGCCGCGGTGTGGCTCGGCGCCTCGGCCGACGCGTACTTCGCCGCCGTCGCCGCCTGGGCCGTGGCGCTGCTCGCCCTGGCCGTCACGGGCGGGTCGCCCTGGCCGGCGGCGGGCTCCGGTCTGCTGTTCGGGCTGACCTGCTACCTCTCCTACGGGCTCACCCTGTTCGCGGTGATCGCGGCGGCGGTGCTGCTGCTCGGCCGGCACCGGGTCCGTGAGCGGCCCTCCCTGCTCGCGGCGCTGGTCGCCGGTCTTGCGGTGGTTCCGGCGGCGTTCACGCTCGCCGGGTTCGACTGGTGGGAGGGATACCGACTGCTGGTCACCCGCTACTACCAGGGCGTGGGCGGGGTCCGTCCGTACGGCTACTGGGTGTGGGCCAATCTCGCCTGCACGGTGGTCTGTACGGGGCCGGCGACGGCGGCGGGCCTCGCACGGGTCGGCGGGACGCTCGCCCGGCGGCACGGCGCGGCCCTGTCCGGGCCGGACGTCGGCGGCCGCCCGGACGGCGGCGGCCCGGAGGGTGGTGGCCCGGAGGGTGGTGGCCCGGACGGTGGTGGCCCGGACGGTGGTGGTGGTCCGGACGCCGCCGGCCGGCTGGCGCTGCTCGTCGCCGCGGCCCTGCTCGCGCTGCTGGTCGCCGATGTCTCCGGCATGAGCAAGGCCGAGACGGAACGCATCTGGCTGCCCTTCGCGATGTGGCTGCTCGCGTCCTGCGCGTTCCTCGGCCGTCCGCGCCGCTGGCTGGCCGCCCAGGCGGTGCTCGCACTGCTCGTCAACCACCTGCTGCTGACGGGCTGGTGACGCCGGCAGCGGGCCGGGAGGCACGGGCTCGGGTGGGGGGCCGGAGGCGGGTGGACCCGGACGCGGGTGGGCCCGAGAAAACCGCAAACAGTTCTTCGCGAAGAAGTCTTTGCGAAGAACTGTTTGCGGTTTAGGGTGCCCGTATGACGAACATGGAGGGGAAGCCGGACGCCCCGTCCGGCGCGGCGGACTCGGTCGTCCTGGACGCCAAGGGGCTGCGCGCACTCGCGCACCCGGTGCGCGTACGGCTGCTCGGACTGCTGCGGATCTACGGCCCGTCGACGGCCACCCGCCTCGCGGAACGCCTGGGTGTGAACTCCGGGACGGCCAGCTACCATCTGCGCCAGCTCGGCGCCGCCGGATTCGTCGAGGAGGACACGGAACGGGGCAACGCCCGCGAACGCTGGTGGCGTTCGGTGCACCGGATGACCGAGCTGAACGACCCTGAACTCGCCGAGCGGGAGCCGGCGGCCACCCTCGCCTATCTGCAGTCCGTCGCCGCGACGTACGCGCTGCGCACCCAGCAGGCGCTGAACGAACTGGAGACGATGCCCCGGCCCTGGCGTGACGCGTTCAGCCTGAGCGACGAGGCGCTGCGGCTGACGCCCGACGAGGCCGTCGCCCTGCGCGAGGAGCTGTGGGCGGTGATCGCCCGCTACCGCCGGGACACACCGCAGACGAAGGCGCAGGCCCCCGCGGGGGCGGAGCGGTTCGCCGTCATCACCCATTTCCTGCCCGAGGTGGACACGCCGTGACGGACCGTGTCCCGGAGGCCGGCGACGGGTCCGCGAAGCGGTCGGCACGGGCGCTGGGCGGGGTGCTGGCCGCCATGGCCGTGTCGCTGACCGGGACCCGGGTGTCCGCCGTCGCCCTGCCCTGGTTCGTGCTCGTCACGACCGGCAGCGCGACCCGGACGGGACTGGTCGCCTTCGTCGAGATGACCCCGTACGTGCTGGTCAAGGCGTTCACCGGGCCGCTGGTCGACCGGGTCGGCCCGCGGGCCGTCTCCTGGACCACGGATCTGGCCAGCGCCACCGCCTGCGCGGCGGTCCCCCTGCTGTACGGGCTCGACCTGCTGTCCTTTCCGCTGCTGCTGGCCCTGGTCGCGGTGATCGGCGCGGCCCGCGGGCCCGGTGACCTGGCGAAGGAGGTCATGGTCCCGGAGGCGGCCGAGCGCGGCGGGATGCCGCTGGAGCGGGCCACGGGGCTCGCCGGGGTGACCGAGCGGCTGGCCGCCACCGTGGGCCCTGCGGCCGGTGGCGCCCTGGTGGCCCTGGTCGGCCCGCTGACCGGGCTCGCGGTCAACGCGGCCTGTTTCGCGCTGGGTTCGCTGCTCATCAGGCTGGTCCTGCCGCGCGACGTGGGGCGGGCGGCCGAGGAGGCGCTGCCGCGGGACGGGGAGACGGAAACGGGTTACTGGCGCCGGTTCGGCGAGGGGCTCGCCTTTCTGCGCGGCGATCCGCTGCTGTTCACCATCATCGTCATGCTGGGCGTCACAAACCTGCTGGACGCCGCGTTCGGCACGGTGCTGCTGCCCGTCTGGGCCAAGGAGTCGGGCGGCGGGGCCGCCGCGATCGGCCTGCTGGGCAGCGCGATGGGGGCCGCGGCGGTGGCGGGCAGCCTGATCGCGGCGATCGCCGCGCACCGGCTGCCGCGCCGGGCGGTGTTCTTCGTCGGGTTCCTGCTGGCCGGGGCGCCGAGGTTCCTGGTGCTCGCCTCGGGGGCGCCGCTCGGCGTGGTCGTGGCCGTGTTCGCCGTGGGCGGGTTCGGGGCGGGGTTCATCAACCCCATGCTCGGTGCGATGCTCTTCGAGCGGGTGCCGCGCCGCATGCTGGGCCGGGTCAATGCGCTCGGCGATTCGCTGGCCTGGGCGGGCATACCGCTCGGCGGGCTGCTGGCCGGGGCGGCGGTGGCCGCCGTGGGGCTCGTGCCGGTGCTGCTCGCCGCTGGGGCCGCGTACTTCCTCACCACGAACCTGCCGGCGCTGCGGCCGGAGTGGCGGCAGATGCGCCGCGCGGACACGCGGAACACCCCCGAGCCGACCAGCCCCCGACTCACCGCCTGACACCACCAAGCCGACCAGCCCCCGACTCACCGACCGACACCACCCCGCCGACCACCCGCCCAATCCGACACCGGCTCCGCGGGGAGCACGGCGCGACGGGGCAACCGGAACCGGAACACCGCACCGCCGGCGGCAGACTCACCGAGACATGCACTCCGACGTGACACCACCAAGCCGACCAACCCCCGACTCACCGACCGACACCACCCCACGAACCACCCACCCAACCCGACACCGGCTCCGCGGAGTCCGCGGCGGCGCAGGGCAGCCGGATGCGGAACGCCGCGCCGCCGGTGGCGGACTCGCCGGCGGTGAGCGTTCCGCCGTGGCGGTGCACGACGTCGCGGGCGATGGCGAGGCCGAGTCCCGCGCCGCCGTCGTCCCGGCTGCGGGACTCGTCGAGACGGACGAAGCGCTCGAAGATCCGTGCCCGGTCGCCCGGCGCGATGCCCGCGCCGTCGTCCGCGACGGTGACCACGATGTCGTCGCCGTCGCGGCCCACGTCGACGGTGACGGCCGTCGCGGCATGCCGCTGGGCGTTGTCCAGGAGGTTGCCGAGGACCCGCGAGAGCTGTGCCCGGCTGCCCCGGACCTCCTGGGCGGTGCCGGCCGTGGTCACGGCGGTGGCGACGCGGTCGCCCGCGGCGCGCTCGGCCACGTCCGCACGGACCAGCGCGGCCAGGTCGACGGGGGCGTCGGCGGGCCGCTCCCCGGCGTCAAGCCGCGCGAGCAGCAGCAGGTCGGCGGCCAGGTGCTGGAGGCGCACCACGTCGTGCAGCAGATCGGCCGGGTCGAGCAGCCCAGGGTGCTGGGCGGCGACTTCGAGGTGGGTGCGCAGCGCCGCGATGGGACTGCGCAGCTCGTGGGAGGCGTCGGCGACGAAGCGGTGCTGGCGCTCCACGGACCGCTCCAGGGCGGTCAGCGTCTCGTTGGTGGTGCGGGCGAGCCGGGCGATCTCGTCGCGCGCGTCGGGCTCGGGCACGCGGCGGGCCAGGTCCCCGCTGCGGGTGATCTCGGCCATCTCCGCACGGATGCCCTCGACGGGCTTGAGGGCGCGCCGGGTGACGAGCCAGGTCACGGCCGCGACGACGACGAGGAGGAAGGGAAGTCCGGCCAGCATCGCCCGGGTGACCTGGTCGAGGGTGGCCTGTTCGTCCTCCAGGGAGGTGCCGGCGTAGACGGTGTAGGTACGGCCGTCGTACATCGTTCCCTGGACCGCGGCGAAGGCGTAGGCGCGGGTCTCCTCCTCCACGGTGACGTTGAGGGTGCGCGGCTCGGCGTCCGCGCCGACCCTGCCGCGCGGCGGGACGGCGTCGTCGTCATCGTCATCGTCGTCGTCGCGTCCGCCGTGGTGGTCGGACGGGGTGCTCGACGGGGCGGCGGCAGCGGGCGCGTAATCGGCGAGCGCGGGCCGTCCGCGCAGTTCCTCACCGGCGGCGAGCACCTTGCCGGCGATGTCGACGACCTGAACCGGGTGCTCCGCGTCGTCGGGCAGGTCAAGGCCGCCGAAGTCGCCGCTCAGCGCGGCCTGCGCGCCCGCCACGGTCCGTGCGGTGATCTCCGACTCCAGGGCGGCCCGGCCGGTGAGGTTGTGCCGCAGTACGGCGACGACGGCGATCCCCGCGGCGACCAGGGCGACGCAGACGACCACGGTGGCGGCGAGTGCGGCGCGGGCCCGGACCGAGGCGAACGGTCTCGGCAGGCCCCGCGACGTCCGTTGCGGTTCGACAGCGCCCTGAAGGGGCGCGGGGAACTGCCCGACCGGCCACGATGGTGCCGCAGACGACCGACGGCACATCCCGGAATTTCCAGCGGAGCGCTCAGGCATGCCGGCCGCCACCGGCTTCCAGCCGGTATCCGGCGCCGCGCACGGTCGTGATCGACCGCCGCCCGAACGGCACGTCGATCTTGCGGCGCAGGGCGCTGATGTAGACCTCGACGATGTTCGGATCCCCGTCGTAGGCGAAGTCCCACACGCCGGCCAGGATGTCCGCCTTCGACACGACCTGTCCGGCGTGCCGGGCGAGGTGTTCCAGCACCGCGAACTCCTTGGCGGTGAGGGGCACTTCGGTGCCCGCCCGGTCGACGCGGCGGGCGTCGGGGTCGACCGTCAGGTCCCCGATGCGCAGGGTCGTGGCGCCGTGGCGGGCGCGGCGGCGCAGCAGGGCGCGGATGCGTGCCTGGAGCACGACGTACGAGAACGGCTTGGTGAGGTAGTCGTCCGCGCCGGTGTCCAGTCCCTCGGCCTCGTCGTACTCCCCGTCCTTCGCGGTGAGCATCAGGATCGGGGTGTGGTCGTCGGCGGCCCGCAACCGCGCGCAGACCCGGTAGCCGTTCAGGCCGGGCAGCATGATGTCGAGCACGATCAGGTCGTAGCGGCCCTCCCGCGCCAGATGAAGACCGGTGACGCCGTCGTGGGCGACGTCCACGGCGAATCCTTCGGCGGCCAGGCCCCGGGACAGGGCGGCGGCGAGGCGTCTTTCGTCCTCCACGATGAGCAGGCGCATGGGCACAGGGTCTCAGACGGCACCTGAAGCGATCTTCAGGTTGTTTCAGCGTGCGTTCAGGATCGTTGTCGCAGGGTGGGTCGCGTCAGGCCGAGACTTCGGCGCTCCGCCGCGGCGGGCCGCGGCACTCAGGAAAGGACCGTCCCACGATGAAGGCCCTCAATCGCCATCTGCCGACCGGTCGTCGGCGCACCGTCACCGCCGTGCTCGCCGCGGCCGTGCTGCTCGGCGGCGCCGGCGCCGCGACCGGCGTGGCCGTCGCCGACGGCGGCGACCGCGACGGCAGCGCCCGCACCGGCGGGTCCGCCGTCGATCCGAAGCAGGCGGCGGACGCCGCCGTGACATCCGTCGCGGGTACGGTCACCGCGGTCGAACGGGAGGAGGAGCACGGCAGGACGGTGTGGGAGGTCGACGTGGTCGACTCCCGGGGCACCGGGCACGAGGTCACCGTCGACGCGGGTGACCGCAGGGTGACCGCGAGCACGACCGGCACGCGTGACGACCGTGACGACGCCGCCGCGGTCAAGAGCGCCGGCACCGATCTGGGCCGGGCGCTGAAGGCCGCCCTGGCCGCCGTGAACGGCACCGTGACGTCCGTCGAGATCGATGACGCCGCGGACGGGACGGCCGTCTGGGAGATCGACGTGGTCGACGCCAAGGGCACGGAGCACGAGGTCGTCGTCGACGCCGCGACCGGCCGGGTCAGGGCCGCCCACACCGACGGCCACGACCGGCGCGGCTCGCACCGGGACGACGACCGCGCCGACGACCACGCCGACGACCGCGCCCACGACCACGGAGACGACGACAGCCGCGACGACGACTGACCGACCCGCCCCACAGGCCCCGCTCGGGCCCCACCCGCGCGGCGCGGATGCGTCGTGGTGGGGGTCAGGCGGGGGTGAGCACCATCCGGAAGCGCGCGCCTCCGGAGAGCATCCTCCGGTACGCCTCGTCGGCCCGGTCCAGCGGCACGATCTCGGTCATCGGCCGGATCCCGTGCAGGACGCTGAACGCCATGGTGTCCGCCACGTCCTGCGCGGTGCCGGAGGGGTGGCCGCGGACCACCCTGCCGGTCATCAGCAGCTGGACCGGGCTGATCCCGAGCGGTTCGTCCGACGCCCCGATGACGACGAGTTCGCCGCGGGGCGTGAGCCCGTCCACGGTCTGGGTGATCGCGGCGGAGTCGCCGGCGGTGGCGAGCAGCACCTTGACCCCGCCGAGCGAGCGCAGGGCGTCCGCGACGGGCGTGCCCGACGTGCTGTCGACGTAGTGGTGGGCGCCGAGCCGCTTGGCGAGGTCGGCCTTCTCGGCCCCGCGGGCGATGGCCACGGTCTCGAAGCCCATGGCGACGGCGTACTTCACCGCGAGGTGGCCGAGGCCGCCGATGCCGAGCACGGCGACCAGGTCACCGGGCCGGCCGGAGCTGCGCCGCAGCCCGTTGAACGTGGTCACGCCCGCGCAGGCCATGGGCCCCGCGTCGGTCGCGGCCAGGCCCTCCGGAATCCGGGCCAGGGCGTCGACGGGGGCGACCACCGTCTGGGCGAAGCCGCCGTCGTAGGCCCACCCGGGAACCTTGAGGTTCTCGCACACGATGAAGTCGCCCCGCCGGCAGGGTGTGCAGTGGCCGCAACTGCCGCCGAACCAGCCCACCGCGACCCGGTCCCCGACCCGCCAGCCCTTGTCGCGCGTGCCCTCGCCCAGTTCCTCGATGCGCCCGGCGATCTCGTGCCCGGGTACCACCGGGAACCGTACGCCGGGCACGGCGGCGTTCACGAAGAAGGCATCGCTGTGGCAGACGCCGCAGGCCTCCACGGCGATCCGGACGTGACCGGGGCCCGGGTGCGGCCGGTCCCGCTCGACGATCTCGAACGATCCGCCCGCGGCGGGCACCTGCGCGACGGTGTAGCTGCTCATGTGACGCTCCGGGAACGAGTGCGACGGCCCCGAGAACCAGCACACCAGCTTCTCGCCGATCGCGCGCGCCGAGCGGACCTGCGCCGGGCGGGTCAGCTTCGCGGCTGGGCGATGTCGACCATCCAGGGCACGCCGAAGCGGTCCGTGCACATGCCGAAGACATCGCCCCACATCTGCTCCTCCAGCGGCAGGGACACCGTGCCGCCGGCGGACAGCTTCTCCCAGTAGCCCCGCAGCTCGCTCTCGTCGTCGCCGCTCACGCTCACCGCGAAGGCGTTGCCGACCGTGTGGTCGAGGCCGACCGGGGCGTCGGCTCCCATCAGGGTGAATCCGCTCGGGGTCTCCAGCATGGCGTGCATGATGCGGTCGGCGCCCGGGGCCTCCGGCTCCCCGAATTCGCCGTACGTGCTGACGGTCAGGGTGCCGCCGAAGACGTCCCGGTAGAACTCCATCGCCTGCCGGGCGTCGCCGCTGAAGCTGAGGTAGGGGTTGAGGCGCGAGGCCATGGGAACCTCCAGCACGTGAGTGGGTGGTCACTGGCTCGCACCGTAACGCGGACCACCGGCAACGGCCCGCCGAGGGCGCCCCCGGATCCGCCACCGTCGCCCCGCCACCGTCGCCCCGGGCTACGCCTTGATGCCCACGCCGGCCCAGAGGCTGACCTCGGCGTCCGTGAGCGCCTCGGCCGCGTCGGCGGGCCGCCAGCGGTGGCCGACGGAGATGCCCGGGTCGATCAGGTCGAGCCCGTCGAAGAAGCGGGCGACCTCCTTCTGGGCGCGGAACTGCACCGGGGTCCCGGCGTTGGTGTAGATCGCGGTGACCTTCTCCCAGGTGGCGGGGTCGAAGTCGGGCGTGCAGTGGCTCAGGGCCAGCGCGCTGCCGGCGGGCAGGGCGTCGAGGAAGCGGTTCACGATGCCGTACGGGTCCTGCGCGTCGGTGATGAAGTGCATCAGCGCGTTCAGGGACAGCGCGACCGGCTGCTCGAAATCGAGCACCTCGGCCAGTTCCACGGCCGCGAGCAGGGACTCCGGGTCGTTGACGTCCGCCTCTATGTACGTGGTGCGGCCCTGCGGGGTGCTGCGCATCAGACGCTCGGCGTACTTGAGCACGAGCGGGTCGTTGTCGGCGTAGACCACCCGGGCCTCGGGGACCACGGACTGGGCGACCTGGTGCAGGTTCGGCTCGGTGGGGATGCCGGTGCCGATGTCGAGCCACTGCCGGATGCCGTGCTCCCGGGCCAGCACCCGGGTGGCCCGGTGCATGAAGGCCCGGTTCTCCCGGGCGCACGCGAAGATCCCGGGGTAGGCGTCGGCGACGGCCTCGGCGGCCCGCTTGTCGACCTCGAAGTGGTCCTTGCCGCCGAGGTAGTAGTCGTACATCCGGGCCGAGTGCGGCCTGCTGGTGTCCAGGTCCCGGCCGGCGTGGCTGTTGTTCATCCTGTCCCTTTCGGAGTGTGCGTCGGTGTACCGGCAGGCCGGTTCAGCCGACCGTGAGGTGGTCGGCCATGCCTTGTTTGACCCCGCGGACGAAGGCGCTGATCTCCTCGGGGGTGTAGATCAGCGCGGGTCCGGCCGGGTCGGTCGACTGGCGGAAGGCGACCCGGCCGTCCGCGAGTTGCTTCGTCTCCACGCACTGACCGCCGTTGGGCCCGCTCCACGGGCGCTCCCAACCCTGTTCGCCCAGCTCCGAGGCCGGCATCCCGTTGTAGACAGTGTTGTCGGTGGTGGTCATGAGTACTCCTTGCGCATGCGGTTCAAGAGCACCTTGCTGTCCTCGGACGAGGTCAGCAGCGACATACGGGTGTGCGCCTCCAGGTGGGCGACCACGTCCTCGCGTTCGTCCAGATACATCGAGGCGGACAGGATCTCGCTGTAGACGATGTCGGGCAGTTCCGGTTCCTCGAACCGGAAGTAGGTGAAGGGAGCACACGCCCCGACGTGGGCGCCGGCGGAGAAGGGCACGATGTCGATGCTGACGTGGTCGAGTTCGGATGCCTCCAGGAGCCGGTCGATCTGCTCGCGCATCACCTGGGGGCCGCCGACCGCCCGGTGCAGCACGGCCTCCTCCATGACCACCCACAGGGTGGGCGCGTCCGGCTTCTGCAGCAGTCCCTGGCGGCGCAGCCGCAGGTCGACGCGGCGCTCCAGTTCCTCGTCGCTGCCGTTGGGGATGCCGCCGCGCAGGACGCCGCGCGCGTAGGCGGGCGTCTGCAGCAGACCGGTGACGTAGTGGGGTTCGTAGGTACGCAGGGTCTTCGCGCCGGTCTCCAGACTCACGTACGCCGTGAACCAGTTGGGCAGCACGTCACGGTAGGCGTGCCACCAGCCGGGCTCGTTGGCCCGCTCGGCCATGGCGACGAACTCGTCTATCTCCTGCCGCCCCGCCCCGTAGGTCTCCAGGAGTTTCTCGACGTAGAGCGGTTTGAGGGCGACCTCGGCCTTCTCCAGGCGCCGGATCGTCAGCGGCTTGACGCGCAGCGCCTTGGCCGCGTCCTCCAGCGAGGCGCCCGCCTGTTGCCGCATGTCCTGCAGGCGACGGCCGAGGATCATACGCAGGACCGTGGGGGCGCTGGTGCCGGTGCCGGACCTGACTTCGCTCACGTCCTACCTCCTGAAGAACCGTCACCCCCATGAGTCTGACAGTGACTTGAGGAGAACGCCAGGCCGATACCGTCTCGCTGAAATTATCAGAGAGTCGGTTGCAGCATGAAGTGAGTGCCGAGCATAGTTGACCGTGTGAGTGAACTCGCCGCAGCCGTGGTGTGCCGTCAACTTCTGTCGACCAGACGGAGGTTGACGCCTAGGGCGTTCGAAAGACAACGGGTCACCCCCTGAACGCGCCCCTCGCCCATGGGGTTTCCCGTAGCTGACCGGCCCCGCCCGCGCCCGTCCCCCTTGGAAGGCGATCTCCGTGACCCCCCACACGACCTCCACCGTCCACCGCGACGCCGCCCATGCGCCGCACCGTGAGCACTGGTTCAGCCTCCCGGCGCTGCGCACCAGCGTGAAGGTGGCGCGCGACACCGTGCGCGAGCGGCTGTGCGCCTGGCGGGTGCCCGGCGACCTGTGCTGCGACGCCGTACTGCTCGTCTCCGAGCTGACCACCAACGCGGTCATCCACACGGGCAGCACCCGCTTCCTGTGCGGCATAGCGCTGGCCGGCGACGAGTGTCTGCGCATCGAGGTGCACGACGACGACCGCACCGCCCGCCGTCCGGCCGGCCGCCGGCCCGGCCCCCGCGACGAGGGCGGCCGGGGCCTGCTGCTGGTCCACCAGCTCGCCGCGGCCTGGGGATCCGACCGGTCGACCCGGACCGAGGGCACGGTGGTCTGGGCGGACCTACGGGCCGACGCCTGACCGGACGCGAGGGGGCGCGTGGGTGGGCGGCGACCTGTTCCGGGGTGCCCTTGCCGCGGCGCAGTCCGGCGGTGACGGAACGGGCCGGAGCCCGACCACAGCACCGCACCCACACCACCGGCCGAGCCGTCGGGGGTGACGGCACGACCGACGACGCCCCGGACCCGGCACGGGGGACGCCACCGGGCGCCGGGCCGACCCGCACAGCGCCGTACCTCTGGGTGCCGTACAACAACGCACCACCGACAGCGATGCCACGACCGAAGGCCGGAAACCCAGGGGGGCCTTCCCGGCCGGTCCGGCCTCATCCAGTGACCACCCGAACCACCGCGGAGCGCCGGACCCGCGCCCCACGCCATCGGCCGAGCCGTCGGGGGTGACGGTACGACCGACGACGCCCCGGACCCGGCACGGGGACGCCACCGGGCGCCGGGCCGACCCGCACAGCGCCGTACCTCTGGGTGCCGAACGACGGGCCGTGCGTGCGCTCGACCGGTGGGGCGGCGCGGGTGCGGGCGTGGACCGTTGCGTCGAACCGGGCGGGGCCGCCGCGTGCCGTACTCCGGTCGGCTCAGGTGTTCGGGTCGTCGGTCACCGTGATGGCGCCCGCCGGGCAGACGGCCGCCGCCTCCCTTACGGACGCATGCCGGTCCGGCGCGGGCCGCGCGTCGAGCAGGACGACCACGCCGTCGTCGTCGCGCTGGTCGAACACCTCGGGCGCGGTCAGCACGCACTGCCCCGCACCGCAGCAACGGTCTTGATCCACGCTGACCTTCATGGGGCGGTCCCCTTCCTTCAGATGCGGTCCGGTCACCAGTCCACCGGCACGGCGCTCAGTCCGCCCACCAGGAGGCCCTGGACTCGCGGCAGTTCCTCGGCGGGCACCGCCAGCCGCAGGGTGGGCAGCCTGCGCAGCAGGACCTCCAGGGCGACCTGGAGTTCCGTGCGGGCCAGGGCCTGCCCAAGGCACGAGTGCGGCCCGGCGCCGAAGGTCAGATGCGGGTTCGGGGACCGGGTGAGGTCCATCAGGTCGGCGTCGGCGAAGGCCCGCTCGTCCCGGTTGGCGGCGGGCATGCTGCACACGACGGTGGTGCCGCTCGGCAGCAGCTCGCCGTCGATCTCGATGTCCTCGGTGAGGTGCCGCCGCATGCCGAAGCCGAGGTTGGCGTCGAACCGCAGCGACTCCTCCACCGCGGTGCGCACCAGGGAGGGGTCGGCCAGCAGCCGCTCCCACCGGCTGCGGTCGGCGAGCAGCATGGAGACCATCTTGCCGATCATGTTCGCGGTGGTCTCGTGGCCCGCGACCAGCAGGCCCATGCCGGTGGCGACGAGTTCCTGGTCGGTCAGCCCCTGGCCGTCCGGCTCGCTCTCCTTGATCAGCATGCTGAGCAGATCGTCGCCGGGCCGCGCCCGGGTCGCCTCGATGTGGGCGGACATGTACGCGATGAAATCGTCATGCGCCGCCCTGGTGTGCTCGCCGGAGAAGCGGGTGACGTTCAGGAAGGCGTCGGACCAGTGGGAGAAGCGGTCGCGGTCCTCGGCGGGCACGCCCAGGATGTCGCAGATGACGTAGACGGGCAGCGGGAAGCCGAGGCCGGCCTTGAGGTCACCGGGCCGGCCGCGCCGGATCATGTCGTCCACCAGGTGTTCGGCGGTGCGCACCATCCCGGGGCGCAGCGCCGTCATGCGCTTGGCGGTGAAGTACTTGCCGACCTGGCGCCGCCACCGCTGATGGGGCTCGCCGCGGTCCGGCAGGGTCAGCGCGCCGTCGCCGTCGGCCGCGGGGCCGCCCACGCCCTCGGGGGCGATGCGGGCGGCGCCGTCCCCGGCCTTCGGCCGGGTGAAGCGTGCGTCGGTGAGGAGTGCCTTGACGTGGTCGTAGCGGGTCAGGTAGGCCGCCCGGTCGCCGCTGGGGAGTTCGACGGTGGCCACCGGGCACTGCCGGCGCAGCCGCTCCCATGCGGCGGGGGGCTCCAGGGGGCTGTCGGTGGGCAGGGGCAGACGAAGGACCTGGTCGTCGGGGCGCATCTGGTTCTCCTCGTGGGGGGTGGGAGATTCATGGCGGGGGGTGGGGGCGTGGCGCACAGACGCGGATACAGACGCGGATGCGGTTACGCACGGGACGCTACTGTCATCGTGCATCATGCATCAAGTGTGCATGATGCACTCCCCGGTCCTCCTCACATGGCGTGTTTTCACCGTAGGGTGAGCCGACGGTCAGGGGGGACGGAGGAATCGGCGTGGATGCCCGAGAGGCAGCAGAACGCATCGAGCGGGAGTTGCTGATACTGACGCGCCACCGGGACATGCCCTCGCCCCGCGGTGTGCGCGGCGGCGACGAGCTGGACCGCAGCGCGTATGTGCTGCTCAGCAGGCTGGAGGCACAGGGTCCGATGTCCGTGCCGGAGTTCGTCGAGGCCTTCGGGCTCGCCGCGTCGACGTTCACCCGGCAGACCTCCGCCCTGCTGCGGCAGGGGCTGGTGGAGCGGACGCCGGACCCGGCCGGCGGGATGGCCCGCAAGTACCGGATCACCGAGGAGGGGCTGCGGCGGCTGGCCGTACAGCGCGCGGTCATGACCGACGGTCTCGCCCGGGTCGTCGCCGAGTGGGCACCCGAACGCCGGCGGCGCTTCATCGCGGACCTGCGTCAGTTCAACGCGGACATCGAACGACTCACCCACCGCCCGTGGCCCAGAACCGACTCCGCCCGACCCGCCGCCGTCGCCGACGAACTGTCCTGACAGCGGGATTCCGGGTCACCGGACCCGGCGGCTCACCGAGAAGCGGACCAGGTCCGGCCCCACGCGCATGCTGCGCAGGGACCCTCTAGGGTTCCCCCGTGACTGCCTTTACCGATGAAGACGTCCCGGGCCGCCACGGTCTCTCCGCCACCACCGAGGCCGACCCCCGCGGGGTGGGCCGGGTGCGCACCGAGTACGCGCCCGCGCACGACGGCGACCCGGACCCCGGGGAGGTCGTGTGGACCTGGGTGCCGTTCGAGGAGAACGACGGTCGCGGCAAGGACCGGCCGGTGCTGGTCGTGGCCCGCGAGGCGGCCGGCACCCTGCTGGCGGTGCAGCTGTCGAGCAAGCGGCACGACGGCGACCGGGAATGGGTGCCGATCGGCAGCGGGCCGTGGGACCGCTCGGGGCGGGACTCCTGGGTGGACGTGGACCGGGTGCTGCGGCTGCACGAGGAGGGCATGCGCCGGGAGGCGTGCGCCCTGGACCGGATGCGGTTCAACCTGGTGGTGCACCGACTGCGGGAGCGCTACGGCTGGCACTGAGCCGCCCCGAGCACCCGCGCGAAGGCGTTCCGCACCACGGCCTCCGGCGTGCGGCAGGGCGCCCGCGCGCTCCGGCACCGAGCCCCGCACCAACGGGTCGCGGTGGGCGCGGTGGTGCGCATAGAACTCCGGGGCCCGCAGCAGACAGGTGTACAGCGCGGAGGCGCGGCACAGGGCCTCCTCCTGGGCCTGCGCGCCGTTGAGGTATCTGCCACCCGGATGGGGGTACCCCCCTGCTCGAACGACGTTGAGAGCTTGAGGGAGTGCGGAGGCGATTGTCCGGCGGGTGCGCGATCGGCCCCGGCCGCCACGATCTGCTCCGTCTGCCGCGCCGTCGCACGCAGGCGCGCGCTCACGCCGCCACCCCCGTGGGCGTCCTGAACGCGCGCCGTGCGCTCTCCCCCGCCGTGCTCATACCCGCATCGTGGGTGATGCTGGTGCTGCGGTGCAACGGGGTTTCCCCGGGCCCGGGAACGTGCTGGAAACGCCCACGGAAACGGAGGTGACCGATCCGGAACGTCCGGTTGCGCACCCTTGTGTGATTCGCTCCCAGGGTCTTGGGTGGGACGAGTCCCGCCCGGCCTCACCGGAATCCGGGCCGGTGGCATGGTGGAATCTCAGGAGGATCCCGACATGTCGGATGCATCTACCGCTTCGGCGAGCGACTGTACGGCGTCCCGTACCGCCCTCACCGAGGCCGAGGTCGAAGCGCTCGTCCGCGGCATCTGTTTCAAGACGGGCCCGCCGCGCACCCTCGGCGTGGAAGTGGAATGGCTCGTCCACGAGCTGCGCACGCCGCAGCTCCCCGTGACACCCGAACGACTCGAAGCGGCCTACGCCGCACTGCGGTCCGTGCCCCTGAGGTCGGCGCTCACCATCGAGCCCGGCGGCCAGCTGGAGCTGAGTTCGCCGCCCGCCGCCTCGCTGATGGAGTGCATCGGCACCGTCTCCGCCGATCTCGACGCCGTCCGCGCGACCCTGCGCCGCGACGGCCTCCAACTGGTCGGCCTCGGCCACGACCCCTGGCACCCGCCGCGCCGTTTCCTGCGCGAACCCCGCTACGACGCGATGGAGGCATGCCTCGACCGGACGGGTCCGGCCGGCCGACACATGATGTGTGCCTCGGCGTCCGTCCAGGTGTGCCTGGACGCCGGCCACGAGGAGCCCGGACCGCTCGGCCACGGGCGCCGCTGGTGGCTCGCGCATCAGCTGGGCCCGGTCCTGGTGGCCGCGTTCGCCAACTCGCCGCTGACCGGGCGGCGGCCCACCGGCTGGCTCTCCACGCGGCAACTGCTGTGGATGGAGATCGGGCCGGGCCGGGCCGGCGCGCCCCCGCTGCGCGGCGAGCCGCGTGCCGCCTGGGCCCGGCACGTCCTGGACGCGCCGGTGATGTGCGTACGCCGGGACGGTGGCCCGTGGACGGTCCCCGACGGGCTCAGCTTCCGCGACTGGACCCGGTCCGGCACGCCCCGGGCGCCCACCCGGGAGGACCTCGACTACCATCTGACGACCCTGTTCCCGCCGGTCAGACCACGCGGCCACCTGGAGCTGCGCATGATCGACGCGCAGCCCGGCGAGGACGGCTGGATCGTGCCGCTCGCCGTGACGACCGCGCTCTTCGACGACCCGCAGGCCGCCGAGACCGCTTATCGGGCCGTGAAACCCCTGGCCGAACGCTCGCTCGCGCTGCCCGCGCCGCACAACCCGCTGTGGCTGGACGCGGCACGCTCCGGCCTCGGCGACCCAGAACTGCACGAGGCGGCGGTCGGCTGTTTCACGGCGGCCCTTGAGGCCCTGCCCCGGCTCGGCGCCACCACCGAGGTCATGGACGCCGTCGCGGCGTACCACGACCGCTATGTCCGCCGGGGCCGCTGCCCCGCCGACGACCTGCTCGACGCACTGCGCGCCCCGGACGGGCGGACCCGGCTCCGCACGGTGAACGCGCATCCCGCCCATGGGAAGGACTTCCCCGCATGACCGCCCCCGAGATGGACGGCGAGGCCGTCCGCGACCGCGCGCTGGCCTCGCTCACCCGGGCCCGGACCCGCACCACCCTGCTGACCGGCTGTGTCGAGGAGCCCGACCTCGTCGCGCAGCACTCGCCGCTGATGTCCCCGCTGGTGTGGGACCTCGCCCACATCGGCAACCAGGAGGAGCTGTGGCTGCTGCGGGCGGTCGGCGGGCGGGAGGCGATGCGCCCTGAAATAGACAGCCTGTACGACGCCTTCGAGCACCCGCGCGCCGAACGTCCCACGCTGCCGCTGCTGCCGCCCGACGAGGCCCGCCGGTACGCGGCCGAGGTGCGCGGCCACGCCCTCGACCTGCTGGAGAGCACCGTGTTCCGCGGCAGCCGGCTGACCGAGGCGGGCTTCGCGTTCGGGATGATCGCGCAGCACGAACAGCAGCACGACGAGACCATGCTGATCACCCATCAGCTCCGCACGGGGCCAGCGGCCCTGACCGCGCCTGACCCGGCCCCGGCGCCGCCGTTCGACGGACCAGCCGAAGTCCTGGTCCCCGGGGGTCCGTTCACCATGGGCACCTCCACCGAGCCATGGGCGCTGGACAACGAACGACCCGCGCACCGGCGTGAGGTGGCGCCTTTCCACATCGACACCGCCGCGGTGACGAACGCCGCGTACCAGGAGTTCATCGAGGACGGCGGCTACACCGACGAACGCTGGTGGGCACCCGCGGGCTGGGAGCACATCCGCCGGCACGGCATCGTCGCGCCGCTGTTCTGGCACCGCGACGGCGGGCAGTGGCTGCGCCGGCACTTCGGCGTCACCGAGGTCGTACCGCCCGACGAACCGGTGCTGCACGTGTGCTGGTACGAGGCGGACGCGTACGCGCGCTGGGCCGGGCGGCGGCTGCCCACCGAGGCGGAGTGGGAGAAGGCCGCCCGGCACGATCCCGTCCAGGGCCGCTCGACGCGCTACCCGTGGGGCGACGCCGACCCGGCGCCCGAGCACGCCAACCTGGGCCAGCGCCATCTGCGGCCGGCCCCGGCCGGCAGCTGTCCGGCCGGCGCGTCGCCGCTGGGCGTACACCAGTTGATCGGCGACGTCTGGGAGTGGACGGCGAGCGACTTCCTGCCCTACCCGGGCTTCACCGCGTTCCCGTACAAGGAGTACTCGGAGGTGTTCTTCGGGTCCGACCACAAGGTGCTGCGCGGCGGTTCCTTCGCGGTGGACCCGGTGGCCTGCCGGGGCACGTTCCGCAACTGGGACTACCCGATACGGCGGCAGATCTTCGCCGGGTTCCGCACCGCCCGCTCGGGAGACGTCTGATGTGCCGGCACCTGGCCTACTTGGGTCCCGAGGAATCGCTCGGCCGGCTCCTGGTGGACCCGCCGCACGGCCTGTACCGGCAGTCGTGGGCACCGCGAAGGCAGCGGTACGGGACGGTCAACGCCGACGGCTTCGGGGTGGGCTGGTACGCGCCGGGCGACCCGGTGCCCGCCCGCTACCGGCAGGCCGGGCCGATCTGGGCCGATCCGTCCTTCGCCGACCTGGCCCGGGTCGTGCGCACCGGCGCGCTGCTCGCCGCGGTGCGCGACGCCACCCTGCCGGGCGCGGACGGTGCGGCAGCGGCGGCGCCGTTCGCCGGCGACCGCTGGCTGTTCAGCCACAACGGCGCCGTGGCCGGGTGGCCCGCGGCGGCGGCGCCGCTGGTCCCCGGTCTGCCGCCGGTCGAGATGCTGTCGCTTGAGGCGCGCACCGACTCGGCGTTCGTCTGGGCGCTGCTGCTGCACCGGCTGCGCGCGGGCGAGGACCCCGGCCGGGCGCTGGCCGGCACGGTCCGCGAGCTGGCCGAGGCGGCACCGGCCTCGCGGCTCAACCTGCTGCTGACCGACGGCGCCTGCCTGCTGGCCACCGCCTGGGGCGACACCCTCTGGTACCGCACCGGGCCGGGCGGCGGCACCGTCGTCGCCTCCGAGCCGTACGACGACGATCCGCGCTGGCGGGAGGTGCCCGACCGCACCCTGCTCAGGGCGGACCGCGCCGAGGTCCGGCTCAGCTCGCTCAAGGACCCGGCACCCGCCCCTAAGGAGCCTTGCACGTGACTTCCCTGCACGTCACCCGCACCCTCCCGGAGGACGCCACGGACGCGGCGCTGCGCGCCGACGTCCGCCGCGGCCTGACCGACAGCCCCAAGACGCTGCCGCCGAAGTGGTTCTACGACGCGCGGGGCAGCGAGCTGTTCGAGCGGATCACCGAACTGCCCGAGTACTACCCGACGCGCGCCGAGCGGGAGATCCTGCTCGCCCGGGCCGACGAGATCGCCGCCGCGACCCGGGCCCGCACCCTGGTCGAACTGGGCTCGGGTTCCTCGGACAAGACCCGGCATCTGATGGACGCCCTCACCGCCCTGCGCGTCTACGTCCCCGTGGACGTCAGCGAGAGCGCGCTCGTCGGGGCCGGCCAGGCCCTCGTCGAGGAACGGCCGGGGCTCGCCGTGCACGCCCTGATCGCGGACTTCACGGCCGGGCTTGGCCTGCCGCGGACGCCCGGCCCGAGGCTGCTGGCCTTCCTCGGCGGCACGATCGGCAATCTGCTGCCGGCCGAACGGGCCGTCTTCCTGGCCTCGGTGCGGCGTCTGCTGTCGCCGGGCGACGCCCTGCTCCTCGGCACGGACCTGGTCAAGGACGAGCGGACCCTGGTCCGGGCGTACGACGACGCGGCCGGGGTGACGGCCGCGTTCGACAAGAACGTGCTGGCCGTCGTCAACCGCGAGTTGGGCGCCGACTTCGACCCTGACGCGTTCGACCACGTGGCGCTGTGGGACGCGGAGAACGAGTGGATCGAGATGCGGCTGCGTGCCCGCACGGCCCAGACGGTGAAGGTCCCCGCGCTGGACCTCGCCGTGGACTTCGCGGCGGGCGAGGAACTGCGCACCGAGGTGTCGGCGAAGTTCCGCGAGGCCGGGGTGACCGCGGAACTGGCCGTCGCGGGACTGGAGTTGACCCACTGGTGGACCGACACGGAGGGCCGCTTCGCGTTGTCGCTGAGCACAGCACGCTGAGACGGCGAGCGGTGGGACGGTGCGGCGACCTCACCCGAGGCCCGGGGCAAGCGCCTCCGTGATCCGTTCGGAGGCGCGGCGGGCCTCGGTCTGCGGGTCCGCGCCGCCCAGCACCCGGGTCATGTACTCCTTGATCGGGTTGTCGGCCTCGACCGCGGTCCACTGCGGTGTGCTGGGGGTCGCCCGGCCGTGTGCGGCGCCGGCCGCCATGGCGGCGACCCCCTCCGCGCCGTCGACCGCGCTCGCCAGGGTCGTCTTGTTGGGCACGTAGTTCATGGTGCGGGCCAGTTCGGTGTTCCACTTGGCGCCGGTGAGCGCGGCGACGACGGCCACGGCCCCGTCCTGGTCGTCGGTGTTCTGCGGCACGATCAGGTCGGAGCCCCCGGTGAACACCGACCCGGGCCGGTCGGCGGTCCGGCCGGGCATCGGGAAGTAGCCCAGCTTGCCCTTGAGTTCGGGGTTCTGCTGGAGGATGGACTGGGTGAGCCCGGGCACGGCCACGATCTGCGCCACCTTGCCGTCCGCGAACACGCCGGCCTGCGGCGGGTGTTCCTCGTCGGCGTCGACGGGGCCCGCCCCGAGCGCCTGGAGCCGGCGGTAGAAGTCCATGCCGCGCAGCGCGTCCGGGGTGTCCAGGGTGCCCTGCCACAGGCCGTCCGTCTCCTCGGCGAGTTCCCCGCCCTCCTCCCAGATGAAGCCGGCGAGCGTGTACCAGTCCTGGCCGGCGAGGTAAATGCCCTGGTTGCCGTCCGAGTTGAGCTGCTCGGTGTCCGCGAGCCACTCGTCGCGGGTCCTGGGCGGCCGGTTGATGCCGGCCTGCTCGAACAGGTCCTTGCGATAGATGACGACGCGGTTGGCGGCGTACCAGGGGATGCCGAACTGGCGGGAGCCGTCCTGGCCGGGTTCGGCGAGGCCGGGCAACCAGTGGCGCTTGTCCCAGTCGCGCATCGACTCCAGCGACAGGTCGGTCAGCCGGCCGCCCTCGACGTACTGCGAGACCTGGGTGTTGCCGACCTCGATGACGTCGGGGCCCGTACCGGAGTCCGCCCTGAGCGCCTTGTGCACCTTGTCGACGATTCCGGTCCATTCCTGGATGCGGAATTCGACGCGGATGTCCTCGTGGTCGCGCTCGAAGTCCTCGCTGAAGCGGTCCAGGAACTTCTGCGAGGCACTTCCCTTCATCAGCCACACGGTGACCGTGTGGCGCTCGCTGCCGCCCGGCAGCATGCCGCAGCCGACGGCGAGGAAGGCGGACGCACAGCAGAGGGCGAGCAGACGGCGTCGCGCCGGAACCTGTCTCACGAGGGGTCCTGTTCTGTCTGACGGACAGGGGGAAGGGGCCCGACGTGGGGGGACGAGCGGTGGCTCGTACGGGTGTGCCGATTTTGGTATGGACCAATGCGAGGGTCAAGTCCGACCCGGAGGAACGGATGCGACGCCTCGCGCCCAACCGCCGCATACGGCACGGTGGAGTGACGCGTGCCACACCGGCCGCGGGGCACGCGTCGCGCAGCCAGGGCCGAGAGGAGCACGCATGTCCCACCACACCTACCGGGTCACCGAGATCGTCGGCACCTCGCACGAAGGCGTCGACCAGCGGCGAAGAATGCGTCCCAGTCGCGCGGCCTGCCCTCCAGAAACCGCTGCCGGTGCGCGGTGTCGGCGAGCGTGTTGTCAAGATCGAACACGGCCACCGGCCGCCCACTCCTGTCCGTCATCCGCCCCACCTTAGCCAGCCTGCGGACCGAGTGCGGTTGCTCGCGCCCCTTCAGGGGCGCGGGGAACTGCGCGAGCAACCACAACCCACCCGCACACCCCAACGGCCCTGGCGTGATCCGACCCTCGGGGCTCAGGGGCGCGGGGAACTGCGCGAGCAACCACACACAACCGGCACCCCCCGACGGCGCTGGAGTGATCCGGCGCCGCGGGCTCAGGGGCGCGGGGAACTGCGCAAACAGCCACAACCCACCCGCACACCCCAACGACGCTCAAGCCACCCGCTGCCGACGGCCAAGGCCGGCGCCGGCCAAACGTCGCCGGCTCCGCGCCGACGGTGCTGGCCGCGGCCGTGGCCGCCGCGACCCGCACGATCCGGGTCGGCACCGGCGGTGTGATGCTGCCCAACCACCAACCCCTGGTCGTCGCCGAGCAGTTCGGCGTCCTGGAGTCGCTGTTTCCGGGGCGGATCGACATGGGCCTCGGCCGCTCCGTGGGCTTCACCGACGGGGTCCGCAAGGCCCTCGGGCGTGACAAGGACGCCGCCGAGGACTTCGCGGCGCAACTCGGCGAGCTGCTCGGCTGGTTCCGCGGCGGCTCACCTACCGGGGCGCACGCCCGCCCGGCGGAGGGGCTGCGCGTGCCGCCGTTCGTGCTCGCCATGGGCGAGGGTGCCGGCATCGCGGCCCGTGCCGGGCTGCCCCTGGTCATCGGCGATCTGCGCGGCCGCGAGCGGATGCTGCGCGGCATCGACGCGTACCGGACCGGCTTTCGGCCCTCGCCGTGGGCGTCGCGGCCCTACGTCGTGATCTCGGGCACGATCGCGGTGGCCGGCACCGAGGCGGCGGCGCGGCGGCTCCTCGTCCCGGAGGCCTGGTCCATGGCGTACTCCCGCACGCACGGCACCTTCCCTCCGCTGCTCCCGGCCGAGGCCGTGGCGGCCCGCGCCATGACCGCGAAGGAACGCGGCTGTTACGAGTCCGCCCTGGCCGGCCACATCGCCGGCACCGAGGACCGGGTCGAGCACGAACTGGAGACGGTGCTCAAGGAGACGGGGGCCGACGAGGTCCTGGTCACGACCAGCACCTACGACCGTGCGGCCCTGCTCGACTCCTACCGGCGCCTGGCCCGGATCGTGCGCCCCGCGACCGCGCCCGCGTGATCTCCGGCGCGGCCGTCAGCCCTGCATGGCCGCCGGCTTGTCGGCGCGGACCGTCACCGAGCCGTCGGCCACGTCCACCACGGCCCGGTCGCCCGGGGCCAGCCCGCCGGACAGCAGCAGGTCGGCGAGCCGGTCGTCGACCTCGCGCTGGATGGTGCGGCGCAGCGGGCGGGCCCCGAAGTCCGGCTGATGACCGATGTTCGCGAGCAGCGCGGCGGCCTCGTCCGTGACCTCCAGGCCGACCTCCTGCGCATGCAGCCGGCGCCGGGTGTGCTCAAGGAGCAGGTCGACGATCTGCCGCAGCTGGGCGCGGTCCAGGCCGCGGAAGACGATGATCTCGTCGATGCGGTTCAGGAACTCCGGCCGGAAGTGCTGGTGCAGGACCGGCATCACCGACTCGCGGACCTTCGCGTAGTCCTCGACGCCGGCGGCCAGGATCCGGTCGGCGCCGATGTTCGACGTCATGATGACGACCGTGTTCTTGAAATCGACCGTGCGCCCCTGGGAGTCGGTCAGCCGGCCGTCGTCCAGCAACTGAAGCAGCGTGTTGAAGACGTCCGGGTGCGCCTTCTCGACCTCGTCCAGCAGCAGCACCGCGTACGGCTGTCTGCGCACCGCCTCGGTGAGCTGGCCGGCCTCCTCGTGGCCGACGTATCCGGGCGGGGCGCCGACCAGCCGGGAAACGGTGTGCCGCTCCTGGAACTCGCTCATGTCGAGGCGGATCATGCGGTTGTCGTCGCCGAAGAGTGCGGCGGCCAGGGCGCGTGCCAGCTCGGTCTTGCCGACGCCGGTCGGGCCCAGGAACAGGAAGCTGCCCACGGGCCGGTTCGGGTCGCTCATGCCCGCGCGGGCCCGCCGGACGGCGCGCGCGACGGCGGTGATCGCCTCGTCCTGGCCGACGACCCGCTCGTGCAGGTGCTCCTCCAGCCGCATCAGCCGCTCCCGTTCCTCCTCGGTGAGCTGGGCCACGGGGATGCCGGTGGTGCGGGAGACGACCTCGGCGATGTCCTCGGCGGTGACCTCGGGGGTCCGCTCCTGCGCCTTGGCGGCCTCGGCCAGCCCGGTCTCGGCTTCCTTGATCCGGTCGCGCAGTTCCTTGGCGCGCTCGTACTCCTCGTCGGCGACCGCCTGGTCCTTCTCCCGGTTGAGCGCGGCGATCCGGTCCTCGACGTCCCGGGTGTCGGCGAGCGGAGTCCTCGCGCGCAGCCGCACCCGGGCGGCGGCCTGGTCCATCAGGTCGATCGCCTTGTCGGGCAGGAACCGGGAGGTGATGTACCGGTCGGACAGCTCGGCCGCCGCCACGACCGCCTCGTCGGTGATACGCACCTGGTGGTGGGCCTCGTAGCGGTCCCGCAGGCCGTGCAGGATCTCGACGGTGTCGTCCACGGTGGGCTCGCCGACCAGGATCGGCGCGAAGCGGCGCTCCAGGGCGGCGTCCTTCTCGATGTGCCTGCGGTACTCGTCCACCGTGGTCGCGCCGATCAGATGCAGCTCGCCGCGGGCCAGGGCGGGTTTGAGCATGTTGCCCGCGTCCAGGGCGCCCTCGCCGCCTGAGCCGGCCCCGACGACGGTGTGCAACTCGTCGAGGAACAGCACGAGTTCGTCGCCGTGCTCGCCGACCTCGTCGAGCAGCTTCTTCAGCCGCTCCTCGAACTCGCCGCGGTACTTGGTCCCGGCCACCAGGCCGGCCAGGTCCAGGGAGACCAGCCGCTTGTCCTTGAGGGTCTGGGGCACGTCCCCGGCGGCGATGCGCTGGGCGATCCCCTCCACGATGGCGGTCTTGCCGACGCCGGGGTCGCCGATGAGGACCGGGTTGTTCTTGCTGCGCCGCGACAGCACCTCGATGGTCTGCTCGACCTCGTCGTCGCGGCCGATCACCGGGTCGAGGCGGCCCGCCCGGGCGTCCTCGGTGAGGTCACGGCCGTACTCGTCCAGGGTCGGCGTGTTGCTGGGCCTGCGCCGCTCGGCGACGCTCTCCGCGGGCATCCGGGTCGGCTCCCAGCCGCTCTCCGCCAGCACCCGGCCGGCCGCCGACTCCGGGTTCGCGGCGAGCGCCCGCAGCAGGTGCTCGGGGCCGATGTACGAGGCGCCCTCGGCGCGCGAGAGCCGGTAGGCGTCGAGCAGGGCGCGCTTGGCCGCCGGGGTCAGGGTGGCGGGCTCGCTCTTCTCGCCGCTGCCCGCGGCGGTGCCGAGCCGTTCCCGGACGCCGTCGGGGTCCGCGCCGGCCTCGCTGATCAGGCGCCGGGTCGAATCGTGCTCGGTGGCGGCGGCCAGCAGATGCCGGGCGTCCAGGTCCTCGCTGCCCTCCGCCGCGGCGATGTCCCGCGCCTGAGCGACCAGCTCGCGGCCCCGCTCCGACAGCAGGCTGCCGATGTCGACCCGCTGGACCCGCCGGGCGGGCGCGGCCCGACCGGTCCCGCCGAAGAAGCGGGACATCAACTCGTCGAATTCCTCGAAGGGGCTGCGTCCGAATCCGAATCCGGGAGTAGTCATCCTCGCGGGCCTTTCTGCGGCGGCAGGCATACCTACGTCCAAACTGGCACACAGCGGACACTCATGCATCCGTACGACGGCGCCCGGCCGAGATGCGAACCGTGTCCCGGCCGGTAAGTCTGGGAGAGAAGCCTCTACATCAGCTAGGAGGGTTGCCATGTCCCTCATGGACAAGCTCAAGGGCATGCTCAAAGGGCACGAGGACCAGGCGAGCAAGGGCATCGACAAGGCCGGCGACTACGCCGACGAGAGGACCGGCAACAAGTACCAGTCCCAGGTCGACACGGCACAGCAGAAGATGAAGGACGAGCTGGGCGGCCAGGACAGGGACGCTCCTCCGCAGCCGTAGATCCGCGACCACCGGACCAGACGACCACGCGAGGCACCGCCCGGCCCTGCCGTAGCTGGGTGTGTGCCTGCGGCTCCGGTTCAGGCCGCGCGGGCGCCTAGCGCCGGTTCCACTCGTGAGGCGCCGGTGACCAGGGCCGCATGGGTCCAGTCGGGTTCGTGCGCCGCCGGTTCGGCGGCGCGGGCAAGGGAACGGCGATCGGGATGGCTGCCCGCCGGGATCACCGGCCGGACCTCCACCTCGGCCACCAGCCCGCGCGACGTGGCCACCCGCCACATCGAGGCGAGCAGCGTGTCCTCGCCGACGAAGGCCGGGGCGGTGCTCGCCGGGCCGCCCGCGACCCGGTAGTGCAGCCGCACCGGCTGGACCGGTACGCCCGCGTCGAGAGCGGCCTGGAAGACGGCCCGGTGGAAGCGGCCCTGGGCCCGCCCGCACCAGGTGCTGCCCTCGGGGAAGGCCACGACCGCGGCACCGCCGCGCAACGCCTGCGCGATACGGGCGACGGTGCCGGGCAGGGCGCGCAGCCGGTCGCGTTCGATGAACAGGACACCGGCCCGGGCCACCAGCGCCCCGGCCACGGGCCACCGGCGGATCTCGGTCTTGGCGAGCATCCGCGCCGGGCGCACGGCGGCCAGCAACGGGATGTCCAGCCAGGAGATGTGGTTGGCCACCAGGAGCAGACCGCCGGTGGGCGCGGCGGTGCCGGTGACGCGGACCTGGACCCCGGCGGCCCGCACGATCGCCCGGCACCACCGCCCGACCAGCCCGGCGGGGATCCTCCCGCCGAGCGGGGACAGCACGATCCCGGTCAGCACCAGGACCGCGACCCCGGTGATCCGCAGCACGGCGCGCGGTACGGCCGTGGCGGACCCCGTCGGCTCCACACACGCCCCCGGGGTGCAGGGCGCGCTGGGCAGCCAGACGCTCATCAGGCCGGGACGAGCGAGAGGAAGTGCCGCAGATAGCGCGGGTTCACCCGGCGCATCGACAGCAGCACGTACAGGTCGGCGACCCCGAAGTCCGGGTCGTGCGCGGGCTCGGCGCACACCCAGGCGCCGAGCCGGAGGTAGCCGCGCAGCAGCGCCGGCAGTTCGGTCCGCTCGGTCGGAGCCTCGGTGCTCGGCACCCACGGCAGCAGAGGCCGTACCCGGAATTCCTCGGGGGCCAGGTGCTTGGCGCTGACCCGGTGCCAGGTGGCGGAGGCGAGCGCGCCGCCGTCGGCGAGCGGCATGGAGCAGCAGCCGGCCAGCCATTCGTGCCCACGATCCACCATGTAGCGGGCTATCCCGGCCCAGATCAGCCCGATGACGGTGCCGTCGCGGTGGTCGGGGTGCACGCAGGAGCGGCCGACCTCGACCAGGCCCGGCCGGATGCCGTCGAGCGCGGTCAGGTCGAACTCGCCCTCGGAGTAGAGTCGTCCGGCGACCGCGGCCCGGTCCGGCGGCAGCAGCCGGTAGGTGCCGACGACCTGCCCGGTCACGGTGTCACGCACGAGCAGGTGGTCGCAGTACGCGTCGAAGGGGTCGATGTCGTGGCCCGGCTGCGGGGTGGACAGCAGGGCGCCCATCTCCCCGGCGAAGACCTCGTGCCGCAGCCGCTGGGCGGCACGCACGTCGGCCTCGTCGGCGGCGAGCGTGACGGTGTAGCGGGTGGGCGCCGCGGGCTGTGGGGGGCGGTCGAGGGTGGAAACGCCGGTCATGGCTCTCTCCTGGTCACGGGCCGGGTCGGCGAAGCGGACGGCGGACCGGTGGCGTTCGGTCTGCCGCACCTGTTCTTCCGATGCCGACTGACCTCCGCGTGACCGGCGCAGAGAAAGCGGGTGTGAGGTTGTTGAACGGCTCGCTCAGCGGGCCCGCACAAGCGAGACGGGGCCGGTGAGCACCACTCCCGACCCCGCCCGTCCGCCCCAAGGCGAACGCCACCAGGGGCACGGGGAACTGCGCAACAACCCACGACGCACCCGCACCCGAAAAACCCCACGCAAGCCCCACCAGGGGCACGGGGAACTGCGCAACAACCCACGACGCACCCGCACCCGAAAAACCCCACGCAAGCCCCGCCAGGGGCGCGGGGAACTGCGCGACAAGCCACGAAGCACCCGCACCCGAACCACACCCCGAGCCACCCCTGTAGGGGCGCGGGGAACTGCGCAACCACCCACAACCCACCCGCACCCGAAACAACGCCCCAGCCCATCCCCATAGGGGCGCGGGGAACTGCGCAAAACCGCCCGCGCTACCCCTTACGTACAGCCCGCAGCCACTCCTTGTTCATGCCCGTGATGGACACCAGTGGGATGCCCTTCGGGCAGGCGGTGGCACACTCCCCGGTGAGCGTGCAGCCACCGAACCCCTCCTCGTCCATCTGCGCCACCATGTCCAGCACGCGCATCTCCCGCTCGGGCGCACCCTGCGGCAGCACGTTGAGGTGGTTGACCTTGGCGGAGGTGAACAGCATCGCCGCCCCGTTCGGGCACGCGGCGACGCACGCCCCGCACCCGATGCACTCCGCGTGCTCGAACGCGAAGTCGGCGTCCGGCTTGGGCACGGGCGTCGCATGGGCCTCGGGCGCGGCCCCGGTCGGCGCCGTGATGTAACCGCCGGCCTGGATGATCCGGTCGAACGCCGACCGGTCCACCACCAGGTCCTTGATCACCGGGAACGCCGAGGCCCGCCACGGCTCGATGTCGATCGTGTCGCCGTCCTTGAAGGACCGCATGTGCAGCTGGCAGGTGGTGGTGCGCTCGGGTCCGTGCGCATCGCCGTTGATCACCAGGCTGCAGGCGCCACAGATGCCCTCACGGCAGTCGTGGTCGAAGGCGACCGGGTCCTCGCCCTTGAGGATGAGTTCCTCGTTGAGCGTGTCGAGCATCTCCAGGAAGGACATGTCGGAGGAGATCCCGTCCACCTCGTAGGTGGACATGGCGCCTTCGGCGTCGGCGTTGCGCTGCCGCCAGACGCGCAGGGTGAGCTTCATGCGTAGCTCCGCTGAGTGGGGTGGACGTACTCGAAGACCAGGTCTTCCTTGTGCAGGACGGGCGCCTCGCCGGTGCCGGTGAACTCCCAGGCGGCGGCGTAGGAGAACGCGTCGTCCTTGCGGGCCGCCTCGCCGTCGGGCGTCTGCGACTCCTCACGGAAGTGGCCGCCGCAGGACTCGTCGCGGTGCAGCGCGTCGAGGCACATCAACTCGGCCAGTTCCAGGTAGTCGACGATGCGGTTGGCCTTCTCCAGCGACTGGTTGAACTCCTCGCCGGTGCCGGGCACCTTGATGCGCCGCCAGAACTCCTCACGGATCTGCGGGATACGCTCCAGCGCCTTGCGCAGTCCGGCGTCGCTGCGGGCCATGCCGCAGAACTCCCACATGAGTTCGCCGAGTTCGCGGTGGAAGGAGTCCGGGGTGCGGTCGCCGTCGACGGCGAGCAGCAGGTTGAGGCGGTCCTCGGTGTCGGCCAGGGCCTCCTGGATGACGGGGTGTTCGGCGGTGACCGTCTCCTGGTGCGGATGGCGGGCCAGGTAGTCGTTGATGGTGGCCGGCAGCACGAAGTAGCCGTCCGCCAGCCCCTGCATCAGCGCCGACGCGCCGAGCCGGTTGGCGCCGTGGTCGGAGAAGTTGGCCTCGCCGACGGCGAACAGGCCGGGGATCGTCGTCTGCAGGTCGTAGTCGACCCACAGGCCGCCCATCGTGTAGTGCACGGCCGGGTAGATGCGCATCGGCACCTCGTACGGATCCTCGTCGGTGATCCGCTGGTACATGTCGAAGAGGTTGCCGTACTTGGCCTCGACGGCCTTCCGGCCCATCCGCTGGATCGCGTCGGCGAAGTCCAGGTACACGCCCTGCCCGCCGGGGCCCACCCCCCTGCCCTCGTCGCAGACGTTCTTGGCGGCGCGGGAGGCGATGTCGCGCGGCACCAGGTTGCCGAAGGACGGGTAGATGCGCTCCAGGTAGTAGTCGCGCTCGTCCTCGGGGATCCGGTTCGGCGGGCGGGTGTCGCCCTCGGCCTTCGGCACCCAGATCCGGCCGTCGTTGCGCAGCGACTCGCTCATCAGGGTGAGCTTGGACTGGTGGTCCCCGGTGCGCGGGATGCACGTCGGGTGGATCTGGGTGAAGCACGGGTTGGCGAAGTAGGCGCCGCGGCGATGGGCCCGCCAGATCGCGGTGGCGTTGGAGTTCATGGCGTTGGTCGACAGGTAGAAGACGTTGCCGTAGCCGCCGCTGGCGAGGACGACGGCGTCGGCGACATACGTGTCGGTCTTCCCGGTGATCAGGTCGCGGGCCACGATGCCGCGGGCCCGCCCGTCGATGACGATCAGGTCCAGCATCTCGGTGCGCGGGTGCATCTCCACGTTCCCGGCGGCGATCTGCCGGGACAGCGCCTGGTAGGCGCCGAGCAGCAGTTGCTGGCCCGTCTGGCCGCGGGCGTAGAAGGTGCGGGAGACCTGGACGCCGCCGAAGGAGCGGGTGTCGAGCAGGCCGCCGTACTCGCGCGCGAACGGCACGCCCTGGGCCACACACTGGTCGATGATCTCGACGGAGATCTGGGCGAGGCGGTGCACGTTGGACTCGCGGGCGCGGAAGTCGCCGCCCTTGACGGTGTCGTAGAACAGCCGGTGGATCGAGTCGCCGTCGTTGCGGTAGTTCTTCGCGGCGTTGATGCCGCCCTGCGCGGCGATGGAGTGGGCACGGCGCGGGGAGTCCTGGTAACAGAACTGGACGACGTGGTAGCCCTGTTCGGCGAGTGTGGCGCCCGCGGAGCCGCCGGCCAGGCCGGTGCCGACGACGATGACCGTGTGCTTGCGGCGGTTGGCGGGGTTGACCAGTTTCGCCTCGAAGCGGCGCTTGTCCCAGCGCTCCTCGATCGGTCCGGTCGGGGACTTGGTGTCGACGGCCGGCTCGCCCGTCGCGTAGTCCGTGTAGGCGGTGGGGATGGTCATGTCAGCTCACCACTCCGGTCATGACGCCCACGGGTACGGCGATGAAGCCGGCCGTGAGCAGCAGCGCGAGGACGTTGGCGCCGGCCTTCAGGGCGCGGTCGCGGGTGCGGCTGCCGACGCCGAGGGTCTGGGCGGCGCTCCAGAAGCCGTGCCGCACATGCAGGCCGAGCGCGAGCATCGCGACGATGTAGATGACGTTGCCGTACCAGGTGGAGAAGGTGTCGACGACGTTCTGGTAGGGGTGCCCCTCCTGGAAGCCGCCGGAGTGCACGGTGCCGGTGGTCAGGTCCAGGATGTGCCAGACGATGAACAGGGCGAGGATGATCCCGCCCCAGCGCATGGTGCGCGTCGCGTAGCTCGCCCGCGGCTTCCTGTGCACGTACTTGCTCGGGCGGGCCCTGAGGTCGCGGCGGCTGAGCTGGTACGCGCAGACGGCGTGCGCGACGACGGCGACGACGAGGACGACGCGGATGACCCACAGCGTCCACTCGTAGTGCATGAACGGCTCGCCGATGGTGCGCAGCCAGTGGCCGTAGCGGTTGTAGTCGCCCGGGCCGAAGAAGATCTTCAGATTGCCGAACATGTGGACGGCCAGGTACAGCAGCATGATCAGGCCGCTGACCGCCATCACGGTCTTCTTGCCGACGGAGCTGTCCCACATCGCGCGCGCCATGGACGGCCGTCGGTCCGTCCGCGTTGCCAGTGCCATGCCCTGCACGCTAGGGCCGTTCGGCCCTATCGGTCCAAGACATGGTCCAGCTGGTTTCCATAGGCACAGGCTATGGCAGGGCTATGCTGACCTGATGCAGTTCCAGCAACTTCAGTACTTCGTTGCGGTCGCCGAGACCCGGCACTTCACCCGGGCCGCGGAACTGGTCCATGTCGCCCAGCCGTCGCTGTCCCAGCAGATCAGGGCGCTGGAGCGGGAGCTGGGGGCGGATCTGTTCCTGCGGGCCCGCGGCAACATCACACTCACCGACGCCGGCGAGGCGCTGCTGCCGCTGGCCCGGCGGATCCTGGCCGACGCGGACACCGCCCGGTACGAGGTGCAGGAGCTGGTGCAGTTGCGCAGCGGACGCGTCCGGCTGGGCGCCACCCCGAGCCTGTGCACCGGCCTGCTCCCGGACGTGCTGCGCGCCTTCCACGACCGCTATCCCGGCGTCCGGCTGCTGATCGAGGAGGGCGGCTCGCACGACCTGGTGCGGGAGCTGGCGCGCGGCGCGCTCGATCTGGCGCTGGTCGTCCTGCCGCTGCCGACGCCGTCGCCCGCGCTGACCACGGTGGAGCTGCTGCGCGAGGACCTGGTGGTGGTCTCCTCGCCGGAGGCCCCGGCGCCGGGCCTCGGCGGACGCCGCCCCGTGCGGATCGCCGACCTGGAGGGTGCGCGCCTGGTGATGTTCCGGCACGGGTACGACCTGCGGGAGCTGACCGTCGCCGCGTGTCGCTCCGCTGGGTTCGAGCCGGATTTCGCGGTGGAGGGCGGTGAGATGGACGCGGTGCTGGGTTTTGTGCGGGCCGGGTTGGGGGTGGCCGTCGTGCCGCGGATGGTCGCTACACGGTCGGGGCGGGGCCTGCGGGTCACTCCGTTGGCCCGGCCGGGGTTGCATC
Source organism: Streptomyces sp. NPDC004629 (assembly GCF_042873595.1). Classification (NCBI taxonomy): domain Bacteria; kingdom Bacillati; phylum Actinomycetota; class Actinomycetes; order Kitasatosporales; family Streptomycetaceae; genus Streptomyces; species Streptomyces sp. NPDC004629. The sequence goes on along the minus strand of NZ_JBIALO010000002.1, from coordinate 216,905 downwards.
GGACGATTGCGCTGGCGCACCGCAGTGACGTGGCGCCGCCGCGGGCCGCGCGGGAGTTGCAGCGGATGTTGCTCGAACGTTGACGGTGGCTGCGCCGCTTTGGCGGTGGGGGGTGCGGGTTGTGGGGGCGTGTGGGTGGGTGGGGGGTGCGGTGTTGGTGGAGGGTGCGGGTGGGTGGGGGTGCGGGTCTTTGCGCAGTTCCCCGCGCCCCTTCGCCGTAGCGCCGGATCGCTATCGCGCCGTCGGGGAGTGCGGGTGCGTCGTGGTTGCTCGCGCCGTTCCCCGCGCCCCCTAAGGGGCGGGGGACTGCGTGGGTGACCGTACGTGGTCAGGTTGTTGCGTCTGCCAGGGCCAGGTGGTGGAGGCGTTCTGGGGGGCCGGGGCGGGCGTAGTACCAGCCCTGGGCCGTGTCGCAGCCCAGTATGCGCAGTTGTTCGGCCTGCGCACCGGTCTCCACGCCCTCCACGGTGACCGCCAGATCAAGGCTGTGGGCGAGCGAAACGATCCCCTCCACGATCTTGAGGTCGACGGGATCGGCCGGGAACCGCTGCATGCCCTGGGTGAAGGATCGGTCCAGCTTGAGGATGCTCACCGGCAGACGGCGCAGGTTGGCGAGGTTGGAGTAGCCGGTACCGAAGTCGTCCAGGGCGATGTCCACGCCCATCTCGGCCAGCCGGCGCAACGGCTTGAGCAGGTCGTCGTCCGCGCCGATCAGCGCGGACTCGGTGACCTCCAGGCACAGCGCGTCGGGGGCGACGCCGGTGCGCTCCAGGATCTCCACCGTGTCCTGGACCAGACCGGGATGGCTGAGCTGGCAGGGCGAGAGATTGACGTTGATGCGCAGCGGACCGCTCGGCGTCTGCTCGCCGTACCGTTCCCGCCACTCGCGCGCCTGGCGCACCGACTGCTCCAGGACCCAGCGGCCCAGCGGAACGATCAGCCCCGTGTGCTCGGCGAGCGGGATGAACCGGTCGGGGCCGATGACCCCGTGCTGCGGATGCAGCCAGCGGACCAGCGCCTCGGCCCCGCGGACGCTGCCGTCGCCGAGGTGCACCAGCGGCTGGTACTCGATGAAGAACTCGCCGCGCTCCAGGGCCGTCGGCAGCGCCGTGGTCAGCCCGTGCCGGGTGATGGCGCGGGCGTCGGCCTCCGCGTCGGCCAACTCGAAGCGGTTGCCGCCCGCCGACTTGGCCCGGTACATGGTGATGTCGGCGCTGCGCAGCACCTCCGCGGCGGTACGCTCGCCCGCCGGGCCCTCCACGATGCCGATGCTGCCCCGCACGAGCAGCTCACGGCCGTCGACGCTGACCGGGGTGACGAGGGCGTTCATGATGCGCTCGGCCAGCTCGTCGACCTCTTGCTCGGTCTCGGGCCCGGTGGTCAGCGCCACGAACTCGTCGCCGCCGAGCCGTGCGACCATCTCGCCGGGCGCGGTGGCGCAGGCCTGGAGCCGGTCGGCGACCTCGACCAGCAGCCGGTCGCCGGCCGCGTGGCCCAGGCTGTCGTTGATGGTCTTGAAGCCGTCCAGGTCCAGGTAGCACAGACCGAAGCGCTGGCCCTCGCCCGCGCCGAGCGCCTTCTCCAGGCGTTCGAAGAACAGGGTGCGGTTGGGCAGTCCGGTGAGCGCGTCGTGCGTGGCCTCGTAGCGCAGCCGCAGGTTGAGCAGCCGCCGCTCGGTGGTGTCCTCCATGAGCGCGAGCTGGTACTGCGGGTTGCCGTCCGCGTCGCGCAGCAAGGAGACCGTGAGATTCGTCCACAGCACGGTTCCGTCGGTGCGGTTGAACGCCTTCTCCACGTGGTAGTGCTCGCGCTCGCCCCGCACGAGTTCGTCGTAGAGCCGCCAGGTCTGCGGCGCGTCCTCGGGGTGCGTCCACTCCGGTACCCGGCGGCCGCGCAGCGCCTGTTCGGAGAGCCCGAACATGCGCAGCAGCGCCTCGTTGACCTGGAGCACCCGGCCTTCGAGGTCGGCGATGCCGATCCCTATGGCCGCGCCCTCGAACACCGCGCGGAAGCGGGCGTCACTGGCGTGCAGCGCCTTCGCCACCACCCCCTGGGCCTGCAACGCGGCCCGGGCGATGGCCTCCTGCTCGGCCAGGGTCCGCTCGCGCAGCGCCTGCGCGAACCCGGCCGCCATGGCGTGCTGCAACCGGGAGCAGCGCATGCGCAGTTCGTCCTGCGGCCCGTCCTCGCCGCAGTACAGCACCAGGTAGGCGTCGACGCAGTCCAGGGTGCGGGTCAGCGCCTCCGGGTCGGTGCAGTGCGCGTCGATCAGCGCGGCGCCGACCGCCTTCGCCTCCTCCGCGTCGAAGCCGCGCCGACGCAGCGCACGGCTCAGCCGGCGCGCGAGCGGCAGGAGTTGTTCCTCGAACTCCGACCGGGTCAGCGACGTCGAGGTCACCGGGAACACGGCCCGGCTCCAGATCGTCGCGAACCGCCGCAGTCTGTCCTCCGGCCCGTCCGGCTCCGCGATCACGCCGTACGCCCCACGCCCGCGAAGCCGGAGAAGGCGAACGGATCCTCGTCGTCCGGGCCCTCCGGTTCCGGCTCCGGGCGCCAGCGCGGCATCGCCACCAGTCCGGGTTCCACCATGTCGTACCCCTCGAAGAACCGCGCGATCTCCTCGCGCGAGCGCATGATCAGCGGGTTGCGAATGTCCTTGTACACGTCGACCGCGCCCGCGGCCCGTTCGGGCGGCAGCGGGATTCCCTCGTACGAGGCATGGGTGAGGATCAGCAGGCTGCCCGGCGCGAGTGCATCGCGCAGCTCGGCCACCGCACCGTAGGGGTCGTCCGCGTCTTCCACGAAGTGCAGTATGGCAACGAGCAGGAGCGCCACTGGCCGATTCTGGTCGATCAGTGACCGGACCTCGGGGCTCGACAGGATCTCCCGGGGCTTACGGAGGTCCGCGGCGACGACGCCCGCGTTCTCGTTGCCCGCCAGCACCGCCTGGCTGTGCGCGACCGCCACCGGGTCGTGGTCGACGTACACCACGCGGGCGCCCGGCAGGGCCGCCCCGGCCACCTCGTGGACGTTGCCGAACGTGGGGATGCCGGAGCCGATGTCGAGGAACCGGGTGATGCCCTCCCCCACCGCGAAGCGCACGGCGCGACGCATGAACGCCCGGTTCGCCTGCATGATCTTCGGGAGTCCCGGCAGGAACTCCATGGCCTTGCGGGCCGCCTCCCGGTCGACCTCGAAGTTGTACGAACCGCCCAGGTAGTAGTCGTGGATACGCGCAACGCTCGGCACCGTGATGTCGATGCTCCGTGGGGCCCAGGCGGGACGCTCCATGTACCTCTCCAAGGCGTAGGCGATCCAGTGTTCGAGCTGAGGCTACTGATCGTCCGCCAATGGAGCGACCCGAAACGGAAATTGACCATCCGTTCCCGGTCACTGCCTCCGGCACGTGCCGGAACGACGCCGCAGCGTGACGGTGTGCTCGCGCAGCGGTCCGCCCCCTCCGTGCGGTGCGGAGGGGGCGGACCGGTGGTCGTGCGCCTGGTGTCGTGCGTCCGGCACTCGCTTGCCGTCGTCCCTCCCTTCCGCGGTGGTCCGATGCTGACTGGGGTGGCAAGATCAACCCTGGGGAGGTGATCCCTACTTGGGCGCGCCGACCGGCTTGCCGTCGGGCGCGACGGCGTACCAGGTGCCGCCCACGCCCTGACCGTTGGTGTCCCCCGGGGCCTCGTCACCGGCGAAGGTGTAGATCGGCCAGCAGTCGACGGTCATCTGCTTGGCGCCGTCGGACCGGGTGAAGCCCATCAGGCCCTTCTTCTCTACGCCCTTGGTGTCGTCGGCGTCGACCGGCGCGACCGCCGGCCACTTCTCCAGGCAGTCTCCGGTGCAGTTCGAGACGGGCTTGGGCCACGCCTTGTCCTTCATGAAGCGGTAGACCGTCATGCCGTTCTTGTCGACGACGATCTCGCCCAGCTTGGGGTCCTTGCGGGTGGACAGGCCGGGCAGGTCCGACTGGGCCGCCTTCTTGCCGTCGGGGGCGAGCGCGAACCACTTGCCGCCCACGCCCTGGCCGTTGACGTCACCGACGTTGACGTCCTTCGCGTAACGGTAGGCGGGCCAGCCGCCCACGGTCAGCTGCTTGCTGCCGTCGGCGCGGGTCACCTCGCCGAGCAGGGCCTTGTCGATGCCGGTGCCGGCGGTCGCGTCGTCCGCGGGCACCGGCGGCCAGGTCGTTGCGCAGTCGCCGTCGCAGTTCGACTTGGGCGGCTTGGCGGTGTCCTGGTCGAAGCGGTAGAGGGTGAGGCCCGAGCCGTCGGTCACTACCTTGCCCAGATCGGGGTTGGCGGCGACCGTGAGGGCTCCCGCCGGCGCGGCCGGGCTCGGGGAGCCGGAACTCTGGCTGCCGTCGGCGCCGTAGCCGTTGCCCGCGCCGGTCCCCGTGCCGACGCCACCGTATCCGCCCGCCGCGGCCGTGGCCCCGACGTTCTGGGCCGCCGACGAGGGGGTGGTGACATTGTCCTGACCGCACGCCGTCGTCAGTGCCAGCACCGAAGCGGCCGTCGCCACCAGTGAGGCGGCCCGCCACGAGGTCTTCATCGTCAACTCCCCATTATCGCCTGGATATTGCAGCGCTCGCTGCGCCGCCGCACGACACTGGGTACGGACGCAACGGGCCATCGTGTTCAACCGTCCCGAAGATTTCTTGGCGGCGTCCGTGGCACACCGCGACGGATGCGGCAGCGCGAGCGCCCCCGGAACACGGGCCGGCCTGCGGTGCGGGCCAGTAGGCGGCAGGTGACGGCACCCTGACCACGGCGCCGTATCTCCCCGTACTCCCGACACCCACATGCGCCGTTGGGGATCGGGGGGAGCGCCGGTGCGGGTGGGTGGGGGCCGGGCGCGCAGTTCCCCGCGCCCCTGGGTGGGCTGGCCCTGGGGGTGACTCCGAAGTTGCCGGGGCCTTCCGGGGTGGTGTACATGCGTACATGCGTGCGCACGGAGCGGGTTTCGGGGGCTCGGCGTTCAAACCGCCCGAAAGCCGCTTCCCCCCTTCGGGGCAATCCGCGGACTCTGCGGCGTGGCCGGACTCTCCACACTCCATGATCTCGGTCGTGCAACCCGAAGCGACCCGATTCCCGCCCGTGGCAAGGGCGTTGGCCCTGGTGACGCTGGTGTGGGCCTTCGTGGGCTGTCCGGTCGGCACGGCCAGGGCCGACGCCTGCGCCTACGCCGCCACCGGCCCGGAGGGCACGGTGGCGGTGGCCGTCGCGGGCGGCTCCTGGCCGATTCCTCCGCCCTGCCTGACGCCCACACCGACGCCCACGCCGACGCCGCCCCCACCCCCGTCACCACCGCCGAAGCCCACACCACCGAAGCCCACGCCCGAACCGCCGCCACCGCCGAAGCCGAAGCCGCCGGCCCCGCGGGCCCTGCCGCCGGCCCCGCCGCGGCCGGCCCCCACCCCGACGCCGAAGCCGACGCCGACCCGTACCCCGGCTCCCGCACCCCGGCCGTCGGCCGAGCCCGCCCCGCGGCCCTCCGCGACCCCGGTCAGCTATCCGCGCTACCGCCCCCGGCCGGCCGACCCCCCGGCGCACAACCGGACCTCCCCGGTCACCTATGTCCTGCTCATCACCATCCCCGCGATCGTCGCCGTCGCCGCGCTGCGTCCCCGCTGACCCCGGAACCGCGCCGGCTCCACGATTCGCTCGTTCCTGGAGGCACCCGTTGTCGGATTGGCTTGTTCTCGTCCTCGCGATGCTGGGCGCGTGCGCCGTGGTGGTCGTCATCACCCTCGTACGGCACCGGACCGCCGCCGAGGACGACGACCCCAGCGAGACCCCCGACGTCATCGAGTACATGACCATGTGGATCGGCGTCGTCTACGCCATCGTCCTGGGTCTGGCCATCGCCGGGGTCTGGGAGGCCCGCAGCGCCGCCCAGGACCATGTGCAGGCGGAGGCCCAGGCGCTGCACGAGATCTCGGAACGGGTCCGGGTCTACCCGCCCGACATCCGCGACGCCATTCGGGCCGACGTCAACGCCTATGCCGGACACGTCGTCCGCACCGAGTGGAAGACGATGGAGCGCGACGACCGCCTCACCGACACCGGCGCCCGGCTGCTCGACCGCATCCGCCGCGACGTCACCGACTACCAGCCGAGGACGGACTTCGAGGCGCAGGCCTACCAACCGCTGGTCGACCAGGTGACGGCGGTGGACCAGGCGCGCAGCGCCCGCGCCGACTCCACGGGGGCCACGATGCCCGGCGTGGTGTGGTTCGGGCTGTTCTTCGGAGCGGTGGTCACCGTCGGTATGGTGTTCGCCCTGCAGATCCGGCGCACCCCGCGGGAACTGGTCCTCGCCGGGCTGTTCTCCGCCACGATCGCGTTCATGCTCTTCTTGATCTGGATCTTCGACTCCCCCTACAGCCGGGGCATGGACGCGACGGCACAGCCGTTCCTGGACCTCTTCCCGAACATCAAGGGCTGAGAGGCCCGGCCCGCCACGGCGGACCGCCGGAGGGGTGTGCGCCGCACCGCGCACACCCCCGTCCGCAACGGGGATTTCGCCCGAACGGCCGCCGGAGATGACCCGTTCGCGCTACTGGGTTCGCGCACCCGCGCGAACATTCCTAGCGTTCCGGACATCGAGGTGCACGCACGGCGCAAGCGGCAGAGGTCCGCGGGCTGCTCCTCGGGTACCGGAGGAAACACCATGCGCGCGATACGCGTCGCTTCGGCCGCACTGCTGGGCACCGGCGCCCTCGTCCTGTGCGCCCCGGCCGCCGTGGCGGAGGACGGCGGCGGCAGCCACACCGTCACGCCGTTCGGTTTCGGGGTGGAACCGTCCACCATCACCGCGGGCGGCAAGGTCAACCTGCGCCTGGACCGCAACGACGGCTGCACGGGCGGCGCCACGGTCACCTCGGAGGTCTTCGAGACGGTCCGCATCCCGTCGGGGCGGTCGTCGGCCACGACCACGATCGGCCCGGACGTCAAGTCCGGCTCCTCGTACCGGGTGACGTTCAGCTGCGACGGGGCGAGCGGCTCGACGAACCTGAAGATCGCGGAAGGGCCTGCCGACGGCGGCCGGGACTCCGGGCCGGCCGTTCAGTCTCCCGGGGACGGCGGCTTGACGGGCACGCCGGTCCCGGGCGCGGTGCAGGCCGGCGACGGCGGCAGCATCGCCGGGTTCGACCTCGGGGAGATCGGCCTGGGCACGGTGCTGACCGCCGGGGCGGTCGGCACCGCCTGGCGGCTCGCGCACCGCCGCACCGGCGACGACACCTGACCGTGCCGCCCGGACCACGCGGCCGGACCTTCGCCCACGATCCGCCACGGGATCCTGGGCGAAGGTCCGGCCGCGTGCGCTCCGCTCCGCGCGTGGCGGCCACCGGCACGGTGGTCGCCGGGTCAGATCCGCTTCTCGTGCCGACGGCGCACCCAGAACACGCCGCCGCCGATCACACCCGCCGCCACCAGGCCGCCGCCGATGGCCATGTCGGCCGGGGCCGCTCCGGAGGTGACGGAGCCTCCGAAACCGCCGTGGACCGGGCCCGGCCTGATGTCGTTTCCGGGCCGAATGCCCTCGCGACCGTTGCCGAGGCCCTCACGACCAAGGCCTTCTCGGCCAACGCCCTCTCGACTGATGCCCTCCCGGCCGAAGCCTTCCCGGCCAAGGCCCTCACGACCGAAGCCTTCACGGCCGTTGCCTTCACGGCCGTTGCCCGGGCGCAAGCCGTTGTTGCCGGGAAAGTAGCCGCCGCCCGGAACGACGAGGCCCGGTCCGACCCCGCCCGGCACGAACCCACCGCCGGGAAAGTAGCCGCCGCCCGGAAAGACTCCACCCGGGCCGAATCCACCACCCGGAAAGACGCCACCGCCCGGAACGACTCCACCGCCCGGAACGACGCCGCCCGGAGCGATTCCACCGCCGGGCAGAACGCCGCCCGGAGCGATTCCACCGCCGGGCAGGACGCCGGTGCCGTTGACGCCGCCGGTGTTGCTCGGTCCGCCCCCGTTGCCCACGCCGTCCGCGACGGCCGTGGGGGCGGCGAGCCCGAGGACGGCGACGGCGATGGCCGTGGCCGCCAGGGCGCGAGTGTTACCCATGTGATCCTCCGCGAGAGGCACCCCGGGACCCGTCCCCGGTCGATCGGCGAAAAAGCACCTCCGAGGTCGACCTTCGGATGAACGGAACACGCCCGCATGTCGAGAATGCTCCGTCCCGGTGATCGGACACGCTGAACCAAAAGCGCACAATCGGATGTTGTCCCAGGTCACGGACCGTCAGATAAATTCCTCTCGGCCGCACCTCGGATGGCGCACCGAAGGGCGTCCCGGTAACCCGTTCGCCATCGCCCCCGTCGCCGCCCGTCCGCGCGCGACTTAGCGTTCTCGTATGCGTGAGTGACGCGGCGACAGCCGCGCCGAGAGGGGATGGCGAATGTCTGCGTTCGAGCTGTCCGAGCTTCCCGAAGAGGAGGAACGGCACAGGAAGCGCGCTCCGTGGGGCGTGATAGCACTTGTTCTGCTGACCGGTCTCGCGCTGATCCGGAACGGGTCGGGCGAGTTCGACGTCGGACCGCCGCAGCCCGCGCAGAACGCGGCCGCCGACAGCCCCGTACCCGGCACCGGTTTCGCCGGCGCGCCGGACGCGCTGCCGTTCTCCGCCGCGGAGCGGGTGATGATCCCGGCGATCCGGGTGGACGCCCCGGTCACACCGGTCGGCCTGGACGCGGACGGCTGGGTGACCGCGCCGCCGCCGGAGGACCCGAACCTGGCCGGCTGGTACACGGGTGCCGTCTCGCCCGGGGAAAAGGGGACGTCCGTCATCGTCGGGCATGTGGACAACTCGTCCGGCCCCGCGGTGTTCTACGGACTGGGGTCCCTGAAGAAGGGAAACCGGATCGAGGTCCGGCGCAAGGACCGGAAGACGGCGGTCTTCGAGATCTACGGTGTCGAGGTCTTCGCGAAGAACAGCTTCCCCGGCGACCGGGTCTACGGCTCCAAGGGCACGCCCGAACTCCGGGTGATCACCTGCGGAGGCGGGTTCTCCAAGCAGAACGGTTACGACGGGAACGTCGTCGTCTTCGCCCGCCTGGCCGAGGTCCGCTGACGGTGTCCCGGCCCTGTGACTGAGCGGGCGGCCGGCCGGCCGCTCAGCCATAGGGCCGCTTGGGGACGATCAGGTGGTAGCCGTTGTCCAGCAGCCAGGGCAGATAGCGGCGCAGGGCGCCGACGCTCTGCGAGCGGTCGCCCCCGGCGTCGTGGGAGAGCACCACGACGCCGGGGGCGGCGCCGCGCTCGATCCGGTCGATGATGGTGCGGGTGCCCGGCTTGGTCCAGTCCAGGCTGTCCACCGTCCAGGCCAGCGGCTCCATGCCCATCTCGGCGCCCAGTTGGAAGGCCGCCCGGTTCCAGGCGCCGTACGGCGCGCGGAACCAGCGGGGGTGCTCGCCGTAGCCCTTCGCGATGGCCTCGCTGGTGCGTTCCATCTCGGAGCGGATCTGTGCCCGGCTCAGCTCGGTGAGCCGCGGATGGGACCAGGTGTGGTTGCCGACGACGTGTCCCTCGTCGGCCATCCTTGCCAGCAGGTACCCGTTCCACTCGGCCATCTCGCCGCACACGAAGAACGTCGCGCGGACGTCGTACTTCGCGAGGGTGTCCAGGATGTGCGGGGTGTAGGCGGGGTCGGGGCCGTCGTCGAAGGTCAGCAGCATGCGCCGGCCGGTGCCGGGCATGCGCAGGATCGGCTCCTTCCGTACGGGGGTCCTGGCGGGCGGGGTGCGTGCCGGTCCGTCACCGGTCAGCGGCCGCAGGCGAAACACGGAGGACTTGACCGCGGCCCGTGCACCGGGTCCGGCCGCGGGTGCACCGGAGCGTGCGGGGGCCGTGCCCGTGCGGCCGGTCAGGAAGAGGTCGGCGGTGCCGGCCGCTCCCATGACGGCGGCACCGGCGAGCAGCACGCGGCGCCGCGTGAGCATTTGATCCTTTTTCATGACTCATCACTCGCCCTCGGGGCGTCGGCGCATCACTCGCACACCGGTACGGCGACGGGATTCCACCCGCACGGCGCAGCCGCGCTTTGTCCGGGGTCGGGCGCCCCACCGTGGTACGGCACGCCGCCCGCCGGGGTGCGGGTGTGTTATGGCCGAGCGCGCCGTTCCCCGCGCCCCTTCAGGGCCTGCGTCAGCGGCGGTGGACGAGCGGGAAGGGCAGGGGCTCCCGGATCGCCAGTCCGGTCAGGAACATGGCATCCGATCGACTCCGAGTAGGCGGTGTCGGGTCCGTGGCGTCCTTCCCCTGAGCGGCCTCCGCGGTGGCACTCATGGTTTCGGCTGTAGGAACCGCGGGGGCCGCTCCCCCGTCGAGGGCTCCCGCAGGGGAGCGGGACCTGCGGCTTCCGATAGCCTCACGGCCGTGACGGAACAGCACGAACAGCATGCGCACAGGTTCGAGCGGGGCACGGACGGGCCGAAGGTCATCGTGGCCGGGGTGGACGGCTCCGAGTCCTCGCTGCGGGCCGCCGCCTATGCCGCCGGTCTGGCCCGGCGGCAGCACGCGCTGCTCGCGGTCGTCTATGTGCAGCCGGTGATGGCGGCGGGGGCCGCGCTCGGGGCGCCGGTGGCGGAGACGACGGACGAGATCGCCGAGGACCTCGTCACCCACATCCGTGAGTCCGCCGAGCAGGTCAAGGGGATATTCGACGTGCGCTGGGAGTTCCACACGTTCCGTGGCGATCCCTACAGCGGCCTGGTGAGGGCGGCCGACGAGCTGAAGGCCGACGCGGTCGTGGTCGGCGCGTCCGAGCAGGCGGGCCACCGGATCATCGGCTCGGTGGCGATCCGCCTGGTGAAGGCGGGCCGCTGGCCGGTGACGGTGGTCCCCTAGCCGGGGCCACGCCGCCCGCCAGACACAGCCAGACCCCACAACGAGAAACCGAGACCCCAGGACGACCCCGCCGCGGATCGACCAAGCGGCCCGCGCCAAGCCCGTCCGGCGCCCACCCCCACCGGGCAAGCCGCCGACACCGGCCCGCCCCTTCCTGAAGACGGCCCCGGCCGACGACCGGGCCGTGCCCGAGGCGGCGACAGCGCGCGAAGCGGTACGCCGAGGCAGCGAACGCGACGCGGGGCGTTGAGCGCGGGCGGGGAAAGCCACCGTCACCGGCCTGTCGCAGACCACTCGGCGCACCCTCTGCCCGAAACGGCCGCGGCGACCGGACCGGGCCCCTGCTCGCCGCCCCGGCCACCACGCCTCACCGCCCCCGCGGGGCGGCAGCGGGACATGAGAAGCAGTACAGCAACGAGACGAACGCGGCGCGGGGCGAGGCGTTGAGCGCGGTCAGGAGCTGTCACACGAGCGCCACGACGACCCCGCCGTGACCCTGCTCGTCGCCCCCGCGAGGCATGAGAGGCAGTACGCCGACGACGGACGCGGTGTCCGGGGTTGTGGCGGGGGGTGGATTCGTGTGTGGTGTCTTTCGTGGAGCGCGGGTGGGGGCCATCATGATCCGCCGTCAGCCGTTCGCCGTAGGTGAAGAGGTGAGGCACATGGCCAAGATCCGGCCGGGTGAGGGCATTCTCCGCCGCAAACCCATCGAGCACATCGAGGACACCGAGATCGGCGAGGGCCCCCGGCTGGCGAGATCGCTCGGCCTGTGGCAGCTCACCGCGATCGGCGTGGGCGGCATCATCGGCGCGGGCATCTTCACCCTGGCCGGCACGGTGGCGGGCGGCGTGGCGGGTCCCGCGGTGGTCGTCTCCTTCCTCATCGCCGGTCTCGCCAGCGCGGCCGCGGCCCTGTCGTACGCCGAGTTCGCCGGCCTGATCCCGAAGGCGGGCTCCGCCTACACCTACGGCTACGCGGTGCTCGGCGAGTTCGCGGGCTGGTTCATCGGCTGGGACCTGCTGCTGGAGTACACGGCGATCGTCGCGGTGGTCGCCATCGGCATCTCCGGCTACTTCAGCTTCCTGGTCGAGGAGATGGGCGCGAACCTGCCGGCCTGGATGCTGGGGGCGCCCGGCACCGGGGCCGGGCACCGGGTGGATCTGTTCGCCGCAGTGCTGTGCCTGCTCATCGCCTGGCTGCTCACCCTCGGCATCCGCAGCGCGGCCCGCTTCGAGACGATCGTGGTGGTGCTGAAGGTGCTGGTGGTGCTGTTGGTGATCGGTGTGGGCGTCTTCCACGTCACCACCGCCAACTACCACCCGTTCTTCCCGTACGGCATCGGCGGGGCGTTCACCGGCGCGGCCACCGTGTTCTTCGCGGTCTTCGGCTACGACGCCATGTCCACGGCCGCCGAGGAGTCCAAGGACGCGCAGCGGCACATGCCGAGGGCGATCGTCTACTCGCTCGCGATCTCGATGGTGCTGTACGTGGCGGCCTGCCTGGTGCTGACCGGAATGCAGAACTACCGGCACATCGACAAGGCGAGCGGCTTCTCCACGGCGTTCAAGTCGGTGGGCCTGAGCGGACTGGCGGATGTGATCGCGGTGGGCGCGATCATCGGCATCCTCACGGTGATGTTCACGTTCATGCTGGGCGTGACCCGGGTGTGGTTCTCCATGTCGCGGGACGGTCTGCTGCCCAAGTGGTTCGCGAAGACCCACCCGACGCGGCACGTGCCGACACGGGTGACCTGGATCGTCGGGGTGGCCTCGGCCGCCATCGCCGGGTTCCTGCCGATCGGTGAGGCGGCCGAACTGACCAACATCGGCATCCTGTTGGCGTTCGTGGTGGTGTGCACGGCGGTGATCGTGCTGCGCTACCGGCGGCCGGATCTGCCGCGCACCTTCCGTACGCCGTGGATGCCGTTCGTACCGGCGCTGGGCGTCGTCTTCTCGATCTGGCTGATCACGTTCCTGCAGTGGCAGACCTGGGTGCGGTTCGCGGTGTGGTTCGTGGTCGGGGTGGTCGTCTACTTCGGGTACTCCTACCGGCGCTCCGCGCTCGCCGGGCCGGGTCGGGTCACTCCCCCATGACCAGGCCGTCCTTGGCGGCGCCGCGGGCGAGCACCACGTCCCGGATCCGGTCGCGCACGGTGGTCAGCTCGGCGCCGTCGGCGATGGCCGCGTTCAGGTTGACCACGCGGCCCGCGTCGAGGTCGTACAGCTGCGGGACGAACTCGGCGCGGGTCACCTCCCAGCGGGCGCCGGGCCGGGCGGGCGGGGAGAAGGTGAAGCGGGCGAGCGTGGACTGGTTGCCGCGCGGGTCCTGGAGGCCCTGCCGGTTGTACATCTCGCCGGCAATCTGATCGCCCATGCCGTACACGACCCAGGTCCCGTTGACCTTCTCGTACGCCTGCGGGACATGGGCGTGGGTGCCGATGATCAGGTCCAGGTCGGGGCGGCCGGCGGTCCGTGAGGCGGTGAGGCGCTTGGCGAGGGCGAGTTGCCGGTCGTCGGGGTCGTCCTGCCATTCGGTGCCCCAGTGCAGGGACACGACGACCACGTCCGCGCCCTGCTTCCGGGCGGCGCGGGCGTCGGCGACGATCCGGGCCTCCTCGATCAGGTTGACCGCCCAGGGCTGCCCGGCCGGCGGCGAGAAGCCGTTGGTGTCGTAGGTGTACGCCAGGTGCGCGACCCGGGCCGGGCCCGCCTGCATGAGGGTGGCCGCGCGGGCCTCCCCCTCGGTACGCCCCGTTCCGGAGTGCCGCAGGCCCGCCCGGTCCATGGCGTCCAGCGTGCGGGCGACGCCCTCGGCGCCGTCGTCCAGGGCGTGGTTGGAGGCCGTGGAGCAGGCGTCGTAGCCGGTGGCGGCGAGGCTGGGGGCGATCTGCGGCGGGGACTTGAAGGCGGGGTAACCGGTGTAGTCACCGTTCGCGCCATACACGGTCTCCATGTGGCACAGCGCCAGGTCGGCGCGGTTGACGACCGGTTGCACACCGGCGAGCATCGGGCGGAAGTCGTAGCCGGCGCCGCCCGCGTCGAAGTTGGCCCGCTCGATCACGGAGGTGTGCGGCAGGACGTCGCCGGAGGCGACGAGGGTGAAGCCGCGGGCCGCCGCCGTCGGCGCCGGGTGTGCGGGCGCGGCCGGCTGCTTGCGGGCCTCGGCCGAGCAGGCGGCGGCAGCCGTGAGGAGTACGGTCAGGGCCAGGGCGACCTGGCGTCTGCGTGCGATCATCGGCTCATCCCGGATGGTCTCGAATCACCGTCACGTTTCGTATTTACAGACAAATGAGTACGAAGATGACGGCCGCCCCAAACAACCCGGTGGCCCTCTTTAACCCGTCCGGTGTCCGTGACGGGCCGTGACGGACCGTTCGCCGAACCGTTCGCCGACGCGATCGACCGTCCGTCGCAGATCCCTGTGCGCACCCTGTCCCGTCGGCGGACCCTGCGCTGCCATATGCCCATGACGGCCGGAACCACCCTTGACCACGGGACGACGACCGCCGAGCACGAGCTGGCCGCGCTGCAACGCGAGCACGGCCGACCGCTCTTCGCGCTGCTGCTGCGGCTGTGCGACGGGGACCGGCAACGTGCCGAGGACCTGGTGCAGGAGACCTTCGTACGCGCCTGGCAGCACCCCGAGGCGCTGCGCGCCGACGCCTTCGACTCGGTGCGGCCCTGGCTGCTGACCGTGGGCCGGCGGCTCGCGATCGACGCGCGGCGGGCCCGCCAGGCGCGACCGCCGGAGGTCGGCGACGCGATCCTGGAGAACGCGCGGGTGTGCGCCGACCACGCCGAGCGGTCGGCCGCCACCCTGGATGTCCGCGAGGCTGTGAAGACACTCACTCCGGAACACCGTGAAGTACTGGTGCTCGTGTATTTCCAAGGGGCGAGTGTGGCGGAAGCCGCGGAAACGCTGGGAATCCCACCCGGTACGGTGAAGTCCCGCGCGTACTACGCGCTGCGCGCCCTGCGCCGGGTTCTGCCGGGATACGCGCCCGACCTGCGGTGAAACCGGGTCCTGGGTCAAACCTCGGTAAAGCGCCTTGCTGCGGACCCCGTTGGAGCAATCAGCTGTCTTCATCCGTGTTCCGGACCGGGGCGGGGTTCGGGCGACGCGCACGTACCGGAGGAAGGCAGGACGGGATGCTGCACAGAGGTCAAGAGAGCACGGACGGCACCGGCGGCGGCGCGCTGACGGTCCCCGTGGCCTGGTTCTATGCCGAGTACATCGCCGACGAACTGCTGCGGACCGGCGATCTGATGCCACCCACGTCCTTCGAGTTCCGGGCCGGCCGGGACGCGCTGGCGCTGACCGTCTTCCTGTCCGACACCGACGGCGAACTCTCCGGCATCCGGGTCGTCTCCCAGCTGGAGACCTGGCTGTCGCTGACGGCGTACGACCAGCCCTGGCAGGACTGGGTGCGCGAGCGCATGGCCCAGCTCGCCGGCGCGGCGATCGCCTCCGGCAGCCCCGCGCCCGACCTGGACCTCGCCGCAAAGGCGTGGCGCTGGCTCCAGGAGACCGAACTGCTCGCCCCCGACCTGGACGCGGTGCCGGGCGGCGGCCCGGTGGTCGCCGAGGAGGACGGGCCCAAGGTGTGGACCCCCGCCTGGCGGCTCGGGCTGCCCCTCGGCCACCTCGCCATCCACCTTTTCTGAGCTTCTTCGCCGTCGGACCAATCCGCGGGCCGGACCGCTCCGAATCCCTGGGTTGTCCCCTGGGGCGGCGATTGTGGACGTGGCTTGAGTGATTCGGCTGTCCGGTGCGTACCGGTGGGTGCACGCAGTCACCCCACCCGCACCCAACGGCACGAGGATTCGGCATGAGGTCCCTGGAAAGGCATCGCGACGTCGGCGCTTATGCGCTCGGCGTGCTGGACGAGGCGGAGGCCTTCCGCTTCGAGGACCACCTCATGGAGTGCCCCAGCTGCACGGCACACATGACCGAATTCGGCGCTGCGGCACGGCAGTTGATGCTGTACCGGCGGGCCACACCGCGCGTTGTGCACCCCCTGGCCCAGCCGGGCCCCCGGCTGCTCGACCGGCTGCTCGCCGAGGTCACGGCACGCCACCGGGCGCGCCGCCGACGCCTGCTGTACGGCCTGGCCGCCTCCGTGGTGTTCGCCGTCGCCGGTCCCGGGATCGCCGTCTACGCCGGGCACGGGACGGCGTCCGTACGGGTCACGGCGACGACCGACCCGGACTCCGGTGTGTGGGCGCAGCTGACCAGCGAGGGCGAGGCCTACGGTACCGAGGTCGAGCTGAAGGTCAGGGACGGGGCGGGCCCGCATTCCTGTCGCCTGGTCGCGGTCGGCGAGGACGGCACCGAGCAGATCCTCACCAGCTGGACGGTGCCCGACCACGACGCCGGCACGAACACCCTGCGGGGCGCCTCCGCGATGCCCCCCGACCAAATCGACCACTACGAGGTACGCACCACCGCAGGCGACCACCTGGTAACCCTGAAATCCCCCTGACCAAACCAGCGCCCCAAGGGGCGCGAGGCTGTATCGACATGCGGCTCCGCCGCGCGGGCGCGACCAGCCACAACGACGCCGCAGCCGAACACCACGAGCAGCACCCCATAGGGGCGCGGGGAACTGCGCGACCAGCCACAACACCGCCGCAGCCGAACGACGGCTTCAACACCCCCACCTGCGGAAACTACTTCAGCAGGCGCGACATCCTGCGGTCCGCCAGCGGCTTGCCGCCCGTCTGGCAGGTCGGACAGTACTGCAGCGACGAATCGCTGAACGACACCTCGCGGATGATGTCGCCGCAGACCGGACAGGGCTCCCCGGCGCGGCCGTGCACCCGCAGTCCGCTCTTCTTCTCCGTCTTGAGCCGCCCGGCGGCCAGCCCCCGGGAGCGGTCGACCGCCTCCGTCAGGGTGCTGCGCAGCGCCTCGTACAGCCGCCGGGTCTCCTGCGGGGTCAGGGACGCGGCGAGCTTGAACGGGGACATCTTCGCGGCGTGCAGGATCTCGTCGCTGTAGGCGTTGCCCACGCCGGCGAGCAGGCTCTGGTCCCGCAGCGCACCCTTGAGCTGCCGCCGTTCCCTCGTCAGCAGGGCGGCTAGCCGGGCCTCGTCGAAGTCGTCGGCGAGCGGGTCGGGGCCGAGCCGGGCCACGCCGGGCACCTCCCGCACATCCCGTACCAGGTACACCGCGAGCCGCTTCTGGGTGCCGGCCTCGGTCAGGTCGAAGCCCGCGCCGTCCGCCAGGGCGGCCCGCAGCGCGAGCGGGCCCTTGCCGGGGCGCGGCGGACCGTCGGGCAGCCGGTCCTTCCACTGCAGCCAGCCCGCGCGGGCCAGGTGCGTCACGAAGTGCAGGCCCGTGTCGCCCTCGATGTCGAGGAACTTGCCGTGCCGGTGCACGGCCGTCACCTCGCTGCCCTCGAACGCGGACACCGGCGGGTCGTAGGTCTTCAGGACGCTGATCGCGACCGGCAGCACCCGGACGACCTCGCGGCCGACCAGGTGCTCGGTCAGGAAGTCCTTGAGCGCTTCCACCTCGGGGAGTTCCGGCATAGGTCCAGGGTGCCACCGGGTCCCAACCGCCGCCCCGCGCCTCCACGCCCCACACGGCCTGCCGTCAGCCGCCGAGGACGCCGGTGGGGCTGTCGAAGATCGCGTCGGTGACGGCGGTGTCGTCTGGGGCCAGACCGCCGCCGTCGGGCAGGTCGGGCGCTTCCGGGACGGTTTCGGGTCCGCCCTCGTCGGTGCGCGGGGAACTGCCCGGCTTCGAGGCGGGCGGCGAAACCGACTGGATGGCCGTAGGGGCCGATCGGGTGGCCCGGATGCAGTCGGCCGGGCCCGGCCGGGCCGCGGCTGCGGCGTCCGCCGCGGCTATGCCCGCACTGGCGCTCGCATCCGGGGCGGGGGACGCCGTCCGGGGCGTGCAGGTCGGCGCCGGGGTGCGCGGGCCGTCGCCGGTGGGACCGACGTCCGGCGTCGGGGTCGCTGTGCGCGGCAGCGAATCAGGGTCGGCTGGTACGGCGGCGGGCACGGCCGGCCTAGCCGTACGGGTGACCCGGCCGTCGTCGGCGCCGCATCCGGCGAGGAGCGGCACCGCCGAGAGCACCGAGAGCACACTGACCGTGAGGATGGTTCCGGTGGGTATCCGCACCGTGTTCTCCGACATCATTCAGACCCGGTTGGGACATTCGGTCATTTGACACCATTGTCCGCACCACCCGCCCGGGTTACGCAAACGCAGCGACGCGGTACGCACAGTGATGCGCCCGCCCGCGGGCGGGCACCGAGGAGGGAGCACGGGGCCGTGGACTGGTTCACCGCATCCGAGTACTGGTTGAGCCGACTGGTGTTCCAGCGGGCTCTGGCCGCCGTGTACCTCGTCGCGTTCCTGACGGCCGCCCTCCAGTTCCGCGCCCTGATCGGGGAGCGGGGCATGCTGCCGGTCCCCCGGTTCGTGGCCCGGGTGCGCTTCTGGCGCGCGCCGAGCCTGTTCCACCTGCACTACTCCGACCGGTTCTTCGCGGCCTGCTGCTGGGCGGGCTGCGCCGTCTCGGCGGCGCTGCTCGCGGGAGCGGACTCGCTGCTTCCCACGGCCGGCGCGATGACCCTGTGGCTGGTGCCCTGGGCGCTGTATCTGTCGGTCGTCAACGTCGGCCAGACGTGGTACGCGTTCGGCTGGGAGTCGCTGCTGCTGGAGGTCGGCTTCCTCGCCGTGTTCCTGGGCAACGACGAGGTCGCGCCGCCGGTGGTGGTGCTGTTCCTGCTGCGCTGGATCCTGTTCCGGCTGGAGTTCGGCGCGGGTCTGATCAAGATGCGCGGCGATCCCTGCTGGCGGAAGCTGACCTGCCTGTACTACCACCACGAGACCCAGCCGATGCCGGGCCCGCTGAGCTGGTTCTTCCACCGGCTGCCCGGGCCGCTGCACCGAGTGGAGGCGGCGGCGAACCACGTCACCCAACTCGTGGTGCCCCTGCTGCTGTTCGCCCCGCAGCCGGTGGCGACGGTCGCCGCGTCCCTGATGATCGTCACCCAGCTGTGGCTGGTGCTGTCCGGCAACTTCTCCTGGTTGAACTGGATCACCATCGTGCTGGCGCTGTCGGCGATCCGCTTCCCCGGCTCGCCCCCTTCGGTGGGTGCGGCCCCGCTGTGGTACGTGTGCGTGGTGCTCGCCGCCGCCGCGCTGCTCGTGTTCCTGAGCTACCGCCCGGTGCTGAACATGGTCTCCCGCCGCCAGGTGATGAACCGCTCCTTCGACCCGCTGCACCTGGTGAACACCTACGGCGCGTTCGGCAGCGTCGGCCGGGTCCGCTACGAGGTGGTGGTCGAGGGCACGCTGGATGCGGTGCCGCGGGCGGACGAGGGGTGGCGGGAGTACGAGTTCAAGGGCAAGCCGGGCGACCCGCGGCGCTGGCCGCGCCAGTTCGCCCCCTACCATCTGCGGCTGGACTGGCTGATGTGGTTCGCGGCGCTGTCACCCGCCTACGCCGGGGACTGGTTCGGCGGCCTGGTGGAGCGGCTCCTGGAGAACGACCGGGACACGCTGCGGCTGCTGCGCCGTTCGCCGTTCCCGCCGGACCGGCCGCCGCGCTACGTCCGCGCCCGCCTCTTCCGCTACCGGTACACGACGTGGCGCGAGCTGCGGGAGACGGGCGCCTGCTGGGAGCGGACGTACGTGCGGGAGTTCCTGCCGCCGACCCGGCTGGCGGCGAGGGCTCACACGCGGTAGACACGGCCGACAACGAGGGCCCACACGCCGCACACGCGGCCAGCAGCAAGGGCCTAGACGCCGCAGACGCAGGCGGCAGCGAGGGCTCACACGCCGCACACGCGGCCAGCAGCGAGGGCACACACGCCGCAGACACGGCCGACAACGAGGGCCCACACGCCGCAGACGCAGGCGGCGGCGAGGGCCCACACGCCGCACACGCAGGCGGCGGCGAGGGCTCAGATGCCGTAGACGCGGGCGGCGGTGCCCTCGAAGACGGCGGTGCGCTCGGCCGCGCCGAGGTGGGCGGTCAGTTCCCGGGCCGCGGCGAGCACCCGGCCGTACGGCGCCGCCAGCGTGCACACCGGCCAGTCGGAGCCGAACATCAGGCGGTCGGGTCCGAAGGCGGCCAGGGCCGCTTCCGTGTACGGGCGCAGGTCACCGGTCGTCCAGGATGCCGGGTCGGCCTCGGTGACCAGGCCGGAGAGCTTGGCGACCGTGTTGGGCAGCGCGGCGAGGGCCCCGAGGTCCGCCGTCCAGGGCCCGGGTTCGCCCGAGACGATGGGCGGTTTGCCCAGGTGGTCCAGGACGAAGGTCAGCCCGGGCAGCGCCGCCACGGCCCGGGCGCACGCCGGAAGCTGATGGGGCAGGACGACGAGGTCGTAGACCAGGCCCGCGTCGGCCACGGCGGCCAGGCCCCGGCGGACGTCCGGGCGCAGCAGCCACTCGGGGTCGGGCTCGCCCTGGACCTGGTGGCGGATGCCCTTCAGGTACCGGCCGCCGGGCAGTTCACGCAGCCGGGCGAGTTCGTCGGCGACATCGGGGCGGGTGAGGTCGGTCCAGCCGACGACCGCCGCGATCAGCTCATGGCCGTCGGCGAGGGCCAGCAGCTCGGGGGTCTCCTCGGCGACGGTGACCGTCTGGACCAGCACGGTCCGGTCCACGCCGCACCGGCGGGCCTGCGGTTCCAGGTCCTGGACCGTGAAGGTACGCCGGATCGGCCTCAGTTCGGGGCCGGTGATCCAGTCCTGGTCGCGCACCGCGAGGTCCCACACGTGGTGATGGGCGTCCACCGTCATGGCAGCTCGGCGATCCGGTGCGGGCGCGGCTCGGTGGGCGGGGCGGCTCTCACGACGGCTCCTCCTCGGTGTTCATGACGTCCCTCCCTCATGGCCTCATGGCCTCATGGCCTCATGGCCTCATGGCCTCATGGCCTCATGGCAGCAGGCCGGTGTCCCGCAGTTCCCGCCAGAATCCGTCCGGCACCGGTGTGGCGTACCGGTCGGCGCAGTCCCGGACCTCCGCAGCGGAGCGGGCGCCGACCAGGACGGCGGCGACGGCCGGGTGCGCGGCGCAGAACGCCAGGGCGGCGCCCCTCAGGGTGATCCCGTGCCGGTCGGCGGCGGCCTTCATGCGCAGCGCCCGGTCGAGCAGTGCGCCGGGCGCGCGGGCGTATTCGTAGGTCGCCGAGGGCTTCGGGTCGGCCAGCAGGCCGGAGTTGAAGGCGCCGCCGATGACGACCGACACGCCCCGCTCGGCGGCGGCCGGCAGCAGTTCGGTCCGGGCGCGCTGGTCGAGCAGGGTGTAGCGGCCCGCGCAGAGCACCACGTCCACATCCGTGTCACGGACGAACCGGGTGAGCATCTCCGTCTGGTTCATGCCGGCGCCGATCGCACCCACCACGCCCTGGGCGCGCAGCTGTTCAAGGGCGGGATAGCCCTCGCGGAAGGCCTGCTCGGCGTGGTCGTCGGGGTCGTGCAGATAGACGACGTCCACCCGGTCGAGGCCGAGCCGGTCCAGGCTGGCCTCCAGGCAGCGGCGGACGCCGTCGGCGCTGAAGTCCCACACGCGGCGGTGGGTCGCGGGCACCGCGAAGCCGTTCGCGAGGTCGTCGCCGCCCGCGGTCGACGGCTCAAGGCGCCGGCCCACCTTGGTGGAGACGGTGAACTGGTCGCGGGGCAGGTCCCGCAGGGCCGCGCCGAGGCGGCGCTCGGCCAGGCCGAGGCCGTAGTGCGGGGCGGTGTCGAAGTAGCGGACGCCCCGCTCCCAGGCCGCGGCCACCGCCTCGTGCGCCTGCGCGTCGTCGACCGTGGTGTACAGGTTGCCGAGGCCGGCGGTGCCGAGGGCCAGCGGGCTGACCGGGACGCCGCTGCGTCCGAGGGTGTTCACCGGCCCGCCGGGCGCAGCCGCAGGCCCTGCATGCCGCCGTCGACGGCGAGGGAGGTGCCGGTGGTGGCGCCGGACAGCGGGCTCGCCAGATAGGCGATGGCGCCGGCGACCTCGGCCGCGGAGACCAGGCGGCCGGTGGGCTGGCGGGCCTCCAAGGCGGCGCGTTCGGCCGCCGGGTCGTCGGCGGCGTCCAGCAGCCGGCCGACCCACGGGGTGTCCGCCGTACCGGGGTTGACACAGTTGACGCGGATGCCCTCACGCAGATGGTCGGCGGCCATGGCGAGGGTCAGGGAGAGCACGGCGCCCTTGGTGGCGCTGTACAGGGCGCGCTGCGGCAGTCCCGCGGTGGCGGCGATCGAGCAGGTGTTGACGACGGCGGCGTGCCGGGAGCGGCGCAGGTACCGCAGGGCGGCGCGGGCGGTGCGGACCATGCCGAGGACGTTGACGTCGAAGGCGTGGTGCCACTCGTCGTCGGTGTTGTCCTCGACGGTGCCCTGGGCGCCGATGCCGGCGTTGTTGACGAGGACGTCCAGGGTGCCGTCGGCGCCGAGTTCCGTGGCCGCGGCGTTGACCGCGGCGCGCACCGAGGCGTCGTCGGTGACATCGGCGCGCAGGCCGAGCAGCGGCTCCGTGACGGACCGCGGGTCCAGGTCGAGGACGGCGACCCGGGCGCCGCGCTCGGCGAGGAGTTCGGCGGTGGCCCGGCCGATCCCGGACGCGCCGCCGGTCACCAGGGCCGTCAGCCCCTCGAAGTCACTCATGCAGCCTGTCCCTTCCGGGTGTCGGGGTCGGCGGCCCAGAAGGTGCCGCCGGGGTATGTGTAACGCGCGATGGACTCGGGCCGCATCGCTGCCGAGAAGCCCGGCGCGGTGGGTGCCCGGTAGTGGCCCGCGCGGACCACCACCGGGTCGAGGAAGTGGTCGTGCAGATGGTCGACGTACTCGATGACCCGTTCGTCGGTGCTGCCGGAGACCGCCAGATAGTCGAACATCGACAGGTGCTGGACGAGTTCGCACAGGCCCACGCCGCCCGCGTGCGGGCACACGGGGACGCCGAACTTGGCCGCGAGCAGCAGGATCGCCAGGTTCTCGTTGACGCCGCCGACCCGGGCCGCGTCGATCTGCACGATGTCGAGGGCGCCCGCCTGGAGCATCTGCTTGAAGACGATGCGGTTGTGGACGTGCTCGCCGGTGGCCACCTTGACGGGGGTCACCGCCCGGCGGATCGCCGCGTGACCGAGCACGTCGTCGGGGCTGGTGGGCTCCTCCACCCAGTACGGGTCGAACTCGGCGAGGGCCCGGGTCCAGCGGATCGCCTCGTCGACGTTCCAGCGCTGGTTGGCGTCGATGGCCAGGCGGATGTCCGGTCCGACGACGGAGCGGGCGACGCGGCAGCGCCGTACGTCGTCGTCCAGGTCGGCGCCGACCTTCAGCTTGATCTGCCGGAAGCCGTCGGCGACGGCCTGTGCGGCGAGCCGGGAGAGTTTCTCGTCGTCGTAACCGAGCCAGCCCGCGGAGGTGGTGTAGGCGGGGTAGCCGCGCTCCAGGAGGCGGGCCCGCCGCCGCTCGGCGCCGGCCCGGCCGCGGCGCAGCAGGTCCAGCGCCTCGTCGGGGGTGAGCGCGTCCGTGAGGTAGCGGAAGTCGATCTGCCGCACGATCCACTCGGGTTCGGCGTCGGCGAGCAGTTGCCACAGGGGCTTGGCGGCCCGTTTGGCGGCGAGGTCCCACACGGCGTTGACGACGGCGCCGATCGCCATGTGCATCACGCCCTTCTCCGGCCCGAGCCAGCGCAGTTGACTGTCCCCGATCAGGTCCGCGAAGAGCGACCCGGGGTCTGCGCACATCTCCTCGACCACGCGGCCGACCACGTGGTCCCGCAGCGCGCCGATCGCGGCGACCTGGACATCGTTGCCCCGCCCGATGGTGAAGGTGAACGCGTGCCCCTCGTGCCCGTCGGCGGCGTCGGTGCGCAGCACGACGTACGCCGCCGAGTAGTCGGGGTCCGGGTTCATCGCGTCGGAGCCGTCCAGCTCGCGCGAGGTCGGGAAGCGGATGTCGTGGGTGTCGACCGCGGTGACGCGGGCGGGGCTCGGGGACACGGAGTGCCTTTCGGTCGGTGGCGGGGGTCAGTCCTGGGCGCGGCCCGTGGTCAGGCGGGCGATCATCAGAGCGAGCAGGATGATTCCGCCGTAGATGGCGTCGATCCAGAACGAGGGCACCTGGGCCATGGTGAGCATGGTCTTGACCACGCCCAGCAGGAGAACACCGGTGAGGGCGCCGAACATGGTGCCGCGCCCTCCGTCCAGGCTGATGCCTCCGATGACGGCCGCCGCGAACACCGTGAAGATCATGTTCTCGCCCTGGTTGGCGCCGATCGCGCCGACGTAGCCGGTGTACATGAGGCCGCCGATCGAGGCGAGCACCCCGGCGACGACGTAGACGCACAGGCGGACCCGGTCGACGCGGATGCCCGCGGCGCGGGCCGCTTCCAGATTGCCGCCGATCGCGTACAACGACCGGCCCACCCGGTGGTACTTCAGCACCAGCCCGGCAACGGCGAACGCCACAGCGGCGAGCCAGACGGACAGCGGGATGCGCAGGAACGTGGTGGTGGCCACGGAGAAGAACGCGTCCGGCATGCCGAACAACGTCTTGCCCTTCGTGGCGCCCACGAGGAGTCCGCGCAGAATGATCAGCATGGCCAGGGTGACGATGAACGCGTTCAGCTTCGCCTTCACCACGAGGACGCCGTTGACGGCACCGATAGCCGCGCCCACCAGGGGGATGGCCAGCAGGGCCACCGGCGCGGGGAACCGCGTGTCCCAGCCGGACTGGGCGGCCGGCAGCACCAGGAGTGCCGCCACCGCCGGCGCGATGCCGACCACCGACTCAAGTGACAGGTCGAACTTGCCGGTGATCAGCACCAGCGACTCGGCGAGCACCACCATCGCCAACGCGGCGGACGAGGCCAGGACGGAGATCAGGGTCGCCTCGGTGAAGAAGGCGTCGTTGAGCACGGCGCCGAGCAGGAGCAACAGCAACAGCGCGGGAACCAGCGCGAGTTCGCGGGCCCGGCGCACCAGCACGGCCCGCGCAGGACCGGCGTCGGTCAGCCGCACCGGTTCGACGGGCGCGGCCTTGGTGTCAGCCATGGTCCACTCCTTCGATGGAGGCGATCAGCTCGTGGTCGCGCCAGCCGGCCGGGTGCTCGGCGACGATGCGGCCGTGGAAGAGGACGAGGACGCGGTCGCAGCGGCGCAGGTCGTCCAGTTCGTCGGAGACGACGAGCACCGCGGTGCCGTCCTCGCGGGCGCTGTCCATGCGGGCCAGCAGGGACTCCTTGGACTTCACGTCGACGCCCGCGGTCGGATTGATCAGGACCAGCAGACGCGGGCCTGAGGCGAGGGCGCGGGCCATGACGACCTTCTGCGCGTTGCCGCCGGACAGGTCGGAGACGGGCTGTTCGGGGCCCTCGGTGTGGATGTCGAGGCGCTCGATCAGCTCGCCGGCGAAGCCGCGCCTGCGGTCGGTGCCGACGAAGCCGAGGCGGCCGAGCCGGTCCAGGACGGTCAGGGTGGTGTTGTCGCCGATGGACATCCCGGGGACCAGGCCCTGTACGTGCCGGTCCCGGGGCACGCAGCCGACACCGGCCCGCAGCGCGGCCCGCACGTCGCCGAACGGGAGGTCGCGTCCCTCGATCCGGGCCGAGCCGGCGGTCGGGGTGTGCAGCCCGGCCAGGGACTCGGCCAGCTCGGTCTTGCCGCTGCCGCTGGTGCCGGCGAGCCCGAGCACCTCGCCGCGGCGCACGGTCAGGTCGACGCCCGTGTAGGCGGCGGAGGTGAGCCCGCGGACGTCGAGCACGACGGGCGCGTCGGCGGCCACCGTCCCGTGCGGGTGCTCCCGGTCCGCGACGGACTCCCCCGCCATGGCCTCCACCAGGTCCGCCCGGGGCAGGTCGGCGACGGGGGCGGTGACGATCCAGCGGGCGTCGCGCAGCACGGTGACGGTGTGGCAGACCTCGTACACCTCCTGGAGGTGGTGCGAGATGTACAGGAAGGTGACGCCGGAGTCCTGGAGCGCCCGCATCCGGGCGAACAGCCGCTCGATCTCCCGGTTGTCGAGCTGGGCGGTCGGCTCGTCGAGCACGATGAACCGGGCGCCAAGGCTCAACGCCCTTGCCATCTCGACCATATGACGGTTCTCGACCTTGAGGTCGGCGGTGCGCGCCTCGGGGTCGACGCGTACGTCCCAGGTGTCGAGGAGCGCGGCGGCCTCGGTCCGCAGCCGGCGCCAGCTGATGAACCCGCGGCTCACCGGCTGCCGGTTGATGAACAGGTTCTCGGCGACGGTCAGCTCCGGGACGACCGTGGGCTTCTGGTACACACAGGCGACCCGGCGCCGCCAGGCGTCCCGGTCGGCGAGCGGGGGCGCGGGCTCGCCGTCGAAGCGGACGGTGCCCTCGTCGGGGGCCTGGAGTCCGGTGAGGATGTTGACGAGGGTGGACTTGCCCGCGCCGTTGCGGCCGACGAGGGCGTGCGACTCGCCGGGCAGCACGGTGAGCCGGCCGTCGGCGAGGGCCACGGTGGGGCCGTAGCGCTTGACGATGCCCTGCGCTTCCACGAGGGGGGTGGCGAGTGGGGTGCTCATTTGACCGTGTTGCCCCACAGCTCGGGGTCGTCGACGTTCTCCTTGGTGACCAGGGGCGCGGGCAACTGGTCCTCCAGGATGCCGCTGGGCAGCTTCACGATGGTGGAGTCGTGGTCGGTCGGTCCGGGCCCGAACGTCTTCCCCTCCATCGCGGCCTTGATGTAGTACATGCCGTACCGGGCGTAGGCGTCCGCGGGCTGTGAGACGGTGGCGTCGATCTCGCCCTTGCGGATGGCGTCGAACTCCTGCGGGATGCCGTCGTTGGAGACGATGACGATGTGTCCCTCGCGGCCCGCCGGCCTCAGCAGTTTCTTGGACTTGAGGGTCTGCAGGGTGGGGGCCAGATAGACGCCGCCGGCCTGCAGATAGATCCCCTTGATGTCGGGGTGGGTGTTCAGCAGGGTGTCCAGCTTGGCGGCCGCGGTGTCGGACTCCCATTCGGCGGGGATCTCCAGGACCTTCAGCTCCGGGTACTTCTTGCGCACGCAGGTCCGGAAGGCCTCGGAGCGGTCGCGGCCGTTGACCGAGGCCAGGTCGCCCATGATCTGCACGACCTTGCCGCCGGTGATGTGCCGACCGAGGTATTCGCAGGCCTTCTGGCCGTAGGCCACGTTGTCGGCGCGGACGACCATGGCCACCTTGCCCTTGTCGGGGGCGACGTCGACGGCGACGACGGGCACGCCCTTGCGTGCGGCCTGGTTCAGCCCGGCCTCGATGGCGGCGCTGTCCAGCGGGGCGACGACCAGGCCCTTGACGCCCTGGTTCAGCTCGTTGTTGATGTCGGTGATCTGCTGGGAGGGATCACTGTTGGAGTTGACCGTCTTCAGTACGTCGACGCCTTCCGACTCGGCCATCTTCGGCACGTAGTCGTTGTACGACTGCCAGAACGGCGAGGTCAGCAGCGGCAGGATCACCCCCACCTTGCCGGTGCCGCCGCCCGCCGCGCCGGAGGGGCCGCCGTCCTCGGTGCTGCCGCACGCGGCGAGCACGAGCGAGGCACCGGCCGCCAGGGCCGTCGCGCCGATGATCCGTGACCGGTTCCGCTTTCTCGGGGTCCGCAGTGTTCCGCCGCGCATCTGAAGGCTCCTCATCGAGCGTGTTCTGGCAGATGCCCGCATACTTATCAGACCACTTGGGCTCCACAACACCCCTGTGAGGCCGCCTTTCCCGCGATTCGGCCGTAGTGGTCCGACCACATACGTGGTTAGACTGCGGCGCACCGGTGACAGGAGGAGTGGCGTGGACGAGACAGCCCCACAGAAGGGCACCGTGACACAGCGCGCCATCGAGCGGATCAAGGCGATGATCGCCGAGGGCCGGTTGGCGCCGGGCCAGCGGCTGCCCACCGAGCGCGATCTCGCGGCTCAACTGGGCATCTCCCGCAGCTCGATGCGCGAGGCGATCCGCGCGCTGACCGTCCTCGGCGTGCTGGAGGCCCGCCACGGCTCCGGCATCTACGTCACGGCGCTGGAGGCCGGGGACCTGCTGGAGACCTTCGGGGTCGTCGCCGACCTGTCACGCGGCCCGCGCCTGGTCGAACTGCTCGAAGTGCGCCGGATCCTGGAGTCCACGGCGACGGCCATGGCCGCCGCGCGCATCACCCCGGACCGGCTCGCCGAGGTGGAGAAGCACCTGACCGCGATGAACGCGACCGACGACCCCGAGGAGATCCTCGCCCACGACCTCGCCTTCCACCGGGAGATCGCCGGCGCGGCCGGCAACGAGACCATGGCCGCCATCCTGGAGGGCCTGTCCTCGCGCACGTTCCGCGCCCGCGTGTGGCGCGGCTACCAGGAGGAGGGCGCCTTCGCCCGCACCCGCCGCGAACACGCCGCCATCCACCGCGCGCTGGCGGCCCGCGACCCGGAGGCGGCGCGGGCCGCGGCGGCGGCGCATGTGGGGGAGGTGGAGGAATGGCTCAAGACGCAGAGCGCTCCGCTGGGTGGGGCGTGAAAGCTCCGGGTGCGTTGGGCTGGGCGTGTGTTTTCCCCCTCGGGGGGAGCGTTGTTCGGGCGCGGGTACGTGGTGGTTGCTCGCGCCGTTCCCCGCGGGCCCTCACGGGGCGGTAAGGCCGTCGTTCGAGTGCGGGTGCGTTGTGGCTGATCGCGCCGTTCCCCGCGCCCCTGGCGGGGCAACACCGTCGTCGTTCGCCTGCGGGTGCATCGGGGTTGCTCGCGCCGTTCCCCGCGCCCCTCACGGGGCAACACCGTCGTCGATCGACTGCGGGTGCATTGTGGCTGCTCGTGCCGTTCCCCGCGGTCCTCACGGGGCGGCACGGTCGTCGTTCGCGGGCCGGCCGGCGGTGGCGATGCGGGGCCAGAACGGTCAGATTCGCGGGCAGTCGCCGGGCACGGCGTCTCTGATCAGCATGGGCGTGAGTCTCGCACGCCCATGCGTCGGGCGACCGCGCCGGACGCCCCTCTGATCAGTCGACGCTCGGCAGGATGTGGGGCTCGGCCAGGTCGTCCTCGTAACCCGCCAGGCGGATCGGGGCCGACCGGGCCCACACGTCGAGGCTGCCGAGCTGTCCGGGCCTGCGCCCACCCGACCGCTCCGGGCGTTCCTTGGGACGCTGCTCGTGCTTCGTCTTCTCCGGTGTCACCGCGCACTCCTTATGTGTCGGGTCACCCTCGGGGCGTGTCGGCCAGTGTGCGTCTCCGGCGCTCGACGCCCGCTCGGGTCTGGATGAAAGGCCAGTTCGGACGCGGTGGCGCCGGTACTCGCTACAAAGCCGGCCGTGATGGACCGGTCGGCCCCGGACGGACTGGGGGTGTGGATGGGACCCGGTGTTGTCGTCCGCCTCACCCCAGGTTAACCAAATGAGCGGGGGTCCGCTCGATCGGGAGTGCAAACAAGCTGTAACGTTCGCGCGTCACTCCGCGCCAAGCCGACAGCAATTTGACCCTGTTTGTAACGTAACGCGCCTCTTGGGATCACCCGTTCGAAGCAACGATCGAACACAGGAACCCGGCGCTGTGCAGTTCAAGTCCTGTTGGCCGAGTCGCAAGCTCTCCATGATCTGCTGACACAAGGCAACGGCTGTCTCGCAGGAGGACTGACGCATGGAGCTGCGCAGCGTCGAGGAGCTGATGGATCTGCTGTACGCCTGCCGGTACGAGCACGCGCTGCGCACCGCCGCGCTGCTGCGCCGTACCCGCCCCGCCGACAAGGAACTCCAGGTGGCGGGGCTGGTGCACGGCATCGGGCAACTGCTCGGACCGGGCGACCCGACAGGGCAGGCGACGCGCGCCGCGGAGGCCGT
Source organism: Streptomyces sp. NPDC004629 (assembly GCF_042873595.1). Lineage (NCBI taxonomy): Bacteria > Bacillati > Actinomycetota > Actinomycetes > Kitasatosporales > Streptomycetaceae > Streptomyces > Streptomyces sp. NPDC004629. The sequence goes on along the minus strand of NZ_JBIALO010000002.1, from coordinate 187,290 downwards.
ACGGCCGCTGCTCGGGGAGCGCGTATACGGTCTGGTGCGGCATCGCGGCCCTGCGGCCGACGACGATCTGCTGCGGCTGCAGCACGCGGTCGAGGAGGGCCGGACCGCCGCCTTCGACGCGGGGGTGCTGGAGGACTGGCGCACAGTGCTCGAACTGATCGCGGCCCGGTACTCCCGGCTCGCGCCGGGCGTCGGCCGTGACGGTCGCTCCGCCTGAGCGGTAGGTCGTCGGTCCACTGCGGGTGCATCGTGGCCGGCCGCACAGTTCCCCACGCCCCTTTTGGGGCGCAACGGCCGTCGATCGACTGCGGGAGCATCGCGCTTGGGCGCGCAGTTCCCCGCGCCCCTTTCGGGGCGCTTTCCGTGGGGCGTTACCACTTGGCGGGGGCGTAGTCCTTCAGGAAGACGCCGTACACGTCCTCGCCGGCCTCGCCGCGCACGATCGGGTCGTAGACGCGGGCGGCGCCGTCTATCAGGTCCAGCGGGGCATGGAAGCCGGCCTCGGCGAGGCGGACCTTGTCGGGGTGCGGGCGCTCGTCGGTGATCCAGCCGGTGTCCACGGCCGTCATCAGGATGCGGTCCTTGTCGAACATCTCCTGGGCGCTGGTGCGGGTGAGCATGTTGAGCGCGGCCTTGGCCATGTTGGTGTGCGGATGCCCGGCACCCTTGTAGCCGCGGCTGAAGACGCCCTCCATGGCGGAGACGTTGACGACGTACGTCCGCCTGGCCGGAGAGGCCGCCATGGCCGGGCGCAGCCGGCTGATCAGGATGAACGGGGCCGTCGAGTTGCACAGCTGGACCTCCAGCAGCTCCACCGGCGTGACCTCGTCCACCGACTGGATCCAGCTGTTGGTGTCGTGCAGGTCGGGGACCAGCCCGCCGGCGTCGATGGCCGTACCGGCCGCGATCCGCTCCAGGGACGCCGAGCCGGAGACGAGCGCCAGGCCGGTCACGTCCGCGGCGGTCAGGGCGCCGCCGCCGGCCACCGGGAGCGCGGCGACCGCGCCCGAGCCGAAGGCGCCGATCACCTCGGCGGCCGGCAGCTCACCGGCCGGCAGCGGGGCGGACTCGGCGGCGACCAGCTCGCTGTAGGCCTGCGGGGAGCGGCGCACCGTCTGCGCCGCGTTGTTGATCAGGATGTCCAGCGGACCCTCGGCGGCGACCGCGTCGGCCAGCGCCACCACCTGGGCGGGGTCACGCAGATCGATGCCGACGATCTTCAACCGGTGGATCCACTCGTCGCTGTCGGGCTGGGCCTTGAAACGGCGGATCGCGTCGTTCGGGAACCGCGTCGTGATCGTCGTGTGCGCGCCGTCGCGCAGCAGTCTGAGCGCGATGTACATACCGATCTTGGCCCGGCCGCCGGTGAGCAGCGCCCGCTTGCCTGCGAGGTCGGCGCGGGCGTCGCGGCGGGCCCGGTTCTCGGCGGCGCACTCCTGGCACAGCTGGTGGTAGAAGTAGTCGACCTCGGCGTAGCGCTGCTTGCAGATGTAGCAGGAGCGCGGGCGCTGGAGCACGCCCGCGATCCGGCCCGCCTGCGTCGCCGAGGAGGGCAGGATGCCTTCGGTCTCGTCGTCGATGCGCTGGGCGGAGCCGGTCGCGGTGGCCTCCGTGACCGCCTTGTCGTGGGCGGTCTTGGCGGCCCGGCGCTCCTGACGGCGGCGCTGCTTGACCGTGCGGTAGATCTGCGAGGTGGCCCGGCGCACCTTGACCGCGTCGGGGTGGTCGACCTCGATCCGGTCGAGTTCCGCCAGCACGCTGAGGCACACGGCGAGGCGTTCGGGGTCGATGCCCGGACCGTACGCCGCCTCGTCACCGGGCTCCAGCGCCCCTTCGGGAGCCGCCGGGCCGTCCTGTGTCACCGTCATCGCGCTGCCGTTTCCCTGATCACCGCGCGGCGCTCCGGTCGCGCCCGCCGTCGAACGCGGAATTTTACGGAGCGCCCGGCCGCACCGCCAAACCCGGGCCTTTTGGGCCCGCGGCGCACGGGGCCGGGCGCCGCGGCGATCGGGGCCCGCCCGCCGTGCTCAGGCCTCGCAGACCGTGATCAGGGCGTCGACCTCGTCGGTCACCGCCCGGGCCAGCCGGTCGAGGTCGGGCACGGCCCGCGCGTCGGCGACGAGTCCGTAGTGGACACGGCCGCGGTACGTCGAGATCGCGACCGCCAGCGACTGGCCGGAGGCGAGCGGGGCGAAGGGGTAGACCTCGGCCAGCTGGTGGCCGCCGAGCCGCAGGCCGAGACCGGGCAGCGGCACGCTGGTGACCAGGATGTCGAACCAGAGCCGGGCTGCCTGACCGACGAACGGTCCGCCGAGCCGGTGCCCGAGGGCGGGCACGTGGTCGGCGAGCAGCGCGACGGCGCCCGCGCCCCGGTTGGGTCCCGCGTTCTTGTTGCGGTCCATCGCGGCACGCACCGTGCCGAGGCGGCACAGCGGGTCGGGCTCGCCCACGGGAAGCCGTATCAGGTACCCGGAGAGCCGGTTGCCCTGGGGGTGCGCGGTGCGCGGGCGGCGCTTGGAGACGGGGATCAGGGCGCGCGGCGCGACCCCCTCGCTGCCGTCGCCGCGCTCGTCGAGCCAGCGCCGCAGGGCGCCCGCGACGACGGCGATCAGGACGTCGTTGACGGTGCCGCCCGCGGTCTTGCGGACCCGGTGCACGTCGTCGATGTCGAGGACGACGCCCGCGGTGCGGCGGGTGCCGCTGGGGGCGGAGGCGAGCGCGGCGGAGGAGCGCACGCCCAGGCCGGACAGGGCCACGGAGGCGCCGATGTCGAGGGCGCGGCCGACGTCGGACAGGGCGCCGCGCAGCAGGCCGGGCAGTCTGCGCACATCGGGCACCGTGCGGCGCGGCGGGGCGGCGGGGCGGGGGCCGCGCTGCGGCAGGTCCACCGGGTCGAGCACGCCGGCGGCGAGCTTGAGCGCCCGCAGGCCGTCGGCCAGCGCATGGTGGAACTTGAACAGCACGGCGAAGGAGACGCCGTCCGCGCCGGGCAGGACGTGTGCCTCCCAGGGCGGCAGGCCGCGTTCCAGCGGACGCTGCATCAGCCGGCCCGCGACGGCCTGGAAGTCGTCGGTGGGGGCGTGCAGGCGCACATGGTTCAGGGGGTCGAAGCCGGGGTCGGGTTCGCGGGCCGCGCCGCCGAAGGCGAGCGGGAGGGCCAGCGGGGAGCCGGTCGGCTGCCACACGTCCCGGATGCGCATGCGCAGCCCGGGCACGGCGGCGGCGCGGGCGGCGAGCAGGTCGGCGGCGTGCGCGGCGGCGGTGGGCGAGTGCGTGGCGAAGACACCGAGCGCACCCAGGTGCATCGGGTGCAGGGCGGACTCGATGTTCCAGAACGCAAGGTCGAGAGGTGCGAGCAGGTGGGATGTCAATGGTTTGCCTCGCGTCGGCGGAGGGGGGACAAGCAGTCAACCCCCCACCGGCGATTACGGTCAAGTACGATCAGACTACGCACAGTTAACGCCACATGAAGGACGCGACCCTCCGAAAGCGGCGGGACGCATGAGGCGCCTGAGGTCACGTCAGGGCAGGTGGGGCCGCCTGAGGTGATGTACCCCACTCTGACGGGCGCGGGCCGACCGTGAACGCGAGCGTCCGCAGGGAGCGCAGCGCACCCGTCGTCAGATACGTCCGGGCGTGCGGCACTCCGTCGGCGCGGACCGTCTGGACGTAGCGGTCGGCGGCCGAGGTGCCGGGCGCGGTGACGGTCAGCCCGCCGCTCGGCCAGTGCCGCCGGTCGAGGACCAGCTCGACCCGGTCGAAGACGGGCGTGGACAGGCCCCAGGTGCCGTAACCGGGCTGGACGGGGAAGAGCCCGATCGAGGAGAGCACGTGCCAGGCGGACATGGTGCCGAGGTCGTCGTTGCCGGTGACCCCGGCCGGCGCGTCCGTGAACAGGGTGAGCGCCGCGTGCACCACGTCGGTGGTCTTCCAGGGCTGACCGGTCGACAGATACGTGTACGGGGCGATGAGGTCGGGCTCGTTCTGCGGGTTGTACTTGTCCGCGTGGTAGTACGCGTACGGATCGCCGTGCACCCACACCCGACGGGCGGTGCCCTCCGGGTCGGCCGGCAGCCGGTCGTAGGCGAAGAACGCGTCCAGCCGGTCGTTCGCCGCCCGCTCGCCGCCGAGCAGGCCGATCAGCCCCGGCAGGTCCTGCGGGACCAGCCACTGGTACTGCCAGGCGGTGCCCTCGTGGAAGCCGACGCTGTGCGCCGGGTCCGCCGGTCCGGTGAAGGCGCCGGAGACGTCCCGGGAGCGGAAAAAACCGGTCGAGGAGTCGAAGACGTTGCGGTAGTTGCGGGACCGGGCCGCGTAGCGGGCGGCGTCGCCGGTGTGGCCGAGACCGCGCGCCATCTGCGCGAGCATCGCGTCGGACAGGGCGTACTCCAGGGTCACCGAGCCGCCCTGGTGGTAGTCGGAGTCGCCGAGCTTGGCCTGCGGGCGGCCCTTGTCGTAGGGGGCGAAGCCGTGCGCGATGTACTCCGCGTTGGCCTCACGGCCCGCCATCGGCAGGCCGGCCGGCGGCACGCCGTCGGCGTTGCGCTTCAGCACGCGGTACGCCCGCTCCTCGTACCCGTCGTACCCGTCGTACCCGTCGTGCCCGGCGAGCAGGCCCTGCTGGTAGGCGGTGGTCAGGAACGGGGTGACCGGATCGCCCGTCATGATGTTCGTCTCGACCGTGCCGTAGCCCCACTTGGGCAGCCAGCCGCCCTCCTCGCCGACCCTGACCACCGAGACCGCCATGTCGCGGGCCTCGCGCGGCGCGAGCAGGGCGAGCAGCTGGCACTGGGTGCGGTAGGTGTCCCACAGGGACCAGTTCTGGTAGTACGTGAAGTCCTGCGCGCGGCGGACCCGCAGGTCCCAGCCCCGGTAGCGGCGGTCCGCGTCGCTGCCGACGTTCGGCGCGAGGAACGACCGGTACAGCGACGAGTAGAACGTGCGCCGGCGCGTCTGGTCGCCGCCCGTGACGCGGACCGTGCCCAGTCGCTCCTCCCAGGCCCGCCGCGCCGCCGCGCGCACGGCGTCGAAGGAACGGCCGCCCTCCGCGCGCAGGTTGACCTCCGCGCCGTGCTCGTCGACGTACGACAGGGCGGTGGTCGCCGTGACGGTGCGCTGCCCGGTCGTGTCGAAGCGGAGGTAGGCGCCGCCCGGCCCGGTCCGCGCGCCGGGCGTGACGGTGGCGCCGTCCCAGGTGCCGTACGCCGTGAAGGGCCGGTCGAAGCGGGTCAGCGTGTACACGGTGTAGGGCAGGGTGTTCCGGCAGAAGCCACGGCCGGTGATCTTGGTGCGCACCGTCCGGTCGTCGAGGATCCGCACCTCGCCGGCGACCGGCTTGTGCAGCGACTGGGCCGCGTTCAGCAGCACGTTCGCCTTGTCGGTGGCGGGGAAGGTGTAGCGCTGCACGCCGGTGCGGGCGGTGGCGGTGAGTTCGGCCCCGATCCCGGAGGCCAGGCCCACCCGGTAGTAGCCGGGGCTCGCCCGCTCGTCGTCGTGCCGGAACCCGGCCGCGTACCGGGCGTAGTCCGTCTGCGTGACGTCACCGGTGGTCGGCAGCGCGGGCAGGTCACCGCCGATCCGGCAGCCGACGCCCGAGAGGTGGACCAGCGAGAAGCCGCGGATCCGGCGGTGGGAGTAGTCGTAGCCGGTGCTGTGCCCGGTGTCCGGGGACAGTTGCACCATGCCGAAGGGCACGGCGGCGCCGGGGAAGGTGTTGCCCTCGTTCTGGGTCCCGATGAACGGGTCGACCAGGTCGGTGAGGTGGCCGACGGTCGGCTCGGCGGCCCGTGCGGCGGGGGTGGCGAACAGCGCGGACGCCGCCATCACCCCGGCCAGGCACAGTCGCGGATGCCGGGTCACTCTCATCTCGGATGACCTCCGGATCTCGACATCGTTGTCTGCATCCTGAGGTCCGCGGGCCGGAAAGCCGGGGATCCCACGGGGGTGGTGCGCGGCACATCGCCCGCGCGGCCCTGCCGGTGCCGGGAGCGGCGAACGCTCCCGGCGGCCCGTCACGAGACCCGCTGCCCCTTGCCGAGCGCGATCACCCCGCCCGCGGAGACCGTGTACAGCTCCGCGTCCCGCTCCGGGTTGACGCCGATGGTCGCGCCGGGCGGCACATCGACGTTCTTGTCGAGGACGGCACCGCGGACCACCGCGCCCCGTCCGACGTGGACGTTGTCGTGCAGCACCGAGCCCTGGACGACGGCACCCGGGTCGACCACCACACCCGGGGAGAGCACGGACCGGGTGACCTGACCGCGGATCAGACAGCCGGCGCTGATGATGGACTCGCTCGCCATGCCGCCGGCGTTGAACCGGGCCGGCGAGAGCTGGTTGGAGTGGGTGTAGACGGGCCAGCTCCGGTTGAACAGGTTGAAGGCGGGACGCTCGGCGATCAGGTCCATGTGCGCGTCGTAGTACGCGTCCAGGGTGCCGACGTCCCGCCAGTAGCCCCGGTCGCGGCTGGTCTCGCCGGGCACGTGGTTGTCGCCGAAGTCGTACAGCTGCGCCTCGCCGCGGCCGGTGAGCCGGGGCAGGATCGAACCGCCCATGTCGTGCGCCGAGGACTCGTCCTCGGCGTCCCGCTGCAACGCCTCGATCAGCGCCTTGGTGGTGAACAGGTAGTTGCCCATCGAGGCGACGACCCGCTCCGGGTCGTCCGGCAGGCCGGGAGGGTCGGTGGGCTTCTCCAGGAACCGCTGGATGCTCCGCCCGTCGGAGCCGGGCGTGATCACACCGAACGCCGAGGACTCGGAGCGCGGCACACGGATGCCCGCGACGGTCACGCCCGCGCCGCCCTCGATGTGCTGCCGGAGCATCTGCCGCGGGTCCATGCGGTAGACGTGGTCGGCGCCGAACACCGCCACGTAGTCGGGCTGTTCGTCGTGCACCAGGTTGAGGGACTGCAGGATCGCGTCGGCGCTGCCCAGGTACCAGCGCGGGCCGAGCCGCTGCTGGGCCGGGACGGGGGTCACATAATTGCCGAGCAGGCTCGACATCCGCCAGGTGGTGGTGATGTGCCGGTCCAGCGAGTGCGACTTGTACTGGGTGAGCACGCAGATGCGCAGGATGTCGGCGTTGACGAGGTTGGAGAGCACGAAGTCCACCAGGCGGTAGGTGCCGCCGAAGGTGACCGCCGGTTTGGCCCGGTCCGCGGTCAGGGGCATCAGCCGCTTGCCCTCGCCGCCCGCCAGGACGATGCCGAGCACTGAAGGCCCTCCACGACGCATGGCCGCTCCCCCCCTCACCCTGGTTCCCCCATGCTGCCCTGGCCCGGCACGCGCTAAGCCTGCTTGACGACCTCCTCGTACAGCCCGACCGTGCGCCGTGCCACCGCGTCCCAGCCGAACTCGCGCACGGCGCGCTCCCGTCCGGCCTCGCCCATCCGCCGGGCCGTCGCCGGATCGCCGAGTACACGGTCAAGGGCCCGCGCCAGGGACGCCTCGAAGTCGTCGTCCACGTCGACCAGCAGCCCGGTCCGGCCGTCCTCGACGACCTCGGGGATGCCACCGACCCGGGACGCCACCACCGGGGTGCCGCAGGCCATCGCCTCCAGGTTGACGATGCCGAGCGGTTCATACACCGACGGGCAGACGAACACGGCGGCGTGCGTGAGGAGTTGCACGACGTCGGCGCGCGGCAGCATCCGCGGGATCCAGTGCACACCGGCGCGGACGCGGCTCAGCTCCCCGAACAGATCGCGGAACTCCCGGTCGATCTCAGGGGTGTCGGGGGCGCCGGCACACAACACGACCTGCGCCGCCGGGTCGATGTCCCGCACGGCGCGCAGCAGCCGGGGCACGCCCTTCTGACGGGTGATACGGCCGACGAACAGGACGTAGGGCCGGTGCGGGTCAAGGCCGTTGCGGGTGAGCACGTCGGTGCCGGGGTCGGGCCGGTACAGGGCGGTGTCGATGCCGTTGTGCACGACGCGGACCCGGGCCGGGTCGAGCGCCGGGTAGCAGCCGAGGATGTCCTCGCGCATCGCACCGGACACGGCGATCACCGCGTCGGCGGCCTCGATCGCGGTGCGCTCGGACCAGCCGGACAGGGCGTAGCCGCCGCCCAGTTGCTCGGCCTTCCAGGGCCGCAGCGGCTCCAGGGAGTGGGCGGTCACCACGTGCGGGACCCCGTACAGGAGCTTGGCGAGGTGGCCGGCGAGGTTGGCGTACCAGGTGTGCGAGTGGACGAGTTCGCGGCCCGCCAGGGCCGCGGCGATGGACAGGTCCACGGAGAAGGTGCGCAGTGCGTCGTTGGCGGTGTCCAGCGCGGTCCACGGGCGGTGCCGTACGACGCCGGCGCCGCGGCCCTCGCCCCAGCAGTGCAACTCCAGATCGACGAGGGAGCCCAACTCGCGGGCGAGGAACTCGACGTGGACGCCCGCGCCGCCGTACACGTCCGGGGGGTATTCCCGGCTCAGCAGTCCCACTCGCACCCGTCAACCCCCTGCTCTCACCGGCCGGTCCCCTCATGGTGACCCGGACGGGGCGCGCGGGGAAGAGCCCGGCGGCCGGCTCAAGCAGCAGTCGCCGCAGAGCCCGCCGCCGGGGACCCGGTAGTACAGGCAGCAGCTGCGGCGCCGGAAGGTGGTCCCGGCGAAGGTGCCGGTCGGGCTCAGCAGGGGGTGGGCGAACAGGTCGGCGGTGAGCGCGCGGGCCCGGTCGGCGACGTCGCCGCGGCCGCTGCCGCGCGCCCACCGGTCCAGTTCGCGGGCCGCCCCGGCGAGCGCCGAGCCGGCGTTGCCCCACAGCAGGCCCGCGGCGATCCCGTAACGGGCGCGCAGCGCCTCGCCCAGCGGCCCGAGGTGGGCGTGCAGCACGGTGTCCGCGAGTACGGCGGCGGTCCCGGGCAGGGCACGCACCCCGGTCAGCCACAGGTCGTCGGGGGCGCCGGCCTCCGGGTCCCAGCGCAGCAGGCGCGGGTCGAGGTCGGGAACGCGGCCGTACAGGGCGGCGCAGCCGAGCGCCGCCGACCACAGCCGGGCGGCGAGTCCCTGCTGGGCGACGGACGCGCTCACCCGGGGCTCGGGGGCGCGCAGACGCCGGGCGACCAGCCCCACACGGAAAGTGAGCGGGATGCCGTAAACATCCGACCTCGCGTCGGCGTACGCGTCCGCGAGCGTCGGCAGCGGCCGGTGAGGATCCGTACCGGCGTCCGGGGCGACGCGTAGGACGAAAAAGCCACCGAGCGGGCGGAGCGCGGCGAGTTCGGGGTCGAGGTCCACGAAGTGGAGTACTACCAGGGCCGGTGGCGGCGGCCGGTGACCGGGTGTCCACCCTGCGTCGCCCACCCCTGGGATGACAGGGATCGGACCGTACTCCATCGGCAGTAGGACCCATTGCCTGCTCAGGTACGACGACGGGAAGCCTTCGGGCGGGCAGAGTGTTGGATATGCAAGACGATCATTCGCCGCACCGGGCTCCGCGCCCCCGTTTCACGCAGAGGAGCCGTTCATGAGTGCCCTCGCGTTGTCCGTGGTGCTCTCGATCGTCTCCGCCGTCGCCTACGCCGGCGGAGCGATCGTGCAGGAGCGGGTGGCGGTGTCCTCCTCCCCGGACGACCGGTACGGGCCGCTGGGCCGGCCGATCTGGTGGGCGGCGATGGCGCTCAACGGGCTCGGCGGGCTGCTGCACGTGGTGGCACTGGCCTACGGTCCCCTCAGCCTGGTGCAGCCGCTGGGTGCCCTGACCATCGTGTTCGCGCTGCCCATGGCGGCGCTGTTCGTCAGGCGCAGGGCCGGGGCCGCCGCCTGGCGCGGTGCGATCATGGCCACGGTCGGCCTGGCGGGTCTGCTGTCCCTGGTCGGCGCGTCCGACGGGCAGGCGCTCGACGGTGCCGCGCAGTTGGCGGTCGGGCTCGTCACCGGCGGTGCGGTCGTGGCCCTGATGATCGCGGGCCGGGTGGCGCACCGGCATCCGGCGGTGCGCAGCGTGCTGCTTGCGACCGCCTCCGGCATAGCGTTCGGCATGTCCTCCGTGTTCACCAAGACCGTCGCGGTCGACTGGAGCAGCGGGATCGCTCCGGCGGAGCTGCCGTCGCTGGCCGTGATCGGCGCGTTCGCCGTCGGCGGCGTACTGCTGTCGCAGGCGGCGTACCGCGGTGGCGGCCTGGCCGCGCCGCTGGCCACGCTGACCGTGGTGAACCCGGTGCTGGCCGCCGCGGTCGGCCTCACCCTGTTCGGCGAGACCTTCCGGTACGGCACCACGGGCACCGTCCTCGCGCTGGGCTGCGGCGTGCTGGCGGCCGGCGGACTGGTCCTGCTGACGACCGAGCGCATGGGGCCGGCCCCGCACCCCGGCGAGCCGCTGCCCGCGACGGGTGCGGCCCCGCTGCCCGTGCCCGCCCTCGCCGGGACGGCGGCGGGCGGGGAGGCGGTCGTGGTGCTGCCGCAGCAGCGGGGCGCGGCGGGCCGGGCGGAGCCGGACCGCAGACCGGCGGCCGAGGACAAGACGGTGGATGCGCCGCCGGGCGACGGCGAAGGGCGGGCGTGGGACACGTACACGCTCTTCGCCCCCTGCGGCCCGCTGCACGGCGGCGTCTACCGCGTGCCCCTGCCGCTGCAGGAGCGGTGCCGGGCGCGGGTCAGATTCTGACGCCGCCCGCGCGTAGATAGGCGACCGGATCGATGTCCGCCCCGAACCCCGGCCCCGTCCGCACCTCGAAATGCAGATGCGGCCCCGTCGAGTTCCCGGTCGACCCGGAACGCCCGATGCGCTGTCCCGCGGTGACCGGTTGGCCGGCCTTCACGGAGATCGCCGACAGATGGGCGTACTGCGAGTAGCGGCCGTCGGCGTGCCGGATCACCACCTGGTAGCCGAAGGAGCCGCCCCAGCCGGCCGAGACCACGTGGCCTGCCGCGACCGCCTTGACCGAGGTGCCGGTGGGCACAGGGAAGTCGACGCCGGTGTGGTAGCCCTTGGACCAGTGCGCGCCCGAGGCGTGGTACGGCGTGCCCATGGCGGCCTGCACGGGTGCCACGAGGGCGTGGGCGCCGGCCGACGCGTGGGTGCCGCCGGCCGTCTTCTTCGTCCCCGAGGAGGACTTCTTCGCTTCGGGGGCGGCCTTCTTCTTTTCCGGGGCCTGCTTCGCCTTCGTGGCCTTCTTCGGTGGCGAGGTCCGCTTCTGCGGTGTCCCGGTGCCGGAGCGGCCCCCGGTCGCCGGGGCGTGCAGGTCGAGCCGCTGCCCCGGCAGGATCAGATCGGGGTCGGAGCCGATCGTGTTCCGGTTGGCCGAGTACAGCCGCTGCCAGCCGCCCCGCACCCGGCGTTCCTCGGCGATGCCGGAGAGTGTGTCGCCGTGCACCACCGTGTACATGCGTGCCCGGCCGGCCCGGGACTGCGGCGTGGTCTGCGGCTGTACGTCGCGCACCGGGCTCTCGGCGGGCCGGGTCGCGGCGCTCTGCGGGTGCGTACCCGGGTCGTCGCCGCCCCGGGTGAGCCCCGCCCGCGCCGAGCACGTCGGCCAGGCGCCGGGCCCCTGCCCGTCGAGCACCCGCTCCGCCACCGCGATCTGCTCGCCCCGGGTGGCCAGATCCGCGCGCGCCGCGTACGTCGTGCCGCCGTACGCCGCCCAGGTGGACTGGGTGAACTGAAGCCCGCCGTAGTACCCGTTGCCGGTGTTGATGCTCCAGTTGCCGCTCGACTCGCAGGCGGCGACCTTGTCCCAGGTGGCCGCGTCGGCCGCGTGGGCGGTTCCGGTGCCGATCAGCGGGATCGCGATGCCGACGCCGCCCGCCGTGGCCGTGAGCGAGGCGCGGTTGATCCTGTTCGGCTGGTACCGGCGGTGCCGGCCGCGTACGGCCATGGAGAGCCCCCTCGACATACGCAGGAGCGGCAAAGGTAAGCGCCGCGAACAGGCCATGACAAGACGGCAATCGGCCGCATCGCGTCACAAGTGACCGGGAATCCACCCCGGTTGGAATACGGCTGAGGCGGGTGGGGCTTGTCATGCGTATCTGCCTGCGCAGCCGGAACAACCAGGACGTGCGGGCGGCGTACCGGCACGTCAGGATGGTCAGGGGCAATACTGGCGGCACAACCGGCACCACCGATGTCCAGGATCCTTAGGAGCCAACCGTATGAGCACTTCAGCCCAGATCGGCGTCACGGGTCTTGCGGTCATGGGCCGCAATCTCGCCCGCAACTTCGCCCGCAACGGGTACTCGGTCGCGGTGCACAACCGGACCGCGACCCGGACCCGGGAGCTGGTGGCGGAGTTCGGACACGAGGGGGACTTCGTCGCCGCCGAGACCGCCAAGGAGTTCGTGGCGGCGCTGGAGCGGCCGCGGCGCCTGGTCATCATGGTGAAGGCGGGCGACCCGACCGACGCCGTGATCCAGGAGTTCGCCCCGCTGCTGGAACCCGGCGACATGATCATCGACGGCGGCAACGCGCACTTCTCGGACACCCGGCGCCGCGAACGCGAGCTGCGCGGCAAGGGCATCCACTTCGTGGGCACGGGGATCTCCGGCGGCGAGGAGGGCGCGCTGCACGGGCCGAGCATCATGCCGGGCGGCTCGAAGGAGTCGTACGACTCCCTCGGTCCGATGCTGGAGAAGATCTCCGCGAAGGCCACGGACGGGGCGCCCTGTGTGACCCATGTCGGCCCCGACGGCGCCGGGCACTTCGTGAAGATGGTGCACAACGGCATCGAGTACGCCGACATGCAGCTGATCGGCGAGGCCTACCAGCTGCTGCGCGACGTCGCCGGCTACTCCCCCGCGCGGATCGCGGACATCTTCCGCACCTGGAACACGGGCCGTCTCGACTCGTATCTGATCGAGATCACGGCCGAGGTGCTGTCCCATGTCGACGCGGCGACGGGCAAGCCGTTCGTGGACGTCGTGGTGGACCAGGCGGAACAGAAGGGCACCGGCCGCTGGACGGTCCAGATCGCCCTCGACCTCGGCGTCCCGGTGTCGGGCATCGCCGAGGCCGTGTTCGCCCGCTCCCTTTCGGGGCATGCCGCGCTGCGGGCGGCGTCGCGGGGTCTGACCGGGCCGAAGCCGGCCCCGCTCGGCGAGGCGGAGGCGGCGGCGTTCGCCGACCGGGTGGAGCAGGCGCTGTACGCCTCGAAGATCGTGTCGTACACGCAGGGCTTCCACGAGATCGCCGCGGGCAGCGCGGAGTACGACTGGAACATCGACCTCGGCGCGGTCTCCGCCATCTGGCGCGGCGGCTGCATCATCCGGGCGGCGTTCCTCGACCGCATCCGCACGGCCTACGACGCCCGGCCGGACCTGCCGAGCCTGCTGTCCGACGAGACGTTCGCACAGGAGATCGCGGCGGCGCAGGACGACTGGCGCGAGGTGCTGGTCGCGGCGACCCGGCAGGGCGTCGCGGCCCCCGGGTTCGCGGCGGCCCTCGCCTACTACGACGCCCTGCGCGCCGAGCGGCTGCCCGCAGCGCTGACCCAGGGGCAGCGGGACTTCTTCGGGGCGCACACCTACCGGCGGATCGACCGCGACGGCTCGTTCCACACGCTGTGGGGCGGGGACCGCTCGCAGGTCGAGGCGTAGCGAGGCGCCGGCCGGGGGGGGGGGGGGCCCGCGGGGGGGGGCCCCCCCCCCCCGCGGGGGGGGGGGGGGGGGCGCCGGGGGGGGGGGGGGCGGGCGGCCCGGGGGGGGGGGGCGGGGGGGGGGCGCCGGCCCGGGGGGGGGGGGGCGGGCGGGGGGGGGGGGGGGGGGGGCGCCGGGGGCGGCCCCCCCCCCCCCCGGCCGGGTCAGGTCAGCGGTGGACCCGGTTCGGGGTTCGGCACGGGCTCCGGGCCGGGCGGGATCGGGGACGGCGAGGGCTCCGGCGGCGGCCCCGGATGCGGAGGGGGCGGCGGAGTCGGGGCCGGGCCGGGGGCCGGCGGTTCCGGGGCCGGCGGCGGCTCGGGGGCCGGGACCGGGCTCGGATACGGGTCCGGCGGCCGGGGCCCTGGACCCGGTGCGGGTCCGGGCGGGACGGGTTCGGGATGCGGATTGGTCATGACGTCCTCCGGCGGGCCACTCGACAGCGCCACTGGACTACTCTCCCGCGTACCCGGCAGCACGTCCGCCACTCACCCGGGCACACCAGGACCGTCCCGCCGAAGCCGCACCGCCGCACCGTCCCCACCGACGCCGGACCGCCGCACCGTCCCTGCCGAAGCCCGACCGCCGCTGCGGTCCGGCGCCCGTGGTCACCGCCCCGGTCAGAACCGGCCGGGGTGCGCCGCCAGCCAGGACTTCGCGGCCCGCAGCAGGTCGCGGTCGGCGGGCGGCGCCTCCTCGGGGTGGCGTGCGGCCCACTTCACGACGTACGGGCAGAGCGGGGCCACCGCGACGCCCTCGCGCCCGGCGATGGCGTACAGCTCGCGGGCCAGGGAGCCGGCGATGCCCTTCCCCTCGTGCGCGGGCTCCACGATGGTGTGCACGGGGACCAGGGCACGCCCCGGTGACTCCAGGACGAAGTACTCGATGTGGCCGACGACTTCGGCGTCGGAGACGGCCTCCAGACGGCCCGCCGCCCGGTCGTCGCGGATCTCTGTGTCACTCATGGCTGCGTGCCCTCCTGCTTCGGTCAGCCGAGCGTAACCCATGTGATCAGCGGCGGGGCGGCGCCGGGGGCACCCCCGCACACGGGGACGGCGGGACCCGCGTTCAGCCGACCGCGAGTTCGGTGTCCCGCCCCTCGAAGCGGGTGCGGTGCAGTTCGGCGTACCGCCCGTCCGCGGCCAGGAGTTCGTCGTGGGTGCCCCGTTCCACGATGCGCCCGCCCTCGACCACCAGGATCAGATCGGCGGCCCGGACCGTGGACAGCCGGTGGGCGATCACCAGGGCGGTCCGGCCCGCCAGGGCCTCGGCCAGCGCCTGCTGGACGGCCGCCTCGGAGGTGTTGTCCAGATGGGCGGTGGCCTCGTCCAGGATGACCACGCGCTGCCGGGCCAGCAGCAGCCGCGCGATGGTCATGCGCTGGCGCTCACCGCCGGAGAGCCGGTAGCCGCGTTCACCGACCACCGTGTCGAGGCCGTCGGGCAGCGACCGTACGACGTCGTCGAGGCGGGCCCGGGTCAGCGCCTCCCACAGTTCGGCGTCGCCGGCCGTGGGGCGGGCCAGCAGCAGGTTGGCGCGCACCGTGTCGTGGAAGAGATGGCCGTCCTGGGTGACCATGCCGAGGGTGGCCCGCAGCGAGGCCGCGCCGAGGTCCCGCACGTCGACGCCGCCGATCCGCACCGCGCCCCCGTCGACGTCGTACAGGCGCGGCAGCAGCTGCGCGATCGTGGACTTCCCGGCGCCGGAGGAACCGACGAGGGCCACCGTCTGCCCGGGTTCGGCGCGGAAGGAGATGCCGTGCAGGACCTCGGCGCCGCCCCGCGTGTCCAGGGTGGCAACCTCCTCCAGGGAGGCGAGGGAGACCTTGTCGGCGGACGGATAGCCGAAGCGGACGTCCTCGAACTCCACCGCCACCGGCCCCTCGGGCACCTCGCGCGCGTCCGGCCGCTCCGCCGGCAGCGGCCTGAGGTCCAGCACCTCGAAGACCCGCTCGAAACTGACCAGTGCGCTCATCACCTCGACGCGGGCGCCGGCGAGCGCGGTCAGCGGCGCGTACAGCCGGGTCAGCAGCAGCGCCAGCGACACCACCGCGCCCGCGTCCAGGGTGCCGCGCAGCGCGAGGAAGCCGCCGAGCCCGTAGACCAGGGCGAGGGCCAGCGAGGACACCAGGGTGAGGGCGGTGATGAACGCCGACTGGGCGGTCGCCGTGCGGATGCCGATGTCCCGCACCCGCCCGGCCCGGGCCGCGAACTCCGCCGACTCCTCCTGCGGCCGGCCGAAGAGCTTGATCAGGATCGCGCCGGGGGCCGAGAACCGTTCCGTCATGCGGGTGCCCATCGCCGCGTTGAGCGCCGCCGCCTCGCGCTGCATCCGGGCCATCCGGCGGCCCATCCGGCGGGCCGGGATCACGAACACCGGCAGCAGCACCAGCGCGAGCAGGGTGATCTGCCAGGACAGGGTGAGCATGACGGCGAGGGTGAGCAGCAGCGTGACGACGTTGCCGACCGCTGAGGACAGGGTGTTGCTGAACGCCCGCTGTGCGCCGATGACGTCGTTGTTGAGACGACTGACGAGCGCTCCCGTACGAGTGCGTGTGAAGAACGCGACCGGCATCCGCTGCACATGATCGAACACAGCCGTGCGGAGGTCGAGGATGAGTCCCTCCCCGAGCGTCGCCGAGAGCCGTCTGCCGAGTATGCCGAGGGCCGCCTCGGCGACCGCGATCAGGGCGATCAGCAGGGCAAGACGGACGACGGTGCCCGTGTCCCCGTGCGACACGATCGCGTCCACGACGCGGCCGGCGAGCACCGGGGTGGCGACGGCGAGCAGCGCCGTGGCCACCCCGAGCAGGACGAACCGGGCGATGCGGCGGCTGTGCGGGCGGGCGAAGACGGCGATGCGGCGCAGAGTGGCGCGGCCCAGCGGGCGGCGCTCGTGCTCGGCCGTCATCACGCTGTGCAGCTGGGTCCAGGCGGTGGTCTCCATGCTCATGGCCGAGAACGTAGGACCTCGACCTATGTTGAGGTCAACAGCGCAGGAACAACGCTCCGCGCGCGGCCCCCGAGGCGGCCCCGCCCTCATCCGCTTCCCGTACGTAAGCCGCCGTCCCCGATCCGGCTACCCGCCGTTGACGTGGTGCGGAAAACCTCTCCGGATGTGACAGCGGCACACCTCCCCGATCCCCGCGGGGCACGACGTCTCCTGCGGCGCCTCCCCGTCCGCCAGGTGCTGTGCCTGGCCCCGCTCGTGCTCGTCACCGTGATCGCGGTGCAGCACCGCTCCGTGCTCGCCGAGGGCTTCGGCCATCTGCGCAGCGCGTCCTGGCCCTGGCTGCTGGCGGCGGGCGGCGCCACCTGCCTGACCTGGGTGGCGGCCGCGGTGACCCGGCAGGGTGCGGTGGTGCAGCCGCTGCCGAAACGACGGCTGCTGGCCACCCAGTTCGCGGCGTACGCGGCCAACCACCTGCTGCCGACGGGGCTCGGGTCGAGCGCGGTGAACCTGCGCTTCATGACCGTGTGCGGGGTGCCGCTCGCCCGTTCCTCGGCCGCGGTCGCGCTGTATCTGCTGGCCGAGTCGGTGGGCCGGGTGGGCCTGCTGGCGGCCCTGCTGATCGCCTTCCCGCACGCGCTGCGGGTGGGCGGCCTGCTGCCCGCAGGGGCGCTCGGCCCGCTGCTGCTGGCCACCGCCCTGCTGCTGGCCGTGGCGGCGGGCGTGCTGGCGCTCGTACGGCGGCTGCGCACGGCCGTGTGGTCCTTCCTGCGCAGCGCGCTGGGCGAGGCACGCTCGGTGCACACGCGTCCGTCGCGGGCGCTGGCCCTGTGGGGCGGATCGCTGGCCTTCCCGGCGTTGCAGGCCGCGGGCCTGGCCGCGGTGGGGCGGGCACTGGACCTGCCGGTGGCGCCGGCCCACATGGCGCTGGCCTATCTCGCGGCGACGGTTGCGGTGGCGCTGGTGCCCACGCCGGGCGGCCTCGGCTCCGTCGAGGCCGCGCTGATCGTGGCCCTGGTGGCGGCGGGCGGACCGGTCGCGGTCGCCACCGCGGTGGTCCTCGCCTACCGCATCATCACCGTGTGGGTGCCGCTGCTGCCAGGGGCGCTGACGCTGGGCGCGCTGGTGCGGCTGAAGGTGATCTGAGGCAGAGTTGGCCTCCGAGCCGACCGGGGGCGCGGCCCGGCCGGCCTGCCAGGGAGGAGAGGCGTCCGTGCCGGTGCGCCTGGAACGCGCGGAACACGTCACCACCGTCGTGCTGTCCCGGCCCGAGGTCCGCAACGCGGTTGACGGGCCGACCGCGGCCGAACTCGCCGCCGCCTTCAGGGCGTTCGAGGCCGACGAGGAGGCGCGGGTGGCGGTGCTGTGGGGTGCGGGCGGCACGTTCTGCGCGGGCGCGGACCTGAAGGCGCTGGGCACGGGGCGGGGCAACCGGGTGGCCGAGGACGGCGACGGCCCGATGGGGCCGACCCGGATGCGGCTGTCCAAGCCGGTGATCGCCGCGGTCGCCGGGCACGCGGTCGCCGGGCACGCGGTCGCCGGGCACGCGGTCGCCGGGGGTCTGGAACTCGCCCTGTGGTGCGATCTGCGGGTGGCGGAGGAGGACGCGGTCTTCGGCGTGTACTGCCGCCGCTGGGGCGTCCCGCTCGTCGACGGCGGCACGGTACGGCTCCCCCGGCTGATCGGCACCGGCCGGGCCCTGGACATGATCCTCACCGGGCGGCCGGTCCCGGCCCGGGAGGCATACCAGATGGGCCTGGCCGACCGGATCGTGCCCGCCGGGCGGGCGCGGGACGAGGCGGAGGCGCTGGCCGCGGCCCTCGCGCGCTTCCCGCAGGCGTGTCTGCGTGCCGACCGGGCGTCGGTACTGGAGCAGGAGGGGCTGCCGGAACCGACCGCGCTGCGCAACGAACTCCGGCACGGCTCGGCGGTGTTGGGCGAGGCCGTGGACGGGGCGGCCCGGTTCACCGACGGCGCGGGCCGGCACGGGTCCTTCACCGACCTGTGAACCACGGGCCAAGCCCGCCGGGGCCGCCTCCCGCGGGGCGGCCGTGGTGCGAACTCCCGTGCCGGATACGGCAGGATGAACGAGCGCGGCGGTCCTTCGCACCGTGGAACCGGCGCGCCCGCACATCCCGGACACGAACAGGTGACAACGTGACGAGACATCGCATCCGGCCGTCGGACGCCCGGCACGCCGCACGGCGCCGCACCGGAGGTGACCGGTGAACCGGGCACTCACCGCGCACGATCTGATCCTCGCCGGAATCGCCGTGGCGGCGGGCCTGGTGGCGGCGTTCCTGTCACGGACGCTGCTGCGCTGGCTGGGCAAGCACGCGAAGCGGACCCGCTGGAGCGGCGACGACGTCGTCGTGGACTCCCTGCGGAGCGTCGTGCCCTGGGCGGCGATCGCGGGCGGTGTGGCCGTCGCGGCGGCCGTGCTGCCGCTGACCCGGACCGTGCGGCACCACACCGACCAGGCCCTGCAGGTGCTGCTGATCCTCGTGGTGAGCGGCACCGCGGCCCGCGTGGTCGCCGGTCTGGTGCGCACGGTCACCCAGTCCCGGTCCGGGGTGGCCGGTTCGGCCACCATCTTCGTGAACATCACCCGGGTGCTGGTCCTCGCCATCGGGTTCCTGGTGATGCTGCAGACCCTGGGCATCTCGATCGCGCCGCTGCTGACCGCCCTCGGCGTCGGCGGTCTGGCCGTGGCCCTCGCGCTCCAGGACACCCTCGCCAACCTCTTCGCGGGCATCCACATCCTCGCCTCCAAGACTGTGCAGCCCGGCGACTACATCCGGCTGAGCAGCGGGGAGGAGGGCTATGTCGTGGACATCAACTGGCGGCAGACGACGGTCCGCCAGCTCTCCAACAACCTGGTGGTCATCCCCAACGGGCAGCTCGCGAAGACCAACATGACCAACTTCACGCGTCCTGAGCAGGAGCTGACGATCCTGGTGCAGGTGGGCGTCAGCTACGACAGTGACCTGGACCAGGTGGAGCGGGTGACCGGCGAGGTCGTCACGGAGGTGATGACGGAGATCACCGGGGCGGTCCCCGACCACGAGCCCGCGATCCGCTTCCACACCTTCGGGGACTCCCGGATCGGCTTCACGGTGATCCTCGGCGTGGGTGAGTTCAGCGACCAGTACCGGATCAAGCACGAGTTCATCAAGCGCCTGCACCGGCGCTACCGCGAGGAGAGCATCCGCATCCCGGCCCCGGCACGGACGGTGGCCCTCCAGCAGGGTGCGCTCCTGATCCCCCACCAACGAGCCACCGACAACGAACCGACGCCCCCACACCACCCCTGACCCCCGCCCGCGAACGGCACGGAACGGGCACACCCCGACCCACGCCACCCGCCCCGACACCGGAGCCAAACCAGACCGCGCGTCCACCGGTGGCCCGATCACCCCACGCCAAGGCCCTGCCCTGCGGGCGCTGCCCCGGCGGCCCCTCGCGGCACGCCCGCCGCGACGAGCGCGCGCTCCCGCTCGGCAGACAGCGCGGCACAACCGAACCCGGAGCCGGGCGCCGGGCCCCGACCGGGTGGCCGCACAGCAGTGAACGGTCTCGGCGTGGAGGCGGTGGCGGCGGTGGCGGCGCGACCCGACACCGCCCCCACGCCCCCGGCATCCCGAACCCAACACGCAAACGCGCCGCACGACCGCAGGCCCGGCGGCTCGTCCCGGCACACCCACCACGCGAAGCCACGCCCTGCGCGCAGCGGACGGCGCGACACAACCGAACCCGAGCCCGTGCACCGAGCCCCGGCAGGCCAACCCGACGCGGGACATGCGTCCGATTCCGTCCGTCCCGCCCAGCGATCCCGAGGGCGCCTACGCCCCCTCCTCACGGCCGGCCGTGCCCGGCCCGCCCTGCCCACGCCGGCCCCGGCCGCCGGGCCGCACAACCGGACCACCGCCGACGGCCGCCCGCCGGTGGTCCGGTTGTCCCACGCCAGTGCCGCAGGGCCCGTCCTGTGAGCGCTGCGCCTGGCAAGCCGTAAGCCCCGGCGGGTCTCGCCGGGCTTCTGGCGGGGGAAGGCACGCTTTCCGTGTGGTGCGACCGGGCCCGGAGCCGGGCGCTGCGCGCCCCCGGCCGGCCGCTCCCGGTGCCCGCGTCGGCCCCGGTCGGCGGGCCGCTGGGCGGAGGGCAGGGATCGTGGTGGGGGCGAGTTGTCGGGTGCTGTCGAGTTGGGGGGCGGCACGAGATATCTTGATGTCGAGCAATGTTGCAGACGTGGAGCGGAGCACCCGGTGACTGACTCGACCATCATCTACACCTACACAGACGAGGCCCCGGCCCTGGCGACGCATTCGTTCCTGCCGGTGGTCCAGGCGTACGCCTCGCGGGCCGGTGTCGCCGTGGAGACCCGGGACATCTCGCTGGCGGGCCGCATCATCGCCGTCTTCCCGGAGTATCTGAACGAGGACCAGCGCATCCCGGACGCCCTGTCGGAGCTGGGCGAGCTGGCCAGGTCGCCCGAGGCCAACATCGTCAAGCTGCCGAACATCTCGGCCTCCATCCCCCAGCTGAGGGCCGCGATCGCCGAGCTGCAGGGCAAGGGCTACGCCCTGCCGGACTACCCGGACGACCCGAAGAGCGACGAGGAGCGGGAGATCCGCGCCCGCTACGACAAGATCAAGGGCTCCGCGGTCAACCCGGTGCTGCGCGAGGGCAACTCCGACCGCCGCGCACCGGCCTCGGTGAAGAACTACGCCAAGACCCACCCGCACCGCATGGGCGCCTGGACCCCCGAGTCCAGCACGAACGTGGCCACCATGGGCGTCGACGACTTCTGTTCCACCGAGAAGTCCGCGGTGATCTCCGAGGCCGGTGCGCTGCGCATCGAGCTGAAGGGCGACGACGGCTCCACCACCGTGCTGCGCGAGTCCGTACCGGTGCTCGCGGGCGAGGTCGTCGACGCCTCCGTGATGCGCGTCGCCGCGCTGCGCGAGTTCCTGACCGCGCAGGTGGCCCGCGCCAAGGAGGAGGGCGTCCTGTTCTCCGTGCATCTGAAGGCCACCATGATGAAGGTCTCCGACCCGATCATCTTCGGCCATGCGGTGCGCGCCTTCTTCCCGAAGACCTTCGCGACGTACGGCGAGACGTTCGCCGCGGCCGGTCTGACCCCGAACGACGGCCTCGGCGGCATCTTCAAGGGCCTTCAGTCCCTGCCGAACGGCGATGAGATCAAGGCGTCCTTCGACGCCGAGCTGGCCGAGGGCCCCCGGCTGGCGATGGTCGACTCGGACAAGGGCATCACCAACCTGCACGTTCCCTCCGACGTGATCGTGGACGCCTCCATGCCGGCCATGATCCGCACCTCCGGCCACATGTGGGGCCCGGACGGCCAGGAGCACGACACCCTCGCGGTGCTGCCGGACTCCAGCTACTCCGGCGTCTACCAGGCCGTGATCGACGACTGCCGCGCGCACGGCGCCTACGACCCGTCGACCATGGGCTCGGTGCCGAACGTGGGCCTCATGGCGCAGAAGGCCGAGGAGTACGGCAGCCACGACAAGACCTTCGAGATCCCGGTCACGGGCACCGTCCGCCTGGTCGACCAGGCCGGCACCGTCGTCCTGGAGCAGACCGTCTCGGCCGGCGACATCTTCCGCTCCTGCCAGACCAAGGACGCCCCGATCCGCGACTGGGTCAAGCTGGCCGTGACCCGCGCCCGCGCCTCCGGCGACCCGGCCGTGTTCTGGCTGGACGAGAACCGCGCCCACGACGCCGTACTGATCGAGAAGATCAAGGCGTACCTGCCGGAGCACGACACCGAGGGCCTGGACATCAGGATCCTGCCTCCGGTCGAGGCCACCAAGCTGTCCGTGGAACGCATCCGCCGCGGCGAGAACACCATCTCCGTCACCGGCAACGTGCTCCGCGACTACCTGACCGACCTGTTCCCGATCCTGGAGCTGGGCACCAGCGCCAAGATGCTGTCCGTGGTCCCGCTGATGGCGGGCGGCGGCCTGTTCGAGACGGGGGCCGGCGGTTCCGCGCCCAAGCACGTCCAGCAGCTGGTCACGGAGAACTACCTGCGCTGGGACTCCCTCGGTGAGTTCTTCGCGCTGGTGCCGTCCTTCGAGCAGTACGCGAAGACCACCGGCAACGCCCGTGCCCAGGTCCTCGCGGACACCCTGGACCGGGCCACGGCGAGCTTCCTCAACGAGAACAAGTCGCCGACCCGCCGGGTGGGCGGCATCGACAACCGCGGCAGCCACTTCTACCTGTCCCTGTACTGGGCGCAGGAGCTGGCCCGGCAGACCGACGACGCGGAACTGGCCAAGGCGTTCGCCGCGTTCGCCGAGACGCTGAGAGCGCAGGAGCAGAAGATCGTGGACGAGCTGATCGCCGTCCAGGGCTCCCCGGCCGACATCGGCGGCTACTACCGGCCGGACCGCGCCAAGGCCGACAAGGTGATGCGCCCGTCGGCCACCTGGAACGAGGCGCTCGCCGCCCTGAGCTGACCTCCCGTCCCGCGGCCGCACGCGCACCCCGCGGCCCGTCCGCTCCGCCCCGGCCGGCGTACCGCCCGGCTGGGGCGGAGCCATGTCCAGCGGCGCCCGGGGCGCCGCGTACGGTGCGTACGGTGGGCCGTGATCGTCCGCCGTACCGCCGACAGCGCCCAGGGAGCCACCGCATGCATGCCGCCGTACCGTCCTTCGAACTGCTCCCCGGCGCCGCGGCCTCTCCGGTGATCCTGCATGTGCCGCACTCCGCACGGGAGATACCGGCGGCGGTGCGCGCGGGCATCGTGCTGGACGACGCCGCGCTGGAGCGGGAGCTGGACGACATCACGGACGCGCACACGGCTCAGCTGGCCGAGGTCGCGGCCGGGCTGGCCCGGCTCACCCCGTGGCGGTTCGTGAACCGGCTGTCCCGGCTGGTGGTCGATCCGGAGCGGTTCCCCGACGAGCGGGAGGAGATGCTGTCCGCGGGGATGGGGGCCGTCTACACGGGGACCACCCGACGGGGGACGCTGCGGCCCGCCGACACCGATCCGGAGCCCCTGATCGAGCGGTACTTCCGGCCGTACGCGCGGGCCATGACCGAGGCCGTGCGGGACCGGCTCGCCGCGACCGGCCGTGCCGTCGTCATCGACGTGCACTCCTATCCCACCGAACCGCTGCCCTACGAGCTGCACGGCGACGGGCCCCGGCCGCCGGTCTGTCTGGGCACCGATGCCTTCCACACCCCGGCCCAGCTGGTGGAACTGGCCCGCGAGGCGTTCGCCGGGTGCGGCGGGACGGGGCTCGACAGTCCGTTCGCCGGGGCGTACGTGCCGCTGGAGTTCTACGGGACGCAGCCCCGGGTCGGCGCGCTGATGGTGGAGATCCGCAGGGACGGCTATATGACGGAGCCGGGCGGCCCGGCCGGGACCGGGCTGCACCGGCTCGCGTCCGCGCTCGCCGCCCTGGCGGACGGTGCGGGCCGCTGACGCCCCTACGCCCGGAGCGCTCCGGCGCAGGGGCGTCGCCGCTGCCCGTCACCCGGTGGCGCGGGCCGCGTCAGGCGCGCAGCCACTCGGTGACGACGACCTCCCCGCCCGTGCGCAGCCGCAGCGCGAACGGGCCGGCGGGGCGCGCGTCGCTGGTGAAGCGGCCCAGTTCGTCGACGGGCACCGGCAGCGCCGACTGCGGCCCGCCGAGCACCTCGATCCGCGCCGGCTGCGGCGGCAGCACCTGCCCCAGCAGACCCTGCCCGGTGACCTCGACGTCGACGGTCAGTTCGCCGGCGTGGAAGGTGAGCATGCGGGGCGCGTCCGTCACTCCTCTGATGGGCAGGGCGTCCACCAGGGAGTCGAAGGTCAGCTCGGCGACGCGGGCGTCGAGGTCGTACAACGCATAGGCGTCGAGGGCCAGTTGGTGCAGCTCGGTGGGGACGGGGTCCCGGACGGCGGCCGCCTGACGCAGTTCCTCCTCCAGCAGCCCGTCGTCGAACCCGGCGGAATCGAACCCAGCCGGATCGAACCCGGCCGAACCAAATTCAGCCACGTCGAACTCGGCCCGGTCGAAGGCATCCGCGCCAAGTTCCCACTCCCCCTCACCATGCCGCCCGACGTCACTACGCCGCGCGTCCTCACCGTGCCGGTCGACGTCACCATGCCGGTCGACGCCACTACGCCGCTCGACCACACCGTGCCGCTCGACGCCACCGTGGCGCTCGATCTCACCATGCCGCGCGTCCTCACCATGCCGCGCGTCCTCACCATGCCGGTCGGCCTCATCGTGCCGGTCGACGTCACCATGCCGCTCGACGCCACTACGCCGCTCGACCACACCGTGCCGCTCGACGCCACCGTGCCGCTCGACCTGACCATGCCGGTCGGCCTCACCATGCCGCTCGGCCGCACTACGCCGCGCGTCCTCACCATGCCGGTCGGCCTCACCATGCCGGTCGGCCTCATCGTGCCGGTGGCTCTCGTCGTACCGGTCGTTCTCCTCCCGCATGCCGCTCATACCGCCCCCCGTGCGTCGAGCCGGGCCCGCAGCCGGCGCAGGCAGCGCTGGCGCAGCGGTCCGATGCTGCCGACCGCGATGCCCAGGGCGGCCGACACCTCCAGATAGCTGGGCGGCGGCGAGGCCATCAGGACGCGCAGTAACCGGCGGCAGCGGTCGCCCAGTTCCTCGAACTCCTGCCACAGGCGGCGCACCCGCTCGGCCTCGGCGGCCGCTTCCTCGGAGTCGATCAGCAACTGCTCCGGGGTGCGGTCCTCGCTCACCCGGTCCAGGACGAGCGGGTCGTCCGTAGGCATCAGCCGGGTGAGGCTCTTGATGACCTTGAGGCACTCGTGCCGGGCCGTACTGGCGAGCCAGGACCCGGCCTTGTCCGGCTCACGGATCCGGCCGAGGTGCTGGGCGAAGCGGAACCACACGGTCTGGTAGACCTCGTGGCCGTCGGCGTCGGACAGCCGGTGGGCCCGGACCACCGCCCACACCAGCGGACTCAGCCCTTCCACCAGCGCCTTCCAGGCCCCCGCGTCGCCGTCGACGGCGGCCCGGACCAGCGCGCCGACCTCTGCTCGCTCCACAGCCCCACCCCTCGTGTACGGCCTGTCATCGTACGCCGTGGAGGGGGCGGTTCCGGCCGTCATGCCTCGGCGTCCGGTCGGACAACCGGAGCCGGGCGCCAGGTGGGTGGCAGGAGCGCCGGCACGTACGCCCCGCGCACTTCCGCGTACGCGGTGGTGGCTTCGAGCAGCTGCCTGCGGGCCGCGCGCGGGTCGCTCTCCTTGTGCGCGCTCATGTGGGCGGCGACGAGCCCGGCGGCCAGCGGGGTCGCGAACGAGGTCCCGCTCCAGTGTGCGAACCCCGCGAACGTCACCCGGTCCGGCTCGCCCGGGTCGCTGTCACCCTCCTCGTTCTCCTCGCCCTCCTCGCTCAACACGCCCGTGTGGCGTGGGAACTGACAGGTGCAGGCGTAGCTGAAGCCATACCGGCAGGCGTCGTAGGTGGAGTGCTGGTACACATACGGCACGGGTGTCTCGAAGCCGGTGAGGGAGCTGACGAGGCGTTCACCGGGCGCGTAGGCCGCAACCCAGGGGCCGTGGTTGCTGAAGCAGGCGCCCCGCTCGCCGTCGCCGCGCAGCGCGCCGACCGACAGCACGGCGTCCTGGTAGCCGGGCAACGAGGCGTAGGCGGCGGGCCAGAACGGGGTGGCGCTGCCGTTGTTGCCGGCCGCGGCGACCAACAGGGTGTGCTGCTCGCGCAGTTCACGCATGAACGCGTCGACGCCGAGCAGCCCGTCGGCGCGGCCGTTCGAGGTGCCGGCGGACAGGCTGATGACGTCCGGCCAGCCGTTCCGGTCGACGGCCTCGAACAGCCTGGCCCCGAACTCCGACTCCAGGATGGCCCCGGCGTCGTTGAGGGTGCCCCGCACGGTGATGTCGGTGTTGGGCGCGACCGCGGCGACCAGCCCGGCGATGAACGTGCCATGACCGACGTACTGCCGCAGGACGCCCTCCTCGTCGGTCTCCGCGACCTGCCCGTCGCCCTCGGTGTGCGCGAGCGGCGGGTAGCAGCGGTGGTCGTGCATGAGGCCGGTGTCGACGACCAGGACGCCGACGGCCGTGTCCTGGTCGTAGGGCGTGCCGTCCGCGGCCGGGTTGGGCGGCTCGCCGGCCGGGGCGGGCACCGGCTCGTCGCCGGGACAGGCGTTGACCGCGATCGAGACCACGTGGTTACGGCTGACCAGCCGGTGTCCGCGGCGTCCCTCCGCCTCGCGCAGGGCGCGCAGCGCGCGTGCCACGGCCGGGTCACCGTCGCGCACCCCGCGGCCCGGGTCGCCGACCCGGATACGGGTGATACCGGTCCGGTCGGTCTGCGGGCCCGCACGGCGCACGTCGTCGGCGGCCAGGTCGGGCGCCGCGGCGAAGTGACTGCGCACGGCCTCCTCGACGACGCGCGCCTCCTCGCCGTCGCGGGCGAGGACGACGCCCTTCTCGTAGAAGAACTCGGCGGAGTCGTCCGGGCCCATCGCCAGCGGGACGTCGGGCATCGAGCGCTGGATCTGGTCGAACTGCTCGCGGAATCGCTGTGGTGCCATGGCGTGTCCTCCCACTCGGGCGGCGGTCGTCAGTCAGAGCCCCGGGGCCGCCGGTTGATACAGCCGATACCGTCATCCCCTGCGTCAAACCCGTGTGACGTGCAGCCTTGGGCCACTACCATCCGAGGGGTGACAGCGGGAAGCGACTCGGTTCTCGAACTGCTGCCGATGGTGTTCGCCGACCCCATGGAGGCCCTGGCGCGCGCGGAGCGGGTGCTGGAGACCGGTCCGCCGCCGCTGCACGCCTCCGTCGCCCACCAGGTGATCGGCATCTGGCAGCGGGACTTCGGCGACCTGCGGATCGCGCTGCGCCATCTGCGGCGGGCCCGTGACCTCGCGGCGCGCGCCGAGTCCGCCGAACGCGAGGCGGATGTCCTCGCCACCCTCGGGGTCGCACTCGTGCACGCGGGGCGCACACGGCAGGGGCTGACGGCGTTCGAGCGCGGGGTGGCCCGGGGCACCGGGCACACCCGGGCCCGGGTGCTGTATCGCCGCGCCTACGTCTGGTGGGTCCTTGGCCGCCACCGGGAGGCCCTGGAGGACGTGCGCCGGGCGATCTCCGTGCTCCGCCAGGCCGATGACGTCATCTGGACGGCGCGGGCGCTGACGCTGCGGGCCACGGTGCATCTGGCGCTCGGCGCGGTGGACCGGGCGGACGCCGACTTCACGGCGGCGGAGCGGCTGTGGGAGACCACCGGCCAGGAGCACGACAAGGCCGACGCCGTGGAGAGCCGGGGGCTGGCCGCGTTCCGGTCGGGCGACATCCCGGCCGCGCTGCGCCTGCTGGACGAGGCCGAGGAGCGGTACGCCAAGCTGGGCACGCCGACCTTCATGCTGAACATCCGCCGCTGCGAGGTGCTGATGGCCGCCGGGCTGGCCCCTGAGGCACTGGCCGAGGCGGACGCGGCGATCGCCACGCTCGACGGGATCGGCGGGCAGTCCACCCGCAAGGCGGAACTGCTGCTGGCCGCCGCACGGGCCGCCCGTTCGGCGGGCGACGCGCACACGGCGATCGCCCGAGCCGCCGTCGCCGTACGGCTGTTCGCGGCGCAGCGGCGTGCCTGGTGGGAGACGCACGCCCGGCTGGTGCTGATCGAGGCGCGGGTGGCGACCGGGCGCGGCTCGGGGCGGCTGGTCGCGGACACCGCCGCGGTCGCCGAGCGGCTGGCGTCCTTCGGCTCGCCGGCCGCGCCGGAGGCCTCCCTGCTGGCGGGCCGGATCGCGCTCGGCCTGGGCTGGACGGCGGACGCGGAACGGCATCTGGCGCTCGCGGCGCGCAGCAGACACGCGGGCCCGCCGCTGGCCCGGATGACGGGCTGGGCGGCGCAGGCGCTGCGGGCGCGGGCGGCCGGTTCCGGGCGGGGTGTGCTGGAGGCCTGCCGGCGCGGGCTCGATGTGCTCGACGACCATCGGATGACGCTGGGCGCCTCGGAGTTGCGGGCCCGGGCCACGGCGCAGGGCGCGGAGCTGGCGGCGCTGGCCCAGCAGGCCAGCCTGGCCCGGGGCGGTCCGCGGCGGCTGCTGGAGTGGAGCGAGCGGTGGCGGGCCACGGTGCTGTCCGCGCCGCCGACCCGGCCGCCCGCCGACCCGGCGCTGCTGAGCGGGCTGACCGCGTTCCGGGAGATCGCGGCCCGCGCGGAGGCCGCCCGGGTGGAGGGCCGTCCGGTGCCCGCCCTGGAACGCGAACAACGGCGCCTGGAACGGGAGATCCGCTCCCGGACCCATCACATGCGCGGCGACGCCTCCGGCGACGGCCGCCGCTTCGACACCGCCCGGCTGCTGGCGCGGCTCGGTGACACGACGCTGGTCGAACTCGCCGTGCTGGCCGGGCGGGTGCAGGTGCTGCTGTGCGGGCAGGGCCGGGTACGGCGGTTCGAGGGCGGGGCGCTGGCGCAGGCGCTGACCGAGGCGGAACACGTCCAGGCGGGGCTGCGGCGGCTCGCCCATCCCGGGGCGGAGGGGCGGCTGCCGGTGGTGGAGGCGGCCGGCCGCCGGCTGGAGGAGCTGCTGCTGGGCGGTGCCGTGCGCCGGCTGGGCGGCGGCCCGGTCGTGATCGTGCCGCCCGGGGCGCTGCACCGGGTGCCCTGGGCGCTGCTGCCGGCGCTGCGCGAGCGGGTGCTCAGCGTCTCGCCGTCGGCGGGCAGTTGGCTGCGGGCCCGGGAGACCGAGGCGCCGCCGGGCGGCCGGCATGTCTTCGTGCGCGGGCCGGGCCTGGCCACCGGCGGCGCCGAAGTGCCCGAGGCGGCGGGCCGGTACGGCACGGCGACGGTCCTGGAGCAGGCGGACGCGCGGGTGCCGCGCGTGCTGCGGGAGCTGGACGGGGCGGCGCTGGCGCACCTCGCCGCGCACGGCACGTTCCGCGCGGACAGCCCGATGTTCTCCTCGCTGCGGATGGCCGACGGCCCGCTGATCGTGCACGACTTCGAACGCCTCGACCGCAGCCCGTACCGGATCGTCCTGTCCAGCTGCGACACCGCCCGGCTCGCCTCGGTCGGCGCCGATGAACTGCTCGGCCTGGTCACCGCGCTGCTCCCGCTGGGCACGGCCGGGGTGGTGGCGAGCAGCGCGCCCGTCAACGACGCCGCGGTGGTGCCGCTGATGCTCGCCCTGCACAAGGGCCTCGACGCGGGACTCTCCCTGGCCGAGGCCCTGCGCGACGCACGGGCGGCCCTGCCGGGCGACGCGGTCCACCAGGCGACGGGATGGGCGTTCGCAGCGTTCGGCGCGGCATGAGACCCGCCCGACGACCGGTCGGACCGATGCAGCCTCGGCCCGTGCGGCGTCAGCCAGCACAGCGTCAGCGCAGCGCGGCGTCAGCGCAGCGCGGCGTCAGCGCAGCGCGGCGTCAGCGCAGCGCGGCGTCAGCGCAGCGCGGCGTCAGCGCAGCGCGGCGTCAGCCCGGTGCGGCGTGCGGTGTCAGGCCGATGCGGTGTCAGGTTGTTCCATCAGCCGGGGCAGCGCGGCACGGTCGCCGGCGCCCAGCCGGGTGTAGGCGCTGTACAGGTGGTTGCCGACGGTACGGACGGACAGCGTGAGCCGTTCGGCGATCTGCCGGTTGCTCAGCCCGGCGGCGGCGAGGGTGACGATCTGCCGCTGCCGGGCGGTGAGTTCGCCGAGCACCAGCCCGGCAAGCGCCGGGGTACGGGCGCCCTGGCAGCGGCGGGCGAGGGCGACCGCGCGGGTGCGGGCGGTGCGGGCGGCACCGGGGTCGCGGTGCACCCGTACGGCCTGGGCGTACGCCTCGGCCGCGAACAGCAGGAAGCCGCGCTCCGCGAGCGCCGCGGCGGCCCGGTCGAGAGCGGGACCGTCGCCGCGGGCGAGCGCGTCGGCGTGCCGGGCCAGCACTCCGTCGCCGGGCAGCCGTCCGGCGGCCGGCTCGGGCGCGCCGAGGCGTACGGCGTCGTAGCGGGCGTACGCGGTGGCGTGCCGGCCGCCCGGGTCACCGGAGGCGTCGTGACCGTCGGCGCCGTCGGCGTCATCGGCACGGCCGGCGAGTGCCCGTAGGGCGCCGTCCACATCGCCGCGCGCCGCCGCGGCCCAGACCGCCGTGCCGTCCGCCGTCGACGGCCCGGCGGCGCGGGCCGCTGCGCCGCCGTGGCCCCGCCCGCCCGGTGCTCCGTCGGCCGGGTCCCCGCCAATCCGGCCCACCTCGCCCGACTGGGCCGCGGCAAGGGCGAGTTCGGTACGGCACGAGGCGTCGCCCGGCGTCTCCTGCAGCCCCTCCCGCGCCCATGCCGCCGCCTCCCGCAACTCGCCGCGCAGCCGCGCGAACCGGGCCCGCAGCGCCGCGTATCCCGCCGGTACCGCCGCCCCCTCCGCGACCAGCCACTCCCCCACCGGGGCCGGCAGCGCCCGTACGTCCTGCTCGTCGATCCGCCGGGCCAGGGCGTGCTGTTCGGCGGCCAGGGCCGGGCCGTGCTGCCGCGGGTCGCGGGCCAGTCGCCGGGCCCGCAGCCGTCCCGCGCAGGCGCGCAGCGCCGGGCCGTGCAGCGGGTGGGCGAGGCGGACGGTGCCGTGGTCGTCGACGTGGACCAGGCCGTCGGCCTCGACGCGTTCGAGGGCGTCGAGGTCGAGGTCGTCCAGGTGGAGCGGCAGGGGTTCGGCGAAGGCGAGGCGTTCCAGCACGTCGCGTTCGCCGGGACCGCAGCGGTCCAGAAGGTCGGCGACGCGCTCACGCACGGTGGGCGTCATCGGCACCGGGCCGCGCCAGGCCCATGTGTCCGTGCCGGGCACCGGGGTGAGCAGCCCCTGGGTGCGCAGCGCGCCCGACAGGTCCCGCAGCAGCCGCAGATCGCCCTGGCAGATCCGGTGCAGCCGGCGCACCGTGAGCGGTTCCAGGGCGGCGGCGCCGCGGGCGAGCAGGTGGGCCGTCTCCTCGTGCGGCAGCGGTTCCAGGGCCAGCCGCGGCAGGAGTTCACCCGTCCACAGCCGGGACACCGCGCCCGGGACGGGGGTGCGGTCGTCGGCGATCACGATCAGCCGGGTGCGGCCGTGCACGGCGAGCTGGTGGACCAGGGCCGCCGAGGCCTCGTCGAGCAGATGGGCGTCGTCGACCACGAGGAGGCGTGCGCCGGACAGCGACTGCACCGCGCGGTGCAGTGAGACCGTCCCGGGCAGCAGCGGCGCGAACGCGGCGAAGGGCAGCGAGCGGGCCTCGGGGGTCGCGGTCACCCGGGCGCAGTCGGTGCCGCGCACGGCCTCCGTGACCAGCCGGGTCTTGCCGCGGCCGGCCGGGCCGGTCACCACGATGCCCTGCCGTCCCGCGGCCAGGGACCGGCGGATCAGCTCCAGTTCGTCCTCCCGGCCGGTGAACGGCCAGGGCAGTTCGAGGGTCTTGGCGTCCTGTACGTAAGTCGTCACGTCATGGAGAGTCCCGCTACTCACGTCTGATACAGGGGGACTTGAGTAGCCCCCGACTCAGGCGCGCCGGGCCGGGCCGACGGCAGTCTTGGCGCATGACCCAGCGCTACTGCTCACTTCCGCAGCAGCCCGCCCCGTCCTTCGCGCCGGGGCTGGCCGCCGAGCGGTTGAGCGCGCTCGTCGCGGGGCGGCGGATGTGGGTCAACGGCACGGTCCTGCACTACTTTTTCTTCGACGCCGACACCGACGGCTCGGTCATCCCCGTGCCGGGGACCGGGGAGACCCGGTGGGTGCCGTGGGCCGGCGCCAAGGAACAGTGCGATGTCGTGCGGGAGTGCTTCCGTCAGTGGCAGGACCTCGGCATCGGGGTGACCTTCGCCGAGGTCGCCGACCGGCGCGAGGCGGAGCTGCGGATCGGGTTCCAGTACGGTGACGGCTCCTGGTCGCAGGTGGGCCGGGACGCCCTCGCGGTCGGCCTCAACGAGCGCACCATGAACCTCGGTTGGGACCTCACCCGGGCCGGGGAGCGGGTCACGGCCCTGCACGAGATCGGGCATGCGCTCGGCATGCAGCACGAGCACCAGAACCCGCTGGCCGGCATCCACTGGGACGACGAGGCGGTCTACGCCGACCTGGCGGGTCCGCCGAACCACTGGAGCCGGGACAGGACGTTCTTCAACATCCTGCGCAAGCTGGACCCGGCCGAGGTCAACGGGTCCGTCTGGGATCCGCAGTCCGTGATGGGTTTCCCGTTCGAGGCGGGGCTGGTCCTGGAACCGGAGCAGTACCACGGGGGGCTGCATCCGCCGGGCACGCTGTCCCCGGCCGACAAGGAGTTCGTGCTGCGCTGGTATCCGCCGGCCGGCCCCGGCCCGGCCGCGGGCGGACTCGACGGGCCGGCCGCGCTGGTGCCGTTCCGTTCGGCGCCGCTCAGCCTGGGGCCGGGCGAGCAGGCCGACTTCACCGTCGATCCGCCCGAGACCCGCGACTACTCGGTGGGCACCTTCGGCGACGGGGACGGCGTGGTCGTCGCCTTCGAGGAACGCGACGGCGTACCGCGCTATCTCGCCGGGCGGGACGACGGGGGCACACCGCACAACACCGTACTCAGGGTCAGGCTCGTCAAGGGCCGCCGCTATTTCGTCCGTGTCCGTCTGTACTCCACGTGGGGAACGGGCGAGACGGCCGTCATGTGCTGGTGACAGCACAGGACCGCGCCACGCGGACGCTCGGACCACAGTCCGGCACCGGGGGAGCGGTCGAGGACGTCACCTTCGGGGGACGATGTCACTCAGACACTGTTCGGGGGAGCAGGGTCTCAGCGGGACATCGTTGGTGACGTCCTCGACCACGCCACTCACTGCGTGCCGTTCACCGGCGCTGCCACTCCCGGGCCAGCAGTTCGTAGGAACGGACCCGGGCCGTGTGGTCGTGGGTGATGGTGGTGATGAGCAACTCGTCGGCCCCGGTGGCCTCCTGGAGCTGTTCCAGTTGGTCGGCGACGCGGGACGGGGAGCCGACGAACCGGGTGTCGACGCGGTCGCGCACCAGGTCCCGGTCCTCGTCGGACCAGGCGTGGGCGCGGGCCTCCTCGGGGGTGGGGAACGCGATGGCGCCCTCGGCGGTACGGATGCCGCGCACCCACAGGCCGTACCCGGTGGCGATGTCGTGCGCGGTGGCCTCGTCCTCGGCGACCACGACGTCCGCGGAGACGCTCACGTACGGTTCGGCGAGGTCGTCCGAGGGCTCGAAGTACGCGCGGTAGCCGTCCACGGCCTCCAGGACGGTGGCCGGGCTGACGTGGTAGTTCGCGGTGAACCGCAGCCCGCGCCGGCCCGCGACCTCGGCGCTCGTGCCGCCGCTGCTGCCCAGGATCCACACCTCGACGTCCGCGCCCTCGCCGGGCACCGGGTGCGCCTCTGTGCCCTCCGCGGAACGGTAGGTGCCGGCGAGCAGGGCGAGGATGTCGTCGACCTGCTCGGCGTAGTCCTGGGACTCGGCGCCCGGCAACTGCAGGAGCCGCCGCTGGAGGGCGATCCTGGGCGAGCCGAGCAGCCGCTCGAAGGAGAACCGGGGCGGGATGAGCAGTCCGCCCGGGGCGCGGCCGTCGACGACCGGGGTCGCCGTCGGGGGCAGGGCCGCCCGCTCGCCCGGTGGCCGGCCGCCCGAGCGGCCGAGGCCCAGATCGACGCGGCCCGGGTGCAACGCGTCGATCAGGCCGAACTCCTCCACCGTGCTCAGCGCCGTGCGGTGGCCGAGCTGCACGGCACCCGAGCCGAGCCGGATGGTGGAGGTGGCGGCGGCCGTCAGGGCGAGGACGACCGCCGGTGACGTGCCCGCCACCCCGGGGTTGAGGTGGTGCTCGGCGAACCAGTACCGGTGGTAGCCGAGGCGTTCGGCACGCTGGGCCAGGTCGATGGAGTTGCGCAGCGCCTCGCCTGCCGTGGCCCCCGAGGAGACGGGCACCAGGTCGAGGACGCCGAGGGGTGTGCTGGAGGACATGCGGGCTCTCCCTCAGTGCGCGTCGGGCACGGGTGCGGGGTCCGGTGGCGCGAGCACCGGGCCTTCTCGATGACCTGCTGGGGGCTGCCGATCGGCGCCGAGCTGCGTTCGACGAAGTCCTCCAGGGGCTCGAAGACCACGGGCAGGCCCGTCGCCCGCTGGAAGGCGAGGTTGCCCTCGAAGACCGGCCGGCGGGCGGCGAGCGCATCCTGTGTGGCGAGGAACTTCACGAGGCCGCCCGTTCCCGCTCGCCCCGCGCGTCGTCGGGGTGGGCGAGGCCGAGGTGGTCGCGCAGGGTGGTGCCCGCGTAGTCGGCGCGGAAGACGCCGCGTTCCTGGAGCAGCGGGACGACGGTGTCGGCGAACGCGTCGAGGCCGCCCGGTGTGATGTGCGGGACGAGGATGAAACCGTCGCCGGCGTCCGCCTGGACGAACTCGTCGATGGTGCGGGCGACGGTGGCCGGGGAGCCGACGAAGGTCTGCCGGTTGCCGGTGTTGATGACCAGGTCGCGGATGGACCACCGGTGCGCGGCGGCCAGTTCCCGCCACTCGCGGGCGGTGGCCAGCGGATCCCGGTACATGCGCACCTGGGCGCGGCCCCGCGCGATGTGCTCCTCGTCCACGTTCGGGTCGATCTCGGGCAGCGGGCCCTCCGGGTCGTACCCGGACAGGTCCCGGTTCCACACGAACTCCAGGTGCTTGATCGCGGTGGCGCCGCTGACCTGCTGCCGGCGCACCTCGCGGGCCGCTTCCTCGGCCTCGGCGTCGGTGTCGCCGAGCACGAAGGTCGCCGCGGGCAGGATGAGCAGCTGGTCGCGGCGCCGGCCGTGGGCGGCAAGGCGCCGCTTGACGTCGGCGTAGAACGCCTGGCCCTCCTTGAGGGTGGAGTGCCGGCTGAAGATCGCGTCGGCGCTCGCCGCGGCGAACTCGCGGCCCTCCTCGGAGTCGCCGGCCTGGAAGATCACCGGTCGGCCCTGCGGCGAGCGCGGCACGTTGAACCGGCCGTGGATGTCGAAGTGCCGGCCCCGGTGGACGAAGGCGCCGGCCCGAGCGCCGCGCAGGAAGGTGCCGGTGGCCCGGTCGGCGAGGATCTCGTCGCCGTGCCAGGAGTCGAACAGCTCGTTCGCGGTGGCCAGGAACTCCTTGGCCCGGGAGTACCGCTCCTGCTGGGGCAGGAAGCCGCCGCGGCGGAAGTTCTCGCCGGTGAAGGCGTCCCATGAGGTGACCACGTTCCACGCGGACCGGCCGCCGGAGAGGTGGTCGAGGCTGGCGAACTGGCGGGCCACCTCGTAGGGCTCGTTGAAGGTGGAGTTGATGGTGCCGGTCAGGCCGAGCCGGTCGGTGACCGCGGCCAGCGCGGCGAGGACGGTGAAGGTGTCGGGCCGGCCGACGACGTCCAAGTCGTAGATCTGTCCGCCCTGTTCGCGCAGCCTGAGGCCCTCGGCGAGGAACAGGAAGTCGAACTTGGCGCGTTCGGCGGTGCGTGCGAAGTGCGCGAAGGAGGCGAACTCGATGTGGCTGCCGGCGGCCGGATCGCTCCACACGGTGGTGTTGTTGACGCCGGGGAAGTGGGCGGCGAGGTGGATCTGCTTCAGCGGCTTGCTCATGTCGGTGCGGTCCCTCCGGCTCAGGCAGCTGTGTAGCGGTTGGCGGGGCGGGCGAGCCCGAGCAGCCCGCGCAGGGTGTCGGCTTCGTAGGCGCGTCGGAACAGGCCCCGGCGCTGGAGTTCGGGCACCAGGCCCCGGGTGATCCGCGGCAGGTCGTGGCCGAGTACGGCGGGCCGCAGCCGGAAGCCGGTGAGTCCGCCCTGCCTCAACTCGACCAGGAGGTCTGCGAGTTGGGTGGGTGTGCCGGTGAAGATCCGGGCGTCCGAGGGGTGGGGCTCGCCGGCCGACTCGTCCAGGCGGGCGCGGCACGCCGACGCCTCGGCGGGGTCGTCGTCGAGGAAGACCAGCAGGTCGCCGAAGATGTGCAGGGGCTCTTCGGCGCGGCCGGCCGCCGCCTGTTCGGCCCGGATCTCGGCGACGATCGCGCGGGCCTCATCCGGGTCGTGCGGGGTGACGTATCCGACGTCGGCCTGGCGGGCCACGAGCCGGTAGGGGACGGTCTGGTGGGCCAGCGCGGTGACGAGCGGCTGCCCCTGCGGCGGGCGGGGCGTGATGCTCGGGCCCTTGACGCTGAAGTGCCGGCCCTCGAAGTCGATGTAGTGCAGCTTGTCCCGGTCGATGAAGCGGCCGGTGGCCGCGTCCCGGACCTCGGCGTCGTCCTCCCAGCTGTCCCAGAGCCGGCGGACGACCTCGACGTGGTCGGCGGCCTCGTCGAACAGGTCGGTGACCAGGTCCTGGGCGGCCGGGCTGTCGTAGGCGTCGATCCTCGGGAGGGTGCGGCGGCCGAAGTGGGCGGCCTCGTTGGGGCGTGCGGTGATCTGGACACGCAGGCCGGCGCGGCCGGCGCTGACGTAGTCGAGGGTGGCGATCGCCTTGGAGATATGGAACGGCTCCGTGTGCGTGGCCACCACCGTCGGCACCAGACCTATGTGGCGGGTGAGCGGTGCGACACGGGAGGCGACGAGGACCGCGTCGAGCCGGCCGCGCACCTGGTCGGTGCGCTCGTCCGGGTCGAGGAAGCGCGAGGACTGCGGGCCCAAGCCGTCCTCGACGGTGACGAAGTCGATCAGGCCGCGTTCCGCCTCGGCGACCAGGTCGGCCCAGTAGCCGGCGGTGAACAGGTCGCGGGGGCGGGCGGCCGGCTCGCGCCAGGAGGCGGGGTGCCAGCCGGTGCCGTCGAGCGCCACGGCGAGATGCAGGGGGGCAGGGGAGGATGAGGACACGATTGGGCGCCTTCCTGGAGGTCCGTACGGGATCGCCGGCCCGCCCCGGCCGTCGGGGCGGTGGCGGATGGGGCAACGGGTCAGGAACAACAGAGCGCGCCGGCGACGCGCAGCAGATCGATGTGCGGCCGGGAGTGGAGCCGGACGGCGCGACGGACCCGGATCATGTCCGTCACCTCCGCCCGTCGTCTCGGCGGCCGTGCGGCCGCGCCGTGCACATCTCGACTTCAGTCACAACACGCCGCCCGTCCGGTGTGTTCCAAGCCGCTTCCGCGGCGGTCAGGAGTTGTCGAGGGGCAGTCCGGGCGGGTTGACCTCGGCCTTGGTGACGGACTCGTCGGACAGGTTGTAGGCGGCGAGCCACTTGGCGTACTGCCCGTTCTCGATCAGGTGGTTGATCGCGTCGGCGACCGGCCGGGCTAGGCCGCTGCCCTTCTTCGTGGTCGCCGCGATCAGGCCCTGGAGCGTGGCGCCCGCGCCGGAGGAGGTGCCGCCGCTGCGGGTCGGGTTCGGCGACGTGGCCGTCTGCCTGATGTGGTAGGCGATCCCGGGATTGGCGGAGAAGTAGGCGTCGATCTTGCCGCCGGTCAGTGCGAGGGAGGTGGCGTTCTTGCTCGCGTAGTGCTTGACGGTGAGCTGCTTGCCCTCCTGCTTCAGCTTCGCCTGCCACTCCAGGAGGATCTTCTCCTGGTTGGTTCCGTTGTCGACGGCGACGGTCCGGCCGGCCAGGTTCCGGTAGTCGCCGTCGAAGTTCCAGGTGCTCTTCTTCAGCACCTCGAAGCCGAGGTTGTCCTTGCGGTAGGAGGCGAAGTCGTACTTCTTCTTGCGTTCCTCGGTGTCGGTGATGTTGGAGAAGCCGATGTCGGCCCGGCCGCTGTCGATGCCGACGAACATGTTCTCCCAGGTGGCGTTGGAGACCTCCGGTTTCAGACCGAGCACGGCGGCGACCAGGCGGGCGAGGTCGGGTTCGGCGCCGGTGAGGGTCTTCTGGTCCGAGCCGACGTACGCGAGCGGCGGGAAGCCGTCGGGCAGGGCGCCGATGACGATCTTCAGGGTGCCGCTGTCGCGGACGGATGCGGGCAGTTCGGCGCTGATCGACTTCACCTCCGCGACCTTGAGTTCGGTCTGTGTGGCGGCGCCGTTGGACACCCGGCCCACCGTGACCGTGCCCGCGGTGTCGGTGGTGGTGGCGGCATCGCTGTCGCCCCCGCAGGCGGTGAGGCCGGTGGCGAGGGTGGCTGCGGCGGCGACCGCGGTGATGCCGCGGATCAGACGGCGTCTGGAGAGCTGGCTGGGCATGGTTGTCCTTCGTCGCTGGGGGTGAGCTGGGTGTGAGTGGCTGCGAGGGAGCGGGAGGGTGCGAACGGGCCGGTGGTCACAGGACCTTGCTGAGGAAGTCCCTGGTCCGCTCGTGCCGGGGATGGTCGAGCACATCGGCGGGCGGGCCCTGTTCGACGATCCGTCCGCCGTCGATGAAGACGATCCGGTCGGCGACCTCGCGGGCGAATCCGATCTCGTGGGTGACGATGACGAGCGTGGTGCCGCTGGTCGCGAGGTCCTTGATGACGGAGAGCACCTCGCCGACGAGTTCCGGGTCGAGCGCCGAGGTCGGTTCGTCGAACAGGATGATGCCGGGGCGCAGCGCGAGGGCGCGGGCGATCGCGACGCGCTGCTGCTGGCCGCCGGACAGCTGCCGCGGATAGGCGCCCGTCCGGTCGCCGAGTCCGACCCGGGCGAGCAGGTCGCGGGCGAGTTCCTGGGCCGCGGGCCGGGTGAGCCGCCCGGTGGCCACCGGGGCGGCGGCGACGTTGTCGAGCGCCGTCAGGTGCGGGAACAGATTGAAGTTCTGGAAGACGAAGCCGATCCGGCTGCGCTGGGCGAGGATGGCCCGCTCGCTCAGTTCCTTCAGCCGTTTGCCGCTGCGTCTGACCCCGATCGGTTCACCGCCGACGCTGACGTGTCCGATCTCGGGCCGCTCCAGGTGGTTGATCACCCGCAGCAGCGTGGACTTGCCGGACCCGGACGGGCCGATGACGACGGTGACCTCGCCGGGGCGCACGGTCAGGTCGATGCCGTCGAGGACGCGGTGGGCGCCGTACCACTTGTGCACGTTGTGCACCTCCAGGGCGACGGGGGCCTGTTCGGCGGGCGTGACGGCGGTCATACGGCGGCCTCCCGGCGCAGTCGGGTGCGCAGCGCGGCGAGGCCGGAGCGGGCGCGCTGCCAGGGCGTCGGCGGCAGGGTGCGGGTGGCGCCCCGGGCGAAGTACCGCTCGACGTAGAACTGGGCGACGGACACGACGCTGGTGAGAATCAGGTACCAGACGGTCGCGACCAGCAGCAGCGGCACGATGTCACCGGGGTAGGTGCTGCCCATGGTCTGCACCGAGCCGAACAGGTCGAGCAGCGACACGTAGAACACCAGGGACGTGCTCTTGATCAGGCCGATGAGCTGGTTGACGTAGTTCGGGGTGATGGACCTGAGGGCCTGCGGGAACACGATCCGGATGAACTGGTAGCGCTTCGGCAGGCCGAGCGCGGCGGCGGCCTCGTGCTGACCCTGGTCTACGGAGAGGATGCCGCCGCGGACCACCTCCGAGGCGTACGCCGCCTCGTTGAGGCCGAGCCCGACCACGGCGACCACCATGTCGGTGGCCACTCTCGACTCGTCGAAGGTGACGAAGGCGGGACCGAAGGGGACGCCGAGGCTCACCGTCCGGTACAGGGCCGAGAAGTTGTAGAGGAAGATCAGTACGACGATGAGCGGCACGGACCGGAACAGCCAGGTGTACGTCCAGCTGACGGCGCGCAGTACGGGGCTTCCGGAGAGCCGGCCGAGGGCCAGCAGGATGCCGCCGAGCAGGCCCAGCACGGCGCTGAGCGCGGTCACTTCGAGGGTGATGAGCAGGCCGTCGAGGATGGTGGGGCGCAGGAACCAGTAGCGGAAACGGTCCCACTGGTAGAAGGGATTCGTGGCCAGTCCGTGCGCGATCTGTGCCACGACCACCAGCACGACGGCCGTGACGATCCATCGGCCAGGACGGCGCAGCGGCACAACTCGCTGGGCAGTCAGGGATTTTGACGGTGTGTCTGCTGGCGGCGGCGCGGTGAGGGACACGGCGCCGCCCGGGGGTTCGGTCATGGCGGGCTCCGGCGGGGTCGGGGCACCCCGGGGCCGCGGCGCGACCCGTGTGGCTGCGACGGCGCTACGCCGACGGCGTTGAGCCGGCGGCGCCATGGCGCGGCGCACGGGAGGGGCACGGGGACCGGGGAGGGGCGGGCAGCGGCACACCGCTCGGTCGGTGTGCGTCGGGAACGCGGGGGCCGGAAGTGGCGTCAGCCCCGGCGACGGGCAGAGCCCGAAGCGGTACACAGTGCGCTGTTCACGCGGAGCAGGTCGACCGCCCGGTCGGCGACGAGCAGACCCGCGTACGGATGTACGCAGCTTCGGGTGCGGCCGGCGGCCGTCCCGTCGGCTGCGTACATGTCCGTCACTCGCGTCACTCGCATTTCCGGCCCCTGCGGGGCCCTCGCGCTTACCGAAGCGTCATCCGGTCCGGTCGTCACCTGGGGCACCCCACCGCGGCGCGAGGGTTGCCGGCCAGCGAGCCAGGGCTTGTCGCTGACACTCATGACCGTTCAGAGCGGTAAGTAAGGCAGTTGGGCGGACGTATGTCAACGCCCGTCCGCTGAATGGACCGGCCCCTGTGCCGCTCAACCGCGCCGGGAACCGGGGGCGCCGGCCGCGTGCCGCGCCCAGTCCAGGATCTGCACGGCCGAGCCGGCCGCCTCCAGGCCCGCGCAGCGGGCGTGATGACGGTGGGCGATGCCGTCCAGGTCGAGGTGCGCACCGAAGGCGGGCCGGGCAGCCAGGCGCCGGGCGTGCTCCCACAGCGCCGGATGACCGGCCACGCGGTGCACTGCGGCGGCGTCGAGGTGGTGGCGGTGCACGGTGTCGAGTTGCACCAGGGCGACCCACAACTCGACGTCGGCGGCGGTGAGTTCGTCGCCCACGAGGAACTCCCGCCCGGCGAGCCGCCGTTCCAGTCCGGCCAGGGTGCCGAGCAGGACGTCGAGCGCCGCGGCCCGCTCGGCCGCGTCCGCGCCGGCCCGGCCCGCCCGCTGCGCGGCCTCCTCGATGCCCTGCGCGCACAGCCGCTCGATCTCCTCGATCCCCGCCTCGGTGCCGCACGGGTAGAGCCGGTCGCGCCCGTCGCCGAAGCAGCGGTCGAGGTCGCGCAGGATGTCGGGGGCGTGGGTGCTGACGATCCGCCCCGACCAGTCGTCGCTGAGCACCGGCGCGAGCGCGGGTCCGGGGTAGCGGTGCGCGCTCGCCTCGTACAGCGGGCGCAGCGCCGAGTGGCCGCCGCCGGGAC
Organism: Streptomyces sp. NPDC004629; assembly: GCF_042873595.1. Lineage (NCBI taxonomy): Bacteria > Bacillati > Actinomycetota > Actinomycetes > Kitasatosporales > Streptomycetaceae > Streptomyces > Streptomyces sp. NPDC004629. The sequence goes on along the minus strand of NZ_JBIALO010000002.1, from coordinate 145,657 downwards.
AGTCGGGGACGGCGTCGAGGAAGGTGACCGGACAGATGTCGTCGAGGGCGAGGAAGCTGTGGCCCACGGCTATCCGCAGGCCGTCGGGACAGGCGGTCGTGAGATGGAGCCGGTAGCGGCGCGGCACGGCGTAGTGGCCGCTGCGCGCGTCCCGGCCGATCCTGCCCCGGAAGCGGGCGGGACGCTGGGCGGACGGGACGGCGGCGAGCGGCGTGCTGGACGTGGACATGCGTCTCCCCGGGTGCGAGCGCGCGCGGGTGTGCGCGGCTGAAGCGTCGGCGGTCGGTGCGTGCGAGGGGCCCCGGTCGGCCGGGAGCGCGGGACGGTCAGCCCCGAAGGCTGATCGCGCTGCAGACCCGCAGCAGGTCGATGTGCCGGCGGGAGGTCAGCAGGGGCAGCGACGGCGCACGGCGGCCACGGCCGGTGCTCGTCCCACGGCGCCCCATCTTTTCCCTACCTTTTCACTAGGATTCCCTCCTGGAGTGTCGTTCCGCGCCCACAGGCACGTCAAGAGGGCGTCCACCCCTGGGACACCGCCCCGCCGTGCGGCACCTGAAGAGGGCGTGACACGCCCGTTTGCCGGTCGTGTTCCGCACCGGCCCGACGGCGCCGAACACCGAGGAGTGCGCGGGGTACGCCGCCGAGGCGGTCCTGGCCGTCCCGGCACGGCGCGCCGCGACGCCGGGCGTGGTCGTCGCGCCGGTTCACCCGAACGGTCCGGTCACGCTGGTCGGTCGGACCGCTCGGTGGTGGCGTGGAGGGACGTACCGCGTTGCGAGGAGGCAACCCCGATGAACCGTCCGTACCGTCCCGCGCGTGTCCTCGCCTCGGCCCTGGCCGCCGGGTCACTGCTGGCCGCGGGCGCCTGCTCGGACGCCGACGGGGCCTCCGACACGGTGTCCGCCTCCCCCGCCGCCGAGCGGCCCCCGGATGCCGCGGCCGATCCCGGTCGCTCCCCGAGCCCGTCCGCCACCCCCGCGCTCACCAGGGCGGGCGCGAAGGCCGCGCTGATCACCGCGGCCGACCTTGAGGACGACTGGACGCAGGTGAACGACGCCGCCTCCTGGCGGGACAAGCTGCTGCTGGGCAAGGTCGACGTCGCCGCGTTCCTCAGGGGCAAGGCCGGCGCGGCCGACTGCCAGCGGCTCCTCGACGGCCTGTACTCCGACAGCCTGCTGGGCCGTGCGCCCGGCGCCTCGGCGCTCACCGGGTTCACCGATCCGCGGGCCCGACTGCTGTACCAGGTCGGCGACTACGGCGAGGCTTCGGTGAAGAAGTCCCTGGACTGGCTCCGGAGCCTGCCGCAGAAGTGCGGCCAGTTCACCGCGACCGGCTCGGACGGCGGCAAGCGGACCGTCCAGGTGGTGTCGGCCCCACTGCCCACCGCCGGCGACGACCGGGCGGGTGTCACGGTGACGGTGAAGGGCACCGCCGACGGGCAGCCGACCACGCTCACCACGGACGTCGCCGCGCTCCGGGTGGTCGCCTCCGGGGCCACCGTCGTCAACGGCGGTCTCTCGGGCGCCGATCGCACAAGCACCGAGGCGGCCGTACGGGCGGGTGCGCAGCGGCTGAGGGACGTCCTCGCCGGAAAGACCCCGGCGCCGCACCCCAGCGAGTTCGACTGACGGCGCCGTACGCGCAGGTGCCTCGCGGCGCCCGCCGGCCGGGACCGGCTCGCCGAACGCTCGTGATCAATACGCCTGGCGCCCCTCGGAGCGCAGCCGCTCCCGCCATTCCTCCACGGTTCCGCTGACCGGCTGCGTCGTGGCGATGAAGTTCTCCAGCACCGCCAGAAAACGGTGCGGATCGGCGCGGAACGGAAAGTGCCCCGAGCCCTCGAAGATCTCCAGACGGCTGCCGGGCATCGCCGCGTGCGCCACGGCGGCGTGCCCGGCGGGCACCACCTGGTCGCGCGAGCCCCAGACCAGCAGGGTCGGCATGCCGGCGGTGAGGTAGCAGCGGTCGAGCATGGACACCACCTGACCACGCCAGTCCACCACCGCGCGCAGCGTGCGGATGAACGCATCGCGGGAGGCCGAGTCGGGCAGCGCGTCCACCACCCGCAACAGATCCGGCGCGTCCACGCCGAGCCCGGTGTCGAGCAGTCGCAGCAGCCGGACCACGACGGCGGTCTGCGCCCGTACCGTCGGAAGCCGCAACAGGGCCAGGCCAAGATGGGCCCCGGGCAGCGAGGCCAGGCGCAACGCCGGGGTGACACCGCGGCCCACCCCGCCGGTGCTCACCAGCGCCAGCCGCTCGGTCCGGCCCGGGAACTGGTACGCGAACTGCATGGCCACACCGCCGCCGAGGGAGTGCCCGACCAGCGTCACCCTGTCGATGTCCAGCACTCCCAGCAGGTCCCGCATGCCGTTGGCGTACGCGGGGACCGAGTAGTCGCCGCGTGGCTTGTCGGAGGAACCGTGGCCCAGCAGGTCCGGGGCGATGACCGTGTGGTGCCGGGCCAGCTCGGGAATCAGCTCGGCCCAGGTGTCGGACGAGTCACCGATGCCATGGATCAGCAGTACGGCCGGGCCGCTGCCCGCCATGCGGAAGGCCCAGCGGTGGCCGTGCACGAACCGGTACTGCCGTGGGACGGGCTCCTGGATCCCACGCAACCGCGTGGACCCGCCACGCTGCGGGGGGATGCTTGCCACAGTGGCTCCTTTCCAGGGCGAAGCCCCTCGGCGCCGGTTAACGTGCTCGTAACTCATACGCGCTGCTGGAATCTAAATCAATAAATCGACTTACCGAAGTCGGCTACGTCACAGTGCGACGCCCCTCGCACGTGAGACACGCCATGTCGCCAGGTCAGCGGACAGCAGCGCCCAGCGGGCTTCGGGATGTGAGACGACCAGCCCCGGCTCAGTGATGTTCTGCCGGCGGCTTCGCGGCGACGGCAGGCGGTCAGCTCACACGTGCTGCCATGTACGCCACGGGCGCGTGATGCGCTCCCGGAAGGTGTGGTGCGACGGGTTCGTGGCGCAGTGCTTCACAACCCAAGAGTGCCCGTCCGCGAAGCCCTCGGATACATCCGAGGACTCCCCGCACACCGCGCACTCCATCGCGTACGCCGTCGGCTCGGCGTCGGGCTCCCGGTCGGGCTGCAGGGTCCACGTCCCCTGCCGGATCACTGCTCGCGTGCTCATCCTCGTTCCTTCCCGTGCAGTTCGGCCCACACCTGCTTGCCCCACGGCAGCGGATCCGTTCCCCATCTCACGGCCAGTTCCTCGACAAGCGCGAGGCCGCGGCCACTCTCGTCTGCGGTGTCGGGGTTCTTGCGCACCGGAAGCGCCTTCGAGAAGTCCAAGACGCCGATGCGCACCCGCGCCGCGCCAGGGCGGTCGGGCGTGCCCGCGTTGCAGGTTGCGGCAGGTGGGTCTGCTTCCTCAGATCGGCCGAGCCCCGGGGCCGGTCGCACGGCCGCCGGGGCACTGTCCGCTCATGTAAGCGACATGCCGAGGACGCTGACAGGGGTGCAACGTCCCACTTTCGCCACGCTATTCGCTGATACCCAGGAACTCCGCCAACGGCCGGAGCCCTGGCGGGTGGTTGGGAAGCGCCCAGAGGTCACGCACAATGGCCACGGCCAACGTGTGGTGCTGCATCCACGTCGGCGCCACCCGGCGCAGTGACTCCAAGGTCTTCACCGCTCCAGCGGCATCCCCGATATCCGTGTGGGCTCGGGCCACATCCAAGAGAAGCCAGGTCCGCCAGGACGGCGGCGTGTCCTTGCTCAGCCGCATCCCCTTGGCCAGTGCCAAGGCGTCGTGCGGGTGCCCATATTGAACTGCGAGCCGGACACGCTCGATACGAACCGACGACGGACTGAATACGCTGACCATACGATTGTCGCCACCGGCGGGCAGCTTCGTGACCTGGGCGGCTTCCCTCTCCGCCGTCTCCATCATCGCCGCCGCGCGCTCGTAGTCGCCGCTCCGCGCGGCTGACGTGGCGGCGCTCATGGTCAGCGCGCCCCACACCTTCAGTCCGTCGGCCGTGTCGGTGCGGCCCCCGTTCGCCATGTCCTCGGCGGCGCGTAGAGCGATGCTCAATGCGTCCTCCAAGCGCCCTTGCCGTTGGTAGGTCCACGCCATGGAGTTGACGAGCATCGGTAGAAGCAGCGGATCCGAGGAGAGTTCCGCAGCGTCTATCGCGCGCTCCAGACTGATAAGAGCGAGATCCGTCTTCCCCATTCGCACGGCGACGTGTCCAGCGAGCTGAAGCGCCTTACCCAGGGCGGCGAAACCGGCCCTGCGATCGTCGTCATTGGCCGAGGTCATAGCGGTGCGAGCATCCGAGATCATCTCTGGCAACGCTTTCATCACCGTGTCGAATTCGGCGGCGTGGTACTGCGTCCAACCGTCCGCGATCTGCTCGCGCAGTCGGTCCAACGAGAAGTCGAGCCTTGGCGGCCCCGGCTCCGGTCCCCAGAGCGCGGGCATGATGGCGCGGCGCACCGCTACGAAGCGTGGTCCGTCGTTCTCACCAGTGGAGGAGACGGCAGGCGGGTCGCCCAGAAGCGTGGTCAGCTCCACACCGAGACCGTTCGCCAGCGCGTGAAGCGTGGGGAGGCGCGCCGAGTGTTTCCGCCCCTGTTCGAGCTGACGGATCACATCGACGGATACATCGGAGCGCTCGGCCAACTCTTCCTGCATCAGGGAGGCCAGTCGACGCAGTCGGCGCAGGGTCCGTCCCAGATCTTCGTTTGCCACGCTGCCACGGTACGCCGCCATGCCCGGGAAGGAGCACCGCCGATGGCGACGCCCGTAGCGGCGTCTACGTCTGGGCGTGTGTGTACAGCCCCCGCAGGAGATCGCCCAGCTTCCCCTGGACCAAGCCTATTCCGACAGCCGTGCAGGCGTGTGCCCCGCGCGTGCCGCTCGGGGTCGCGGGCACCGTGTGGTCTGCAACTGGTCCCCAAGGCAGGGGCACTGACGAGGGGCATCAGCCCACGGGCAGAGACTCCTGGCCCCAAGGCAGGCCAATCAAGGGGCATCGTGCCGACGGATCCGCTCGGCCGTGTGCCTGAGGTTCCTGATGGCCTCGCCGTCTGCACAGGGGCGAGTGACCCTTTCCTTCAAACCGCGGGTCCGCGTTCGTGGTGTAGATCTGGGCCACGGCCAAGGGCCCCAGCGGCACACCACTGCCGCTGCGCCACCTGTCAGCACTGGGCTGCCGGAAGGGCGCGAGGTCCAGCCGGTCGCGCGTGAGCACTCCCTCCCACACGGCCAAGGGCAGCTTGATCCCTTGGCGGATCGCCGCGGGTGTCTGGGTGAGCGGCCACGTAGCCAAACGGCCGCCGGCGCCGCCCTCTTCGCACACCTGAGCGTGCTGCGCGCACCACGCTCCTTGCCGAGCCCGATCGTCGTGACCCGCTGACACCGGTCGAGGAGCACCGGTGCCCAATTGGTCCCCGCAAATGATCGAGGGGCGGTTTCGGATTGCTCCGAAACCGCCCCTGATCTGCGACTTCGCACGTCGGGACGACAGGATTTGAACCTGCGACCCCTTGACCCCCAGTCAAGTGCGCTACCAAGCTGCGCCACGTCCCGGTGCGGTGTCACGCGGTGGGTTCCGCGCGATCGCGCAGGTCAACCCTACCGCACGCGGACGGGTGCCGGTGCCGGGCGTTCGGCGGCCGGCTCGGCGGGGCGGCCGCCGAGCCGGGACGGTACGAGGAGCGCGGCGCCGGCGGCGCCCAGGCACAGCAGCGCCAGCAGGGCGAAGGCGTGCGTGTACCCGGCGGCCTCGGGCAGGCCGGAGGGCTGGAGCCGGCCGGTGACCAGGACGCTGGTCAGCGCGGCCCCGATGGAGCCGCCGATGGTGCGGATGTTGGCGTTCATGCCGGTGGCGGCGCCGGTCTCGGCGGGCGGCACGCTGCCCACGATGAGGTTGGCCATCGAGGCGAAGGCCAGCCCGATGCCGAGGCCGAACACGCCCGAGACCAAGCCGATCTGCCACTGCCTGTCGTGCCACAGCGCGAGGAAGCCGCAGGCGAACGCGCCGAGCGCGGCGCCGGTGGTGAGCTGTACCCGGGCGCTGAGGACGGGCGTGAGCCGGCCGCCGAGCAGACCGGAGAGGAACATGGCGAGGAGCATCGGCAGCATGAGCAGTCCGGACGCGGTGACACCGGCGCCGAAGCCGTATCCCGCCGAGCGGGGCGTCTGAACGAAGGCGGGCAGGAAGGACCAGATCGCGTACATGCCGGCGCCGAACAGCAGGGCGGCGGTGTTGGTGGTCCACACGGCGGGCAGCCGCATGACGCGCAGGTCGATGAGCGGATTGCGGGAGCGAGCCTCGACGCGCAGCCACAGCGCGAACAGGATCACGGCGGCGGCGAACAGCCCGAGCACCCTGGCCGAGCCCCAGCCCCAGCGCACCGCCTGGCTCAGCGGCAGCAGCAGCGCCACCAGCCAGCCGGAGAGCAGCGCGGCGCCCAGCCAACTGACGCTCCCCTCGGCCCTGCTGGGTGATTCGGGGACATAGCGGAGGGCGATCAGCGTGGTCACGGCGACGACGGCGACCGGTATCCAGAACAGCCAGCGGTAGTCCAGGGCGGAGACGATGGGGCCCGCGGCCACGATGCCGACGCCGCCGCCTGCCGCGATCACCGCGGACAGGTTGCTGATGCTGCGGCTCACCTGCGCCGGGGCGAACTCGTCGCGGATGATGCCGAAGGACAGCGGGAACAGGGCACCGCCGGCGCCCTGGACGACCCGGGCGACGATCAGTACGCCGACGGTGGGCGCGAGCGCCGCGAGCAGACAGCCGGCCAGCACGGCGAGGAGGACCGCGACGAGGGTGCGTTTCCTGCCGACGAGGTCGCCGACGCGGCCGAGGATGGGGGTGAAGACCGAGGCGGACAGCAGGTAGGCCGTCATCACCCAGGTCGCGGTGGACTGTGAGGTGTGCAGTGCGTGTTGGACGGTCGGCAGGGCCGGCGCGATCAGTGACTGCAGCATGGAGAACACGCCCGCACCGGTCGCGAGGACCGCGAACGTGAGGCGGGTGGACTTCCGGGGCATGAAAGGGCCTCTTTGCAGGGGAGCGCAGCAGGAAGGTGGCGCGGGAGGGAGGAGTCGGGGAGGTGCCGTCGCGGCGCGGGCACGTCTGCCCACGGCGGATCCACTCCGAACTGCTAAAGTGGAGGCACACCTCCACTGTACCGGAGGGATTCCTCCGCTTCAATCCGGTCGGCCCCGGGAGGCAGCAGTGACCGCCCCGCAGTTCCCCGTCAGTGAGATCGTCGCGTCCCGCCGTCCGCACCGTAAGGACGCCGCCCGCAACTACGACGCCCTGCTCGCCGCCGCGCGCGACGCGTTCGCGGAGAACGGCGCCGAGGCATCCCTGGAGGACATCGCCCGCCGCGCGGGCGTCGGCATCGGCACGCTGTACCGGAACTTCCCCACCCGCCGTGATCTGTTCGAGAGCGTCTACGCGGACGACGTCAACGCCCTGTGCCAAGCCGCCGCCGAGGTCGCCGCGCTGGAGCCGTGGGAGGCGCTGGTCACCTGGCTCGACCGGTTCGTCGGCTACATGGTCACCAAGCGTGCGGTGCGCGAGGCACTGAACGACGAGTCGGAGATCTTCCAGGCCTGCCGCGGCTCGATGTACGCCGCCGGCGGCCCGCTGCTGGAGCGGGCGCAGCGGGCCGGGGTGGCGCGCGCGGACATGGAGTTCGGCGATCTGCTGCGGATGGTCGCCGGGATCACGGCGACGGCCTTCGAGGACGACGCGCAGCGCGACCGGGTGCTGGCCATCGCCCTGGACGGCGTCCGCACGGGCCACGTCGCGACCAGCGGGCGGTGACCAGGCCGAGCGCGAACAGGATCGCGATGTTCAGGGCGAACGCCGGGTACTCGATGCCGTGCGGCGGCCACCAGCGCCAGCCGGCCCCCGCGAGGATCAGCACCGTCGACAGCACGGCCGCGACCAGCGGCACCTCTCGGCCAGGGCACGCAGGACGTCCCAGGGGCGGTGCGGGCCACGCTCAGTGCGCGTAACCGTGGGCGAGGACGGAGGCGAGCGCGCCGCTGCCCGCCGCCCGACGCAGTGTCTGCCCGGCGGGCCCGATGCCGCACACCCTGTCCACGGTCGGCGGGCGCACGGGCTCGCTAGGGTCACCCCATGACGCACAGCTTCGCTCTCCACGTCCCGGACGCCGACCTCGAACCCGAGCCCCTCGATGCGGCGCAGATCGTCGCTGGCACACCGGAGGTGACCGGGAAGGTGGTCTGGGAGTCGCCCGACGGCCGGCAGCTGCGCGGGATATGGCAGATCACCCCGGGTGTCGTCACCGACACCGAGGCCGACGAGCTGTTCACGGTGGTCAGCGGCCGCGCGACGATCGAGGTCGAGGGCGGGCCGACACTGCGGGTCGGACCCGGTGACCTGGTCGTGCTGCGCGCGGGCGACCGTACGACATGGACGGTGCACGAGACGCTGCGCAAGGTGTACGCGATCAACCTGTGAGGTCGTGCGGCGCCGCCGTGGTGCCCCGGATCCGCAGCGTGGGCGTGGCCAGATGCAGCCGCCCGGCGCCGCCGGGCCTATCGAAGCGGTCGAGGAGGAAGCGGGCGGCCCGGTGGCCCACCTCGTGCGGGGCCGTGTCGACGGTGGTGAGCCAGACATGGCGCAGCCGGGCGATGCTCGTGTTGTCGTACCCGGCCACCGAGAGGTCCCCGGGGATCCGCAGACCCAGTTCGCCGGCCGCCGAGAGCACGCCGACGGAGGCGATGTCGTTGACCGCGAAGACGGCGGTGGGCCGGTCCGGGCGGCCGAGCAGCCGCACGGCGCCACGGTATCCGCCCTCCTCCGTCATGTCGCCGGGCTCGACGAGCGCCTGGTCCGCGAGGCCGTGCGCGCGCATCGTCGCCTCGAAGCCGCGCCGCCGCAGCTCGCCGACGGCTCCGTGGCCCGCGAGGTGGGCGATGCGCCGGTGGCCGAGCCCGATGAGGTGTTCGGTGGCGAGGCGCGCGCCGGCCTCGTCGTCGCCCGCCACGAGGTCCACGCCCGCGGGCGTCGGCTCCCGGGCACCCGCGACGACCACCGGGAGCCGCTGCGCGACCGTGTCGAGGACCGTCGGATCGGGCAGCGTGCCCACCACCACCAGGCCGTCCACCCCGAGGTCGAGGAAGGGACCGGTGAGCCGGCCGCCGGTGCGGCGGCTCAGGCGGGCGTCGGCCAGCAGCATGTGCAGACCGCCCGCGTGCAGCAGGGAGTTCAGACCGTCGAGCAGGTCGACGAACCAGGGGTTGCGCAGATCGTTGAGGAGCACGCCTACGGTGCGCGAACGCTGCTCGCTGAGGCTGCGCGCGGCGGCGTTCGGCCGGTAGCCGAGTTCCCGTACGGCCCGCAGCACGGCCTCCCGCTTCTCGGGGCGCACCTGATGCGAGCCGCGCAGCACCAGGGAGACCAGCGACTTGGAGACGCCGGCCCGGTCGGCCACATCGCGAATCGTCGGAGGTCTCACGCCATGGACCGTTCCACGAGGTCCGGGCGCTTGTCAAAGGGCTTGACACCGGCGATTTTGCCTCCAAGGGTGGCCTGGACAGGATGTGGACCGTTCCAAAGAGGGGCTGTCATGGTGGATGCGCTCGGTGTCGCCGTCGTCGGGTTCGGCTGGATGGGCCGGGTGCACACCCAGGCGTACGCCCGGGTCCCGCACCACTATCCGCATCTGGGTCTGCGGCCCCGGCTGGTCACCGTCGCCGAGGAGGTGCCGGGCCGGGCCGATGAGGCGGCCCGGCAGTTCGGGTTCGCCTCGGCCACCCGCGACTGGCGCGAGGTGGCGGCCGATCCCCGGGTGCGGGCGGTCAGCATCACCGCGCCCAACTTCCTGCACCGGGAGATCGGCGTCGCGATGGCCGAGGCGGGCAAGCACATCTGGATCGAGAAGCCGGTGGGGCTGACCGCCGACGATGCGCGGGCGGTGGCGGACGCCGTGGCCGAGGCCGGGGTGCAGGGCGCGGTCGGCTTCAACTACCGTAACGCGCCTGCCGTGGAGAGTGCCCGCGAGCTGATCGCCGCCGGCGAGATCGGCACCGTCACCCATGTCCGCATCCGCCTGTTCAGCGACTACGCGGCGCACCCGGACTCCGCCCTGACCTGGCGCTACGAGCGCGAGCGTGGCGGCAGCGGGGTCCTCGGCGACCTCGCCTCGCACGGCGCCGACCTGGCCCGTTTCCTGCTCGGCGACATCGCGTCGCTGACCGCCGACACCGCGATCTTCGTGCCCGAGCGGGCCCGCCCCACGGGCGCGACCGCGGGCCACACGCTCGCCGCCGGAGGCGAGTTGGGCCCGGTGGAGAACGAGGACTACGTCAGTTGTCTGCTGCGCTTCGCCTCCGGTGCCCGGGGCGTCCTTGAGGCCTGCCGGGTCTCGGTCGGCGAACAGAACAACTACGGCTTCGAGGTGCACGGCACCAGGGGCGCGGTGTCCTGGGACTTCCGCCGGATGAACGAACTCGCGGTCAGCCGCGGCACCACGTACCAGGACCAGCCGGTCAGCACGGTGTACGTCGGTCCCGGCCAGGGCGAGTTCGGTGCCTTCCAGCCCGGGGCGGCCAACGCCATGGGCTACGACGACCTCAAGGTCATCGAGGCGTACCGGTTCCTGCGCTCGATCGCCGAGGGCACGCCGCACGGCACCACCCTCGCGGACGCCGTGCGCAGCGCCGTCGTGCTGGACGCGATGGCCCGGTCCGCAAAAACCGGGTCCTGGGTCAACCTGCCGGTGTCGTAGGCATGTTGTAGGGCGTGACCACCTGGATCGCGGACGGCAGGGTGGGCCCGGCGGGCGGCAGCGCGCCGTGGGCGCGCATCACCAGATGACAGGCCTCGCGCAGATCGTGGCGCAGATCGTGGTGGAGCACCGCGGACAGCCGGTGCTCGCGCAGCAGCGCGGTGTTGTCGTGGTCCAGGTCGTGGGCGACGAACACGGCGCACTCACGGCCGAGGTCGGCGAAGGCCCGCAGGGTGGCGATGTTGCCGCCGCCGATCGAGTAGACCGCGCGGATCTCCGGGTCGTGTTCCAGGGCGGCCCGGACGAGGTCGTACTGGGTGGCGTCCAGGCCCTGCCCCTCGGCGATCTCCACGAGCCTGCGCTCCGGGTGCAGGGCCCGCATGGCGCTGCGGAAGCCCATCTCGCGCTCCTCCTCGTTGCGGAAGAAGCCGCTGCTCAGGCTGGTGAGCACCTGGCCGGGGCGGTCGCCGAGCCACTGGCCCATGAGGTAGGCGGCCGTGGCACCCGCCGCCCGGTTGTCGATGCCGACGTAGGCGAGCCGGCCGCTGGCGGGCAGATCGGTGGCCAGGGTGACCACGGGGACGCCCGCGGCGGTGAGGCGGCCGACGGCCGCGGTCACCTCGGGGACGTCCGGTGCCTTGAGGATCACGCCCTGCGAGCCGCGCCTGGCTATCCGGTCCAGCGTTCTGACCTGCTCGGCGGCCGGTCCGGTCTCCCGGAAGTGGAAGCGGGAGCGCAGCACCGCCGGGTGCAGGCCGGGCAGTTCGGCCTCCAGGGCGGCGCGCACGGCGGTGGTGAACCGCTCGGGCGCCTGCATCACGATGTCGACCATGAAGGTGCGCCCGACGAGCCGCACCTGGGTGCGCTGCCGGTCCAGGTCGGCGATGGCCCGGTGCACCTCCTGCGCGGTGCTCTGCCGCACCCCTCCCCTGCCGTTCAGCACGCGGTCCACGGTGGCCTCGCTCAGACCTGCCTGACGTGCGATCTCACGGATCGGGAAGGGGTGGCCCATGGGCGTGGACTCCTCGGTTCGGTGAGGGGTTTTTGATGGCTGCCTGCTGGTTGTTCGAGGGGTTTGTACTGACAAGAATGGCAGCACCACGTCACCCCCGTGACCGAAAGAGGGACACCGATGTCCGTCACCGCCGCGCAAGGCCCTGCCTGGCTGTCCGAACGGGACTGCGATCTCGACGCGTTCCGGGCGCTGGTCGGGCGGACCACTCGGCTCGCCGACTATCCGCACGCCTCGTCGGTGCGGCGCAACGTCCTCGTCTACGACAGCGCCCGGCTGCGCGCCGCCGGCGACGGGCGCGAGGTCGCGGCGGAGCTGGTCCGCGCGCTGACCGACGGGCCCGGTGTCGTGGTCTTCCAGGGCGCCTTCCCCCACGCCTCGGTCGTGGACCGGGCCACCGCCGTGTTCGACGCGCTGATCGCCGAGCAGCGGGCCGCGGGTACCTCGGCCGGCGACCACTTCGCCGCGCCGGGCACCAACGACCGGGTGTGGAACGCGCTGGAGAAGGCGGCGCTGTCGGACCCGGAGGCGTTCGCCGACTACTACGCCAACGACATCCTGGCCCTCGTCTCGACAGCCTGGCTCGGCCCCGGATACCAGGTCACCTCGCAGATCAACGTCGTCAACCCGGGCGGGGCCGCCCAGTTCCCGCACCGCGACTACCACCTCGGTTTCCTCACGGGCGAGGTCGCCGCCGCCTACCCGGCGCATGTGCACCGCCTCTCGCCCGTGCTGACCCTCCAAGGCGCGGTCGCCCACTGCGACATGCCCGTCGAGTCGGGGCCGACGCTGTATCTGCCGTACTCGCAGCAGTACGAGCCCGGTTATCTGGCCTGGCGGCTCCCGCGGTTCCGGGCGTACTTCGAGGAGCACCACGTCCAGCTCCCGCTCGCCAAGGGTGACGCGGCCTTCTTCAACCCCGCGCTGTTCCACGCCGCCGGCGCGAACCGCTCCGCGGACGTGCGGCGCATGGCCAACCTGCTCCAGGTGTCCTCGGCGTTCGGCCGGGCCATGGAGACGGTGGACCGGCAGGCCGTGGTGAACGCGGTCTTCCCGGTGCTGCTGAAGCGCCGTGCCGAGGGCTTGGGCGAGCCGTGGCTGGACCGGGTGATCGCGGCGAGTGCCGAGGGCTACCCGTTCCCCACCAACCTCGACCGCGACCCGCCGCTCGACGGTCTGGCTCCGCCCAGCCAGGCGGACCTGGTGCGGCGGGCGGTGCGCGAGGAGTGGACCCCGCGGGCACTGCGGGACGCGCTGCGGGCCGGCGCCGAGCGGCGCGCGAGCTGGCGACGGCCGACGCGCGCGGCCGAAGAGCGGACGAAGCGCGGAAGAAGAGCGGGCGAGAGCTGAAGGGGCAAGCACATCATGGGACTTCTCGACGACAAGGTGGTCCTCGTCAACGGCGGCAGCCAGGGCGTGGGCGCCGCCATCGCGCGGGCCGCCGTCCGCGAGGGAGCCACCGTCGCCGTGACCGGGCGGCGCCCCGAGCCGGGCGAGGCGCTGGTCGCCGAGCTGTCGGCGGCGGGCGGCAAGGCACGGTACGTGCGGGCCGATCTCGCCGACGCCGAGCAGGCCAAGGCGGCCGTGGCGGAGGTGGTCGCCGCGTACGGCCGGGTCGACTGCCTGGTCAACTCGGCGGGGCTCACCGCGCGCGGCACCCTGCTGGACACCACGCCCGACCTGTTCGACGCGCACATCGCGATCAACCTCAAAGGGCCGTTCTTCGCCATGCAGGCGGCGGTCTCCGACATGGTGGCGCGCAAGGCGCCCGGCACGATCGTCAACATCATCACGTCCTCGGCGCACGGCGGTCAGCCGTTCCTCGCCCCGTACGTCGCCGCCAAGGCGGGCCTGATCGGTCTGACCCGCAACGCGGCGCAGGCCCACCGCTGGGACCGGATCCGGATCAACGGCCTGAACATCGGCTGGACGGCCACCGAGGGCGAGGACGCGACGCAGCGGACCTTCCACGGCGCCGGCGACGACTGGCGCGATGAGGCCGCGGCCCGGCTGCCGATGGGCAAGCTCGGCCAGCCGGACGAGATCGCCGACTTCGTGGTGTTCCTGCTGTCCGAGCGGTCCGGCGTGGTGACCGGTTCCGTGATCGACTGGGACCAGAACGTGCTGGGCGGCCTCGACTAGGCGCTCCGCTGGTTTGGCCGTTGTGCGCCGTCTGTTGTCGGTCGGGTGCGGCGGCGTTGTGGCTGGTCGCGCCCGCGCGGCGGAGCCGCATATTGATACAGCCCCGCGCCCCTTTGGGGCGCCCTGCGTCTAGGAGTTGCAAGTTTATGCGTATCGGAATTCTTGGGCTTGGTCGTATCGGTGCCTTTCATGCCGAGACCCTGTCCGCACTGGACGCGGTCGAGTCCCTCGTCGTCGCCGACCCGTTCGCGGACGCGGCCAAGGCCGCCGCGGAGCGGTTCGGGGCGCAGGTCGCGGACTCGCCCGAGGCGGTACTGACCGCCGGCGTGGACGGCCTCGTCGTGGCGGCGGCGACCGACGCCCATCCGGCCCTGATCCTGGCCGGCGTCGAGGCGGGGGTTCCCGTCTTCTGCGAGAAGCCCGTCGCCCGCACGATGGCGGAGGGGGTGGCGGTGCTCAAGTCCGTGGCGGACAGCGACGTGCCCGTGCAGATCGGCTACAACCGGCGCTTCGACGCGGGCTTCGGCGCCGCGCGGGCCGCGGTGCGGGGCGGCGAACTGGGCACCCTGCACACGATCCGCTCGACCACGCTGGACCCGGCCCCGCCGCCGGCCGCGTACATCGCGGCCTCCGGAGGCATCTTCCGCGACTGCAGCGTGCACGACTTCGACATCATCCGCTGGGTGACCGGCCGCGAGGTGACCGAGGTGTACGCGGTGGGCGGCAACCGGGGCGCCGACTACATCAAGGAGGCGGGCGACGCCGACACCACCGGTGCGATCCTGACGCTGGACGACGGCACCATCGCGGTGGTCTCCAACAGCCGCCACAACGCCCGGGGCTACGACGTCCGCATGGAACTGCACGGCTTCCGGGACTCCATCGCCGTCGGTCTGGAGGACAAGCTCCCGCTGCGCTCCGTCGAGCCCGGGGTGACCTTCCCGGCCGGCACCCCGCACGACTTCTTCATGGACCGCTTCACCGACGCCTACCGCGCCGAACTGACCGCGTTCACCGAGGTCGTGGCCGGCCGCCGGCCCTCGCCGTGCACGATCGCGGACGCCCTGGAGGCCGGCTGGATCGCGGAGGCCTGCACGCTGTCCCTGCGCGAGCACCGGCCGGTGACGGTCGAGGAGGTCCGCACGGCCTGATGCGGGCCGCACCGCCCCGGCGACGAGGCACCGACCGCCACCGACCGTGCCCGGCAGGGCTCACAGGCAGTAGCGGACCAGCCAGTCGTCGGGGTGGTAGGCGTCCCGGGCCGGGTCCCGGGGCGTGGTCTGGTTCGTCTCCACCGTGTCCCGCGGGTGGATCCGCCGCGGCAGCGTGCCGAAGCGGGAGCGGCGCAGGGCGGCCTCGGCCGCCGTGTCCGGCGTCTGCTCCTGCGCTCTCGTGTGTGTCATCCCGGTCCTCCTCGTCCTGCCGGTCCCTGGTGTGCACACCCTTCGTCCGTGTGAACGCGTGCGGCGGACCGCGGGTTCCCGCCGGGAGCCCGCCGAGCCGGTCAGGAGCGCGAACATCTCCGCGCCGAGCCGCTGCGCGGCGGCCGTCACCGGCGCCGGCGGAGCCGGGGCCCCCGACCGGGTGCGGTCGAGGGCGTTCGTCATGGTCGGGGTGTCTCCTCGGGGGAGTCCGCGGTCGGCGCGGTGAGATCGTCCGCCTCGGGAAGCTCCTCCACGTCGACACCGCGCACCTGCGCCAGCTCGTGCTTGAGCGCCGCGAGTTCGGCGCCGCCCGCCATGTGGTTGGTCAGTTCCTCCAGGGTGATCTTCGAGCGCTCGGCGCTGAGTTCGAGGGTGCCGAGGCGCAGCACGTTGAAGTGGTCGCCGACCATGTAGGCGTGGTGCGGGTTGTGGGTGATGAAGATGACGCCGAGGCCGCGGTCGCGGGCGGCGGCGATGTACTTCAGGACGACACCGGACTGCTTCACGCCGAGGGCGGCGGTCGGCTCGTCCAGGATCAGGACGCGGGCGCCGAAGTAGACGGCGCGGGCGATGGCGACGCACTGCCGCTGGCCGCCGGAGAGCGTGCCGATGGGCTGCTCCAGGTCGTCCAGGACTATGCCCATGTTGCGCAGTTCCCGGTCGGCGGTCTGCTTCATGCGGGCGATGTCCAGACGGCGGACCGGCCAGGGGCCCTTGGTCATCTCGGAGCCGAGGAAGAAGTTCCGCCACACCGGCATCAGGGGGACGGTCGCCAGGTCCTGGTAGACGGTGGCGATGCCCAGGTCGAGGGCTTCGCGCGGGGTGCCGAAGCGCACCGGCCGCCCGTCGACGAGGAAGTCGCCCTCGGTGTGCTGGTGCAGCCCCGAGATGATCTTGATGAGGGTGGACTTGCCGGCGCCGTTGTCGCCCAGGACGCAGGTCACCCGGTTCGGGCGCACCGTGAGGTCGACGCCGTGCAGGGCGCGGATGTTCCCGTAGGACTTGCCCGCGCCGCGCAGTTCGACGAGCGGTGCGTTCTCGTCGGGCGCGTCCTGCAGGACGGCGCCGTGGGTTCCGGTCGTGTCGCTGGTCATCGGGTCACCTCCGGGTCGCCGTGCGCTGGACCCACAGATTGATGAGGACGGCGCCGAGCAGCATGACGCCGAGGAAGGCCTTGAACCAGTCGGGGTTCCAGCCGGCGTAGACGATGCCCTGGTTCACCATGCCGAACATGAAGGCGCCGAAGACCGGGCCGATCGCGGAGCCGTAACCGCCGGTGAGCAGGCAGCCGCCGATCACCGCCGCGGCGATGTAGATCAGCTCCTGGCCGACGCCCTCGCCGGACTGCACGGTGTTGAAGGCGAAGAGCTGGTGCATGCCGACGAACCAGGCGCCGAAGCCCACCGCCATGAACAGCGTGATCTTGGTGAAGTTCACGGGGACGCCGACCGCGCGGGCGCTGTCCTTGTTGCCGCCCACGGCGAAGATCCAGTTGCCGTACTTGGTGCGCAGCAGCACCCAGGTGGCCAGGGCGGCGAAGACCAGCCACCACACCACGGTGATCTTCACCTGGACGCCGCCGACGTCGAAGGAGGACGCGAAGATCTTCTTCGCCTGGTCGAAGCCGTCCATGTCGCTGATGTCGTCGGTGGCGACGTTGCCGGTGACCAGCTTGGTCACGGCGAGGTTGAGGCCCTGGAGGATCAGGAAGGTGCCGAGGGTGACCAGGAAGCTGGGCAGTCCGGTCCTGACCACCATCCAGCCGTTGAACGCTCCGACGGCGAGGGAGACGATCAGGGCGACGATCACGCCCATCCAGACGTTCAGCGTCAGTTGGTAGCTGAGCATGCTCGCGGTCAGCGCCGAGGAGACCACGGCGACGCCGGAGGAGAGGTCGAACTCGCCGCCGATCATCAGCAGGGCCACGGGCAGGGCCATGATGCCGATGGTCGAGGACTGGTAGAGGACGGTGGCCATCGAGCTGCCCTGGCGTACCGCGGGCGCGGCGACGAGGAAGAACACGAGGACGGCCAGCGCGCCGAGGAAGACGCCCACCTCCGGGCGGGCCAGCATACGCAGCACCAGGGGGCGCTCGGCGGTGCGGCCGTCGCTCTCCTTGGGGCCGGGGTCCGGCGGTGTGCCGACCGCAGGCTCGGCCTTTTGGGCCATACTCATCACCGGGTGCCCTTCGCGGCGAACTGGGCGACCCTGTCGACGTTCGACGTGTCGACGAAGGCGGGCCCGGTCAGCACCGGCTGCTCACCACCGCCGCTGTAGTTGCCGTTGTTCTTGTACAGCCACAGGGAGTCGACCGCCAGGTAGCCCTGCAGATACGGCTGCTGGTCCACCGCGAACTGGATCGTCCCCTTGGAGATCGCGCCGGTCAGGTCCTTGTTCAGGTCGAAGGTGGCGATCTTCGCCTTGCTGCCCGCGTCCCCGACCGACTGGACCGCGGCCAGGGCGTAGGGGGCACCGAGGGCGACGACGTAGTCGATGCCGCTGTCCTGCTTCAGCTTGGCGGTGATCGTCGACTGCACGGACGGCATGTCGGTGCCGTTCACATACAGCGTCTCAGTGGTGCCGGAGAACGTCTTCTTCACGCCGTCGCAGCGCTGGGTGAGGCCGACGTTGCCCTGCTCCTGGATCACGCACACGGCCTTCTTGGCGCCCTCCTCGTTCAGCCGCTTGCCGAGCGCTTCGCCGGCCACGCTCTCGTCCTGGCCGAAGAACTGCAGCAGCCCGAGCTTCTTCCAGTCGCTCACACCGGAGTTGAGGCCGACGACGGGGATGTTCGCGGCCTTCGCCTTGGCGATGACGTCCTTCATGGCGTCCGGCTTGGCGAGGGTCACGGCGATGCCGTCGACGTGCTGGTCGACGGCGTTCTGCACCAGGTTGGCCTGGGCGCCGGCGTTCGGGTCGTGCGCGTAGACGAGCTTGATGTTGTCCTTGGCCGCCGCCGCCTCGGCCCCCTTGCGCACGATGTCCCAGAAGGTGTCGCCCGGCGCCTGGTGGGTGACCAGGGCGACCGTCATCCGGGGAGTGGTGGCCTTGCCCGCGGAGGCTTCCGACCCTCCCTCATCGGCCTTCTTTCCACCGGAGCTGCTCGAACAGCCGGCGAGAGCCAGCGCAGCCGCGGCGGCGACGGCCACGACGGGGGCCAGTCCGCGAGAGCGGGAGCGAGAAGAGCGGTCCATCTTTCCTGCACCTCACTGTGCTACGGGGGAAAGGGAGGGGATCCGCGAGGATCCTGGTCCCTGAACCGGGGCGGTCCGGGTCGTTGTGCTTGTGTGTGCTGGGACGGGATCCAAGTGCCTGGCGCGCCTGCTGTCAATACTTTGTTAAGACATCATTTCACAATCAGGTCCGAATGTAAGTACAAAACAGGGGGCAACGCGACCCGCCGGGTCCTCCACATGGAAGACGTCGGGCCCCGACCCGGAGGACAGCCTAGGGCGCCCGCCCCGGCCCTGCTCCTTCGACTTCCAACTGCTGGTCAGAACCCGGCCGTTGGGCCGCCCGCCATGCGGATCCGCGGGTGTCGGTCACGTTTCGGGCAAGAGAGACCCGGCCTATTGACGCTGGCTGGACATGCGGCTGTGATTACGCCCACGCTGTTCGGTCGAGTTGGTTTCTGATCGGTTTCGACTACCTTTCAGCGCCGGCTCTCCCTTGGCCGAACCCTGCCTCCAGGAGCCGCCATGCGTCACTCCCCGTCAGGTCTCCCCGTCCAGGGCCCCAGCCGTCGTGCCCTGCTGCGCCTGACCGGCGGCACGGCCGTGCTCGCCGGCGCCGGCATACCCCTGCTGAGCGCCTGCGGCGGCAGCGGCACGTCCTTTGACCCGAAGACCGTCACCGTGGGCTCCAACGCGTCGGACGCGGTACCGAAGAAAGCGTTCGAGGAGGTCTACGCGGCCTTCAAGAAGCAGTCCGGCCTCACCGTCGATGTGAACACGAAGGACCACAACACCTTCCAGGAGCAGATCAACTCCTATCTCCAGGGCACGCCTGACGACGTGTTCAACTGGTTCGCCGGTTTCCGTATGCAGTTCTTCGCCGCGAAGAAGCTCGCCACGCCCGTCGACGACGTCTGGGCGAAGATCGGGGGCAACTTCCCCGACGCGATGAAGAAACTCAGCAAGGGCGAGGACGGCAAGTACTACTTCGTGCCGCTGACCACGTACCCGTGGGCGGTGTTCTACCGCAGAAGCGTCTTCCAGCAGCACGGGTACCAGATACCCGGCACCTGGGACCAGTTCGTCGCGCTGTGCCGGCAGATGCAGAAGGACGGGCTGGTGCCGATCGCGTTCGGCGACAAGGACGCCTGGCCCGCGATGGGTACCTTCGACCAGATCAACTTCCGCCTGAACGGCTACGACTTCCATGTCGAGCTGATGGCAGGCAAGGCGTCGTGGACCGACGCGAAGGTGCGCGCCGTCTTCGATCACTGGTCGCAGATCCTGCCCTACCACCAGGACGGCGCAATGGGCCGCACCTGGCAGAACGCCGCGCAGTCGCTGGTGGCGAAAAAGTCCGGCATGTATCTGCTGGGCAGCTTCGTGGCCCAGCAGTTCACCGACAAGGCCGACCTGGACGACCTCGACTTCTTCGCCTTCCCCGAGATCAACCCCGCGCACGGCCAGGACACCGTCGAGGCGCCCACCGACGGCTTCATGGTCAGCAGATCCCCGAAGAACCACGCGGGTGCCGTGAAACTGCTGGAGTACCTGGGCACCCCGGAGGCCGAGGAGACCTATCTCAAGACCGACCCCAGCGTGGTGGCCGCCTCCGACAAGGCCGACACCTCCGCCTACAGCCCGCTGCAGAAGAAGGCGTTCACGATGATCAGCGGTGCGAAGAGCCTCACCCAGTTCATGGACCGCGACAGCCGTCCGGACTTCACCTCCACGGTGATGCAGCCCTCGCTGCAGAAGTACCTCCAAAACCCCAAGGGCATCGACTCCGTGCTGTCCTCCATCGAACGCCAGAAGAAGACGATCTTCGCTTCGGCATGAGCACCGACACGACGAAGACCCGGGAGGCGTCCGCCGCACCGCCACCGGGGTCCGTATCCGACACCCAGCGGGTCACACCGAGCCACCGGCGGCTGCTGACCCGCCGTGACCGGATCACGCTCGCCCTGATGGCCGGCGTGCCCACGGTCCTGCATGTGGCCCTCGTCTGGGTCACCGCACTGGCCTCCATCGCGCTCGCCTTCACCACCTGGGACGGCATCGGCATCGACTCGATCAGATGGGCCGGCCTGGCGAACTTCGAGGAACTGTTCACCAACAACCCGCAGTTCTGGCCCGCCGTCGAGCACAACCTCATCTGGTTCGGGGCGCTCATCCTCGTTCCGACGCCGCTCGGCCTGTTCCTCGCCACCCAGTTGGACAAGCGGATCCGCTTCAGCCGCGTCTACCAGACGGCGTTCTTCCTGCCCGTCGTCATCTCCATGGCCTGCATCGGCTTCGTCTGGCAGCTCGTCTACAACCCCGACACGGGCCTCATCAACAGCCTGATCGGCGCCAACGAGCCCGGCCACTACATCGACTGGATCGGCGACCCCGACCTGAATCTGTGGGCGGTACTGATCGCCGCCTCCTGGCGGCACACCGGCTACATGATGATCTTGTACCTTGCCGGTCTGAAGAGCGTCGACCCCTCGCTGCGGGAGGCCGCCGCGCTGGACGGGGCAGGCGAGTGGCAGACGTTCCGGCACGTCGTCTTCCCGACGCTGCGCCCCACCAACACGATCGTCCTGGTCGTCACCATCATCGAGGCGCTGCGCGCCTTCGACCTGGTCTTCGTCTTCAACAAGGGCGCCCAGGGCACCGAGTTGCTGTCGATCCTGGTGACCAACAACATCATCGGCGAATCGAGCCGCATCGGGTACGGGTCGGCGATCGCGGTGGTCTTGCTGGTCATCTCGCTCGTCGTGATCATCCCCTATCTGGTGGCCACCTTCCGGAAGGAGCGGCGGGCATGAACGCCCCCACCCTCGCCACCGGCGCGGGCCGGCGGCGGCGCGCGCCCGTCCGCCCGGCCCGGGTCCTGCTGCACGTCTTCCTCGCGGGCGCCGCGCTGGCATGGCTCGCCCCGCTCCTGTGGGCGGTCTTCTCGGCGCTGCGCCCGTACGGCGAGACCAGCGCCAAGGGCTATGTGTCCTGGCCGGACAAGCTGAGCCCGGACAACTTCACCAACGCCTTCCAGCAGTCGGACATGATGCACTACTTCGGCAACACGCTGCTGATCGCGGTGCCCGCCGTGCTGCTGACGCTGTTCCTGTCCTCCTGCGTGGCCTTCTACTTGGCCCGCTTCGACTTCCGGCTCAACCTGGCATTGCTGCTGGTCTTCACCGCGGGCAACCTGCTGCCGCAGCAGGTCGTCATCACCCCCCTGTACCGGCTGTACCTCCTGGTCGACCTGCCAGGCGTCACGGTCAGCGGCAAGCTGTACGACTCCGCGCTCGGCCTGGTCCTCATCCATGTGGCGTTCCAGTCCGGGTTCTGCGCGTTCGTGCTGAGCAACTACATGCGCTCGCTGCCGCACGAGCTGACCGAGGCCGCGCTCGTCGACGGGGCCTCGGTATGGCGGCTGTACTGGCAGATCACGCTGCCGCTGTGCAAGCCGGCGATGGCGGCGCTGGCCACGCTGCTGTCGATCTGGATCTACAACGACTTCTTCTGGGCCATCGTCCTCGTCTCGACCGGGGAGAACATGCCGATCACCTCCGCTCTGAACAACCTGTCCGGGCAGTACTTCACCGACCCCAACCTGGTCGCCGCCGGCGCCCTGCTGACCGCGATCCCCACGCTGGTCGTGTACTTCCTGCTCCAGCGCCAGTTCGTCAACGGCCTCACCCTGGGCTCCAACAAGGGCTGATCCGGTGCCGGGCGCGGCGCCCGGCACCGGGAGCGCGCTTTCAGTGGGCCCCGTCCAGCCGGGCCCGCTGCTCCGCCGTCAGCTCCAGGTCCACGGCGGCCAGGTTCTCCTCCAACTGGGCCACCGAGGACGCCCCGGCGAGCGGGACGACGGGCAGCGGCCCGCCCAACTGCCAGGCGAGCACCACCTGGTTGGGGGTCGCGCCGGTCTGACGGGCCACATCGCGCAGGGCCGCGAGCCGGGCCGGGGTGCCCGGGTGGTCGTAGTCGGGCGGCAGCGGCTTGTCCGCCCGGGTGTACGCGCCGGTCAGCAGCGGCGAGTAGGCGACCAGGGTCAGCCCCGGCTCGGCCCGCAGATAGTCGATCAGCTGGGCGTCCGTCCCGCCCAGGGTGCCGTCCGGGAACAGGTCGCTGGGCACGTCGGTGCGCGGCCTGAGGAGGCTGTGCTGGTACTGAAGGACCTCATAGCCGGGCAGGCCCGCCCCGGCGGCGAGCGCGCGGGCCCGCTCCACGCGCCACACCGCATGGTTGCTCACGCCGAGCAGGCCGACGGTGCCCTCGGCGACCAGCGCGGCGAACCCCTCGACCGTTTCCCGCAGTTCCACGGTCGGGTCCGCTATGTGCGCGTACAGCAGGTCGATCTTGGCCACGCCCAGGCGTTCGCGGCTGCGCTCGGCGGACTCGCGGATCACCTTCGCCGACAGGCCCTCGGGGTTGTCGACATAGCCGGTGCCGGGGGCGAGCGGCCGGGCGCCGAGCTTCGTCGCGATGACGATCTCGTCGCCGACGCCCCGGCTGCGCCGCCAGCGGCCGAGCAGTTCCTCGCTCTGTCCGCCCTGACCGCCGTCCTCCCAGAACGCGTAGTTGTCCGATGTGTCGATGAAGTTCCCGCCGGCCTCGACATAGCGGTCGAGCACGGCGAAGGAGGTCTTCTCGTCGGTCCGCGAGCCGAACAGCATGGCGCCGAGCGCGAGCACGCTCACCCGGCGGCGGGTGTCCGGATCGGTGCCGATGGTGCGGTACTTCATGGGTGTCCCTCCGTTCCCTGCACCCGGCATGTGGGGTGCAGGGAACGGAGTCTCGTGCCTGGAGCGCTCTTCAAGTCAAGCGGCGGCGAACGGCCCTTCCAGCGCCGCCCATTGCAGCAGCATGATTGTCTTGGCGTCGGCGATCTCGCCGGTGCGGATCATCTCCAGGGCCCGGCGGAAGGGCAGTTCGAGGATCTCGATGTCCTCGCCCTCCTCGTCCAGACCGCCGCCCTCGTGGGTGCGGGTCGAGGGACCGTAGGCGGCGGCGTAGAAGGAGACGCGTTCGGTGACCGAGCCGGGGCTCATATAGACGTCGAAGACGTGCCGGACCTCGCCCACGGTGTGCCCGGTCTCCTCCACCGCCTCGCGCCGCACGGCGACCTCGGGGTGCTCGTCCTCGTCGTCGAGCAGTCCGCCCGGGGTTTCGATCAGCATGCCGTCGGGGTGGCCGTTGACGTAGACCGGGAAGCGGAACTGCCGGGTGAGCAGCACGGTCGCCCGTTCGGTGTCGTACAGCAGCAGGGTCGCTCCGTTGCCGCGGTCGTGCGTCTCGCGCTGCTGGGTGCTCCAGGTGCCGTCGGCGCGGCGGAAGTCGTAGGTGGTGGCGCGTTCGACGTACCAGTGGCTGGAGAGGAGTTTCACCTCGCGCACCCTGACGCGCGGGTTGCCGGTGAGGTCGAGGCCGGTCCGGTCGAGTCCGGTGCGGCCCCGGCGGTCGGGGGTGTCGATGCCGGCGGTCATCGGCCGGCCGCCGGGGAGGCGAGGAAGTACGAGTCGTTCATGGCTCCCTCTCTAGCATCCCGGGTGCCGGAACACGCACACGCCGGAGACCGCGCCTTGGTTCGTCATCTCGCTGACGGCCGGGCGGCGGTCCGTGGTGGAGGGGCGTCAGGTCGTCCTCGGTGATGCCGAGCGAGGCCGGCGTCTGCCACGGCCGCACCGTGCCGCCGGCGGCGCCGTACGCCACCGCGTCCTGGTTCGCGTGCTCGCTCACGAGGCTCCCCCGCCGAGCGGGGCGCGGGAGGCCGGCCGGGCACCGCGGCGGGCGACGCGCGACCACAGCAGCTGGGAGATGAGCCAGCGTCGCATCGCGCCGAGATGGGCGGGCGAGCCGTGCACGTCGTCGAACGTCCTGAACCGGACGTCGTGGAGCGTGTCGCGCAGCAGCGTGCGCTCCGTGTCCGGGATGATCTCGTCTCGGCTGCTGACGACGTACCTGACGGGGATGCGCAGGTGCCCGAGCTGCTTCGGTGTGAGGGCGAACTCCGGTAGGCGGGCGCGGAGTTCAGTGAGGTCGCCGCTGCCGGTGAGCCGGCGCAGGGTGTCCGCGGTGATACCGGGTACGCGCGGCCACCACGTCTCGTCGGCGAAGAAACCGGCGACGGGCGCGCCCACGGTGAGGACGCGGCGGATGCGCGGGTCCTCGACGGCGGCGCGCAGCGCGAGGTGGCCGCTGAAGCTGAGGGCGAGCATCGAGGTGTCGTGGACCCGGGCGCGGTCGGCGAGCCCGTCGAGCAGCAGGCCGAGGGTGCGCCAGGAGTCGGGGCCGTAGGTGACGGTGTTCTCGCCGACGCCCGGCAGTTCGGTGACGACGGCCGCGTAGCCGAGTCTGCGCAGCAGGGGCAGCAGCGGCGCCCACTGTTCCTTGACGCTGACGATGCCGCCCATGACGACCAGCAGCGGGCGGGACCTGCCGAGTCCGGCGGCCCAGCAGGCGATGGTTTCGCCGCCGTGGTCGAACTCCAGGCGTTCGATGCCGTCCTGGCCGCGGCGCCACTGGTCGAAGGTGTCGACGCAGAGCCGCTGGGCGGTTCGGCGGTCGGGGTCGCCGTGGTACGGGAAGCGGGCGAGCGCGTAGTGCCGGCACGCGTCGAGCAGGTCGCCGCGGTCGGCGGCGGCCCGGCCCTCGGCGGTCCACACCGCGGGCCAGGAGTCCGGGTCCCCGGTGGTTTCGTTGGTGATCCGGGCGAGCACACGCGTGGCGTGCTCGGCCGTCATGCCCTGGCCGCGGGCGTGCAGGCGGGCGAATTCCTTGAGTTCTTCGAGATGGTCCATGAAGGTCGGTCACCGTCCCCGGTCGGTGCAGTGCGCCGTCGCTGCGGCGCGGACCGTGGCCGCGGGGCCCGGTCGACTGCGATGTGCGGCGGCGTTGGCCGGCCGGTGTCGTACGGCCTGTGAGCGGGGCCGTACGACACCGGTGCGGCCGCCCGCGGCACAAAGGCGTGCCGCGGCGTCGGTGGTCAGCCCAGCCGGGCGAGGTGATGCTCGACGGCGTCGGCCGCGACGGCCGGACCGTCCACGGACCGCATGCGCTCCCGCAGGGCCCGCACCCGGTCGGTCACGGACGCGTCGCCCGTCACCCGGGCCGCGGCCTCGCGCAGGCTCTGCACCGTGACGTCCTCCTTGGCCAGCCGGCGGCCGAGGCCCAGCTCCGCCACGCGCTGGGCGTTCGCCCGCTGCTCGCTCGTCTGTGGCACGACCACCATGGGCACGCCGTTGTCCAGCGACTCCATGGTGCTGTTCATCCCGCCGTGGGTGATGAACAGCCGGGCGTGGCGCAGCACGTCGAGCTGCGGCGCGTACCGCCGTACGTCGACGTTCGCGGGCAGCGGTCCGAAACCGGCCGGGTCGGTGTGCTCGCCGACGGTGATGAGGACGTCCCACTCGGAGTCGCCGAAGGCTTCGATGGCCGTCGTGAAGAACTCCGGCCAGCCCCTGGCCGAGGTGCCGAGCGAGATCAGCAGCACCGGCCGGTCCGCGGAGGCCGGCTGCCAGCTGCCCTGGTAGGGGCGTTCGGCGATGCAGGGACCGGTGAAGACGAACCGTTCGTCGAAGGTGTCGCCCGCGTACTGGAATTCGCGCGGGAGGAAGACGATGCCGAGTTGTTCGATCGACGAGAGGAAACCCATCGGGTCGGCGGGCAGGCCGAACCGGGGCAGCACACCGGCGAGCTTGTGCACCGCCTCCATGATCTGCGGGTCGTTCAGCTCCGCGACCGGGAACTTCTCCCGCAGCGAGAAGTGTTCGTTGGCGCCGAACACCGGATAGGTGCGGATCAGCGGGATGTCGTGTTCGGCGGCGAAGAAACGCGCTCCCCAGGCCATGAAGTCGTGCACGATCACATCCGGCCGGTTCTCCTCGTAGTACGGCGCGACCTGTTCCACGAGCGAGGTGCTCTCGTCCAGGCACCGCAGCCCCTCGCCCGCGTTCTCCTCGGCGGTCAGCGGGGCCCGGTAGAAGTCGCCGAAGACCGAGTCGTAGCGGACCGGTTCGGCGCCCGCGGCCTTCACGATGGGGGCGAAGTGGTCCGTCACGGTGCAGGTGACGCGATGGCCGCGCCTCACCAGCTCCTCGACCACGCCGATCGTGGGATTGACATGGCCTACGGCCGGAAAGTTGAAGAAAGCAATGTGGCGTTGCACGAGTGTGTCTCCTTCCATGCGCTGCCGGTGTCCTTCGGCCGGTCGTCGCCGAAGCGTCCGGGCAGCGGCCGCTCATCCGGTTGCGTCGGGTTCCTCGCGTGAGGCGGACCGGTGTATCTCGTCGAGGAGTTCGGCCTGCCGCAGGGTGGCGCCGTCGTCCGGCTCGGTTCCGGTGCGCACCGCGGCGGCGAAGGCCGCGACGGTGGCCGCCACCTGATCGTGCGGTGCGAGCCGGATCTCCTCGGCCGTTCGGCCGCGGTTGAGGCCGATCACGGGGACGTGGTCGGCGGGCGGGGTGAACGCCCGGTCGACGGTGATGCTGCCCTCGCTGCCCCACAGTTCGTACGCCGAGCGGTAGGCGTGCTCCATGCCGAAGGTGATCTGGGCCGTGACGGTGCCGGGGGTGCCCAGCAACGCGGCACCCGAGGTCTCGACCCGCCGTCCCTCGCCCCGTGTGAGGCGGGCGCCGACGACGTCGAGCCGGTCGCCCAGGAAGTGCAGCGCGGCCCGCAGCGGGTAGACGCCGACGTCGGCCAGCGCCCCGCCGCCGAGTTCCGGGTCGTAACGGATGTCCGCTTCCGCCAGCGGGGGGATGGTGAACGCCGCGTGGAACGCGCGCAGTTCACCGATCGCGCCGTCGGCGACCAGGCGCCGCACGGCCTCGTGCCGGTGGTGGTGGACGAACATGATGTTCTCCATGAGCACCAGGCCCCGGCGGCGGGCGAGTTCGAGCAGTTCCGCGGTGCGCCGGGGGTCGGTGGTCAGGGGCTTCTCGGCGAGGACGGGCCGGCCCGTGCGCAGCGCCGCCTCGGTCCACCGGGCGTGCAGGGCCGCGGGCAGCGGCACGTAGACGGCCTGGATGTCGTCCTGTTGGAGGAGTTCGGCGTAGCCGCGCACCGCACGGCAGCCGAAGCGTTCCGCGACCTGCCGTGCCTTGGCCGCATCACGGCTGGCGACGGCCGCGATCTCGATGTCGGGGCAGGCGGCGAACGCGGGGAGCATACGGCGCACCGCGATGCCCGCGCATCCGATCACCCCCATCCGCAAGGGGTGCGTCACCGGTCCTGCTCCGCGATCGCGTTGAGGCAGGCGAGCATGGTGCGGGCCTGGACGTTGAGGTAGTGGCCGTGCCGGACCAGGGACGTGAGCTGTCCGGGGGTGACCCAGGCGTAGCCGGGCGGCGGGGTGAGCGGCGCGTCGGTCTCGTCCGCCCGGACGACGAGGAAGCGGCTCTCGGCGTTGAGGAAGCGGCCGCCCTCCTCGGAGTGCACGACCTCGTAACGGATGCGGTCCGGCCCCGCGCCCAGCACCGTGTCCAGGAATCCGGGGCGTTGTTTCTCGGGCAGGTGTGCGTAGTTGTCCGGGGTGCACTGCACGGTCGGGCCGAGTTCGACGGTGTCGAGGAAGCCGCCCTCGACCCGGGCGTGCACCAGCACATGTGCAACGCCGTCGAACTCGCGGGTGAGGAAGGCGGTGACGCCGAGGCCGACCGGCTCGAACAGGGGCTGGGTCCAGCCCGTCACCTCGCGGTTCTCCGCCTGTACGGACACGGCCACGACCTTGAAGTAGCGGCCTTCGCCGTGCTCGATCGCGCTCTCGCCGCGCTTCCAGCCGGGGATGGAGTCCAGCGGGACGCGCTCGGCCCGCACGCTGTGCCGGGTGCGCTCGCCCGTGATCCACGAGTGCAGTTCGGTGTCGGAGAGCAGCGCGCCGTGCGAGGCGTCCGCGACGGGCAGGCAGGACAGCACGGTGCGGGAGTCCATGTTGACCACGTTGTCCCGGTGCAGCAGTGCGTGGATCTGGCCGAGGGTGAGCCAGCAGAAGTCGTCGTGCAGCGGCACGTCGCCGACGGCCTCCACCACCATGTTGCGGTTGGCTTTGCGGTAGAACCACGAGCCGTGCTCGGACTGGAGCACGTCCGCGACGATCCGGCCGCGGTCGGGCCCGACGAAGTACTCGATGTACTTGACGTCCCCGCCCTGGTGGGCCTTGGTGTAGTTGCTGCGGGTCGCCTGGACCGTGGGCGAGAGCTGGAGCAGGTTCGGGTTGCCGGGCTCCATCTTCGCCTGCATCAGGAAGTGCAGCACCCCGTCGAACTCCTTGACGAGGATGCCGAGGACACCCACTTCGGGCTGTTTGATGATGGGCTGGTACCAGTCGGCGTACGGGCCGTCGCCGTAGGGTTCACCTTCCTCCGTGACGTGCAGGCCCTCGACGGTGAAGAACCGGCCGCTGCGGTGCACGAGGTTGCCGGTGGACTCCTGGAAGGACCAGCCGTCCAGTTCCGCGAACGGTATCCGCTCCACCCGGAAGGTATGGGCCCTGCCCCGTTCGGCCAGCCAGTCGCCGAAGTGCTCGGTGCGCAGGTGTGCGCCCTCGGTGGTGGCGGCCGACAGGGCGATGCGGGCGGGCAGGCTCTTGTTCTCACGTGTCTGGAGGATGTGGGACGGCATCGGAGGGACTCCCCGCCTTTCTCGTGATGCGTACGCGGCCCGGTCAGGCATGTTCGGCCGCGAGGAAGTCGTTGAGGACGAGGCGGTAGTAGTCGGGGCCGAAGCCCATGTCCGCCACCTGAGGGACCAGGGCGCGCAGTTTCTCGGTGGAGATGGCGTACTGGACGCCGGTGTCCACGTACTCCTTGCGCGGCGTGAGCCCCAGCGCGCGGGCGAGGTGGTCGACGATGTCCTCCACCGGGACGGCGTGTCCGGAGGCCACGTTGACCGTGTCGGCCCGCAGACCGGCGGCGAGCAGCCGGTCGATGATCGTGATCGCGTCGCCGACCCGGATCAGGTCCCGACAGGCGCCCCGGTGCATGGCCACCGCCCCTTCGCGGACCTGCCGCAGCAGCGTGGGGATGAGCTGGTGGTACCGGCCGTGCGGACCCACCAGGTGTGCCAGCCGGAGGATCAGATGGTCGGCCCCTGAGTCGCGCAGTTGCTCCTCAAGGGCGAGTTTGTGTGCGCCGTAGGGGGTGTAGGGGGTCACCGGGGTGTCCTCCCTGCCGGGTCCCTCGGCGAACCCGTACATTCCCGTCGCGGCCGTCGAGAAGAACACCAGCCGCGCTCCGGTGGCCGCGCACTGCTTGGCGACGTCGCGCAGCAGTGCGGCCTCCCGTGCGAAGTCCGCGTCCAAGGCGCCGCTCGTCCTGGACTCCCCCGCCGCGAGGGCCACGGTGCCCGGATGCCGGCCGGCCAGCGGACGCAGGCTCCGCGCCAGGAATCCGGTTCCCACTATCTCCATCGTCGTCGTCCTGATCTCTGCGTGGGAGGCGGTCCGTCGGGCTCAGCCGCGCTGGGCCACGAACTCCTTGATCGTGGCGGTCATGTAGTCGAGCATTTCGTCGGTGAGCCCCGGGTAGACGCCGATCCAGAAGGTGTGCTCGGTGATGACGTCGCTGTGGGTGAGGTCGCCGACGACGCGGTGGGGGCGGCCGATGTAGGCCGGCTGGCGGGTGAGGTTGCCGGCGAACAGCCGGCGGGTGCCGATCTTGCGTTCCTCCAGGTGGTCGACCAGTTCGGCGCGGGTGAAGGGGGCCTCGGGGTCGACGGTGATGACGAAACCGAACCAGCTCGGTTCGGACCGCGGGGTCGGCTCGGGCAGCAGCAGGCCCGGCACGCCGTCCAGTCCCTCGCGCAGCCGGCGCCAGTTGCGTCGCCGTGCCTCGATGAAGCCGTCCAGCTTGTCGAGCTGCGCGAGGCCGAGGGCGGCCTGGATGTCGGTTCCCTTCAGGTTGTAACCGACGTGGGAGAAGATGTACTTGTGGTCGTATCCGGCGGGCAGGTCGCCCATCTGGTACTCGAACCGCTTGAAGCAGGTGTTGTTCTTGCCGGGTTCGCACCAGCAGTCCCGCCCCCAGTCGCGCAGCGACTCCACGATGCGGGCGAGGGCCAGGTTCGAGGTGAGGACGCAGCCGCCCTCGCCCATGGTGAGGTGGTGCGCGGGGTAGAAGCTGACCGTGGTCAGGTCGCCGAAGCTGCCGGTGAGCTGTCCGTCGTAGGTGGAGCCGACCGCGTCGCAGTTGTCCTCGATGAGGAAGAGGTCGTGTTCCTTGGCGAGTTGGGCCACCTCGGCGACCTCGAAGGGGTTGCCGAGCGCGTGCGCGATGATGATCGCCCGGGTCTTCGGGCCGATGGCCCGCGCCACCCGGTCGGCGGTGGTGTTGTACGTGGCCAGGTCGACGTCCACGAACACCGGCAGGAGGCCGTTCTGCAGGATCGGGTTGACGGTGGTGGGGAAGCCGGCCGCGACGGTGATCACCTCGTCGCCCGGCCGCAGCCGCCGGTCGCCGAGCTGGTGCGAGGTGAGGGCCGTGACGGCGAGCAGGTTCGCCGACGAGCCGGAGTTGGTCAGATGGGCCTTGCGGCGCCGCAGGCGCTTGGCGAACGCGGACTCGAACGTCCTGGAGCTGGGTCCGGCGGCGATGCGCATGGTCAGCGCGGCCTCGACGAGCGCGACCCGGTCCGCTTCGTCCAGGACCGCGCCGGAGGGCCAGATCTCGGTGACGCCGGGCACGAACTCCCGGTCGGGTGCGGTCTGCCGGTGGTAGCCGCGGACCGCGTCCAGCACCCGTTCCTTGAGGTCGCTGTGGTGGCTGTTGCCGCTCATCGTCATGTCCTTCCGTTGACGGGCGTCGGCACCGTGGCCGAGAGCAGGTCGCGCAGCGAGGCGTCGAGGGTGCGCCGCGGCTGCCAGCCCAGGACCCGCAGCGCCCGTGAGACGTCCAGTTGCTGCCACTGCGCGTCGGTGCGCGAGGGCCGGTCGGAGGCGGTCTCGACGACCGGGATGCGCACGCCGCTGAGTTCGACCATGCGGTGGACCAGCGCGTCCATCGGGACCGCCGCGCCGCGGCCGATGTTGACCACCCGGCCGCTCAGGCCGGTGCCGGGCGCGGTGGCGGCGGCCCGTACGGCGTCGACGGCGTCGTGCACGTCGACGACGTCGCGGTGGGCGCGCAGCGGCGGCAGCCTCAGCTCCTCCGGTTCCCTGCCCAGGTGCCGGGCACGGGCGGCCTCGCCGAGGTGTGCGGCGATGCAGCCGAAGAGGCTGCCGGCCGGCACCCCGGCGCCGATCACATTGGCGAGGCGGAGCACCACGCCGTCCAGGCCGTCCTCGGCCGCGGCCCGCAGGACGGTACGGGTGCCGAGCAGTTTGGTGCGCCCGTACGGTGTGACGGGAGCGGGCTCCTGGTCCTCGCGGGTGCCGACGCCCGGTGTGCCGGCGCCGTACTCGTGGACGGTGCCGAGCTGGATCAGCCGCGGCGGGCGGGGCAGTGGTGTGAGCGCCTCGGTGACCCGGGCGACGAGGTCGGCGTTGCCCGCGGTCATCTCGGCCTCGTCACCCCGCCAGACCAGGCCGGCGGCGTTGACCACCACATCGGGGCGTACCGAACCGAAGAACCCGGCGAGTTCGCGTGGACCTGCGGCCAGCAGGTCCAGGGGGATGCGGTGGTCGTCCGCGGGGCCGTCCTGGGCGGGGCTGCGGGACACCAGGTGCACCAGGGCGCCGTCGGCGCGGAACGCCTCGCCGATGCGGCGGCCCAGGTAGCCGGTGCCGCCGAGCACCACGACACGGAGCCCGGCCGCTCCGCCGCTGTCAGCCGTCCGCACGTTCGGCCCCGTACTTGACGGTCTTCCACCAGTCGGGGTTGTCCCGGTACCAGGCCACCGTGGCGGCCAGGCCCTCGTCGAACCCAGTCAGCGGCGCGTAGCCCAGCTCTTCCCGGATCTTGGACTCGTCGATGGAGTACCGCAGGTCGTGCGCCTTGCGGTCGGCGACGTGGCGGATCATCTCCGGTCCGCAGCCGGTCAGTTCGAGCAGCCGCTCGGTGATGGCGCGGTTGGTCCGCTCGTTGCCGCCGCCGATGTTGTAGACCTCGCCGGCCCGGCCGCCCCGGAGCACCAGGTGGATGCCGCGGCAGTGGTCGTCCACGTGCAGCCATTCGCGGATGTTGCGTCCGTCGCCGTACAGCGGCACCTGCCGCCCCTCCAGGAGGTTGGTGACGAACAGCGGGATGAGTTTCTCCGGGTGCTGGTGGGGCCCGTAGTTGTTGGAGCAGCGGGTGAGGGAGAGGTTCACCCCGTGGGTGCGCCAGTAGGTGCGGGCGACCAGGTCGGAGCATGCCTTGGAGGCCGCGTAGGGGGTGTTGGGCAGCAGCGGCCGGTCCTCGCTCCAGGAGCCCTCGGCGATCGAGCCGTACACCTCGTCGGTGGAGACGTGCACGACCCGTTCGACGCCGCTGTCCAGCACGGCGTCGAGGAGCGTCTGGGTGCCCAGCACGTTGGTGCGGAAGAACTCTCCGGCGCCCTCAAGCGAGCGGTCCACGTGGGACTCCGCGGCGAAGTGCACCACGGCGTCGTGTCCGGGCAGCAGTTCGCGCAGCAGGCCCGGGTCGCAGACATCGCCCCGGACGAACTCAAGGCGCGGGTGCGAGGCCGGCAGGTTGGCGCGGTTGCCGGCGTAGGTGAGCTTGTCCAGGGCGGTGACCTGGGCGCCTTCCCAGCCCGCGTAGGTGTCCGCGAGGAGGTTGCGGACGAAGTTGGAGCCGATGAAACCGGCCGCGCCGGTGATGAGGATCCTCATGCCGCGACTTCCACTCGGGTGTGGTCTCCGACGACCAGGCGGTAACCGTCCGTGCTCTGCTCGCTGGTGCCGACGCAGGCGGAGCGGCCGATGACGGAACTGCGCAGGCCCTGGACGCCGGTGACCGACGCCCCGTCCAGGGCGATGGAGTACTCCAGGCGGCTTCCGCTGACGGTGCAGCCACGCCCGATGGAGGTGTGCGGGCCGATGTGGCTGTCCTCCACGACCGTGCCGACGCCGATGATCGCCGGTCCCTCGACGCGGGAGCGCACGATGCGCGCGCCCTCCTCCACGACGACCGGCCCCGCCAGCACGCTGGCGTCGTCGACCGCGCCGGCCATGTGGGGCCGCAGGCTCTCCAGGATGTGCCGGTTGCACTCCAGGACGTCCTCGACGTTCCCGGTGTCCTTCCAGTAGCCCTCGTACTGGCCGGCCCGTACGTCCGCGCCGGCCGACACCAGCCACTGGACGGCGTCGGTGATCTCCAGCTCGCCGCGGGCGCTGGGCTCGATGGCCCGCACCGCCTCGTGGATGGCGGCGGTGAAGAAGTACACGCCCATCAGGGCCAGGTCGCTGCGCGGCTGCTGCGGCTTCTCCACCAGGCGCAGCACCTCGCCGCCCGCCCCGAGTTCGGCCACGCCGAAGGCGCGCGGGTCCGGGACCTTGTACACCACGACATGGGCGGCCGGGCGGTGCGCGGCGAACTCCTCGGCGATGCCGGCGATGCCCTCGGGCAGCATGTTGTCGCCGAGGTACATCACGAAGTCGTCGTCGCCGAGGAAGTCGCGGGCGATGGCGACGGTGTGGGCGAGGCCGAGCGGTGCGTCCTGCTGGATGTAGGTCAGCCGGGCCCCGAACCGCGATCCGTCCCCGAGTGCCTGGCGGATCTCGGGGCCGCGGTCGCCGACGATGACCCCGATCTCGGTCACGCCCAGGTCGAGGATGTTCCTCAGGACGTATTCCAGGACGGGTGTGTTGGCGATGGGGATGAGCTGTTTGGGCATCGAGTAGCTGAAGGGCCGTAGGCGGGTGCCCGATCCGCCGGACAGCACCAGAGCCTTCATGGCAGGTCCTCTCGATTCATGTGGTGGTGCCTCTTCGGTCTGGTGCGCGTCTCGCGGCCGCTCGGCCGTGCACCTGTGGTCCCGGTGCGCCGGCGGCCGGCAGGACAAGGGGGCGATGCCGCGTCAGGCGGCGTGGTGGCCGGACAGCGTGCCCGCTGCCAGGGCCTCGGCCAGCGTGGGTGCCTTCGCGTCCTTGTCGGAGAGCAGCGGTGTCCCCGCGCAGTTCCAGGGCAGGTCCAGGTCGGGGTCGAGCGGGTTGATGTCGATCTGGGTGCCGGGGACGTAGGTGCTGGAGACGACGTAGCAGATGCAGGCGTCGTCGGTGAGCGCGAGGAAGCCGTGGCCGACGCCCTCCGGGACGTACACGGACCGGCCCGAGGCGGCGTCGAGTTCGTTCACCTGGTGCCGGCCGAAGGCGGGCGAGCCGACCCTGAGGTCGACGACGATGTCCCGCAGCGCGCCCCGGACGCAGGTGACGAACTTGGCCTGCCCCGGGGGGATGGTCACGCTGTGGATGCCGCGCAGGGTGTGCCGCCTGGACACCGAGTAGTTGATCTGCCGGGGCCGGAAGACGATTCCCGCGGACCGCTCCAGTTCGTCGGACCGCATCGACTCGTAGAACACGCCCCGGTCGTCGGATATCTGGTCCGGCTCGATCAGGAACGTGCCGGGGATGGTGGTTTCCTCGATGCGCACGGCTCGCTCGCCTTCCCGTCCTGGATTCGACTCGTGCGGTGCGGGCCTCAGCCGCGGTGTTCCGCGGTCAGCCGCTCCAGGACCGGGACCACGTCCTTGGGTGCCGGGGCGGCCAGCATGTCGTCGTACAGACCGCGGGCCCCGAGCCGGAAGGACGGCTCCTCAAGGAGCCGGACGAGGTCCTTGTGCAGGTCGGCGACGTCGATCGCCGCGGGTTCTGCGGCCAGTCCCGCGCCGCGGCGCACGACGTAGCGCGCGGTGACCATCTCGTCCCACATCGGCAGCGGCACGACGAGCTGGGGCACCTGGAAGGCCACGGCCGCGGCGAACGTTCCGCCGCCGCCGTGGTGGATGATCGCCGAGCTGGTGGGCAGCAGCTGGTTGAGCGGTACGTACTCGATGGCGCGGACGTTGTCCGGGAGGGTGCCCACGGCGCTGAGCTGCTCGCCGTTGAGTGTCGCGACGAGTTCCAGGTCCAGGCCGGACACGGAGTCGAAGAACTCCCGCATCGGGAAACCGCTGTGCTGACCGGCGAGCAGCCGCCGGCTCACCCCGAGGGTGAGCACCGCGCGGGGCCGCTCGGGCCGGGAGTGCAGCCACGGGGGCAGCGTGGCGGCCCCGTTGTAGGGGACCCGGCGGACCGGGACGTACGTCAGGTCCAGCGGGGTGCGCATCCGGGACTGGGTGAGGTCCAGGGTCCACTGCCCGACCAGTGTCTCCTCGGTGAAGTCGAGGCCGTAGCGCTGCAGCGCCGGGCCCAGCCACCGCATCCACGGGTCCTCGGTCAGCTCCGAGGACGGATCGGCCAGCTCCTGCCGCGTCCTGGCACGGATCAGGCCGATGTTGTCCATGCCGAACAGCAGCCGCGCGTGGGCGGCGCCGCAGGCGCGTGCGGCCACGGCCCCGGTCGGCGCCAGCGGGTCCCACAGCACCAGGTCCGGGCGCCAGTTGCGGGCGAACTCCACCAGGTCGTCGAGGACCGGCCGCCGCCCGCCCTCGGCCGGCTCGGGCGGGTAGTACGCGTGGAACATGCCCGCGAGGACGGCCCTGGTGGTGCGCCAGGCGTTCTCGTCGTCGGGGTCGAGGGCCAGGGTGGGCCGGTCGGGTCCCGCGGCGGCGATGAGCGGCGCCAGCGAGGCGGTGAGTTCCTCCTTGTCGCCCAGCGACACGGCGGTGAGGCCGGCCGCGGTGATGTTCGGGATCACCTTCGGGTCGACCACGCCCTCGGGGCTCGCCAGGACGACCTCGTGGCCGGCACTCTGCAACGCCCAGGCCAGCGGGATGGCCGGATACAGGTGTGCCGATGTCGGAAAGATGGTGAATAGAACGCGCATCGCTGACCTCTCCGAGACTGCCGGCCCGACGCCGACGCATGCTGTTCGCTCGAATCCTGCGAGGGCGCTCTAAAGAGCCGCTTGTGCACGGCGCGCGGCACGCGACCGCCGGGTGCCGGGCCGCACGCGGTTCGTCCCGGCGGGAGCGGACACGGCCCGGCACCCGGTGACCGAAATACTTCTTTCCGGATGCCGGAGTTCCGGATGTGCTTGCGTTCGGGCCGCTTTTTCGACTACTCGTACTCTTAGCGGGAAGCGACGGGTTCGCCCGCACGGGAGGGCACGGAAAAGGTGAATCCGTTTCAACTCTTCGCCATAAGGCCGTTGGTTCCGCAAAATTGAGCTGGTAAGACCCTGATTGCTGCACAGTCTTTACGACGGTGACTTATCATCCCCCGCAGGCAGGATGGCGCACATAGTTGCGAGAGGCCGTGCAGATGATGGACAGTCACGACCGTTCCGACAGTGCGGACGAGTCGAGGGGCAGCAGACCCGGGGCGGTGACCCCGCCCGGACCCGTCCATCACCTCCCCGCACCCCGGATCGCCCGCACCGTCCTCATCACCGCACTGCTGGGCTGCGCGCTCCTCACCGCGACCGGCATCCTGACCGCCGGCGGATCCCCGGCGGCCGAGGCGACGGGCCTGGTCCTGCTTCCGGCGCTGCTCACGCTGTACCTCCTGCACTGCACACCGTCCGGCAACCGGGCGTCCCTGAAGCACAGATGCCTGACCCTGGCCGTCCAGGCACTCCTGACCTATCTGCCGTTCGTGATCTTCGACGTCCTCTGGGAGACCATGGCCGGCTACCTCGCCGCCTCGCTCCTGCTCCTGCTGCCCCGCCGCGCGGCCTGGCCCCTGTACGCGGCCGTGGGGCTCAGCGTCCTCGTCCCGGCCCTCCTCCAGGGCCGGGACCTGCTCCACAGCGTCCATCTCGCCCACACCACCCTGCTCACCGGGCTCGTGCTGTACGGACTCGCCCGGCTCACCGGGCTCATCACACACCTGCACACCACCCGGGGCGAACTGGCCCGCCAGGCGGTCACCGGGGAACGGCTCCGCTTCGCCCGCGACCTGCACGACCTCCTCGGTTTCAGCCTCTCCGCCATCACGCTCAAGAGCGAACTCGTCCACCAGCTCATCGCGACCCAGCCCGCCCGCGCCATGAAGGAGATCGACGAGGTCCTGGCCATCGCCGGCCAGTCCCTCACCGACGTCCGCAAGGCCGCCAGCGGTTACCGCACCCTGTCGCTCCAGCAGGAGATCAAGGCGGCGCAGTCCATGCTGCACGCCGCCGGCATCCGGGTACGCACGGAAGGCGAACTCGGCACGCTCTCCCCGCACCTCGACACCGCGCTCGCCACCACCCTGCGTGAAGCGGTCACCAATCTGCTGCGGCACAGCAACGCCGCGTACTGCCGCATCAGTGCCGCCCAACACGACGGTGTCGTAAGGCTCCTGGTGGAAAACGACGGTGTCGATCACGCCTACCACAACCCGGCGCCGCACAGCGGCAACGGGCTCGGCAACCTGCGCACCCGTATGACCGCAATAGGCGGGCGCCTCGAATCGGGTACCGGAAAGGACGGCACATTCCGCCTCGTCGCGGAAGCGCCCGTCAGAAAACCGACGGAAACCTCCGCGGAACCGCGGGACATCATGGTCCCGCGCAACGGATCGGCCGCATGATCACGTGCCTTTGCGGCAACAGTACGGACCACGACACCTCGCCACGATCCGGCCTCTCACGGACCGCAGACGGGAGCTCAGTGATACGGATACTGCTCGCCGAGGACATGAACATGGTCCGCGGCGCACTGGTCGCTCTGCTGAATCTCCAGGACGATCTCGAAGTGGTCTGCGAGGTCGAACGCGGGGACCAGATCGTCGACATGGCGCTCAAACACCGGCCCGATGTGGCCATCATCGACATCGACCTGCCCGGTGTCGACGGTCTGTCGGCCGCCACCCGGCTACGGGAACGGCTCCCCCAGTGCCGCACCCTCATCCTGACCAGCCTCGGCCGCCCCGGCACCCTGCGCCGGGCCCTGGAGGCACGGGTCTCCGGCTATCTCCTCAAGGACGCCCCGTCCGGCGAACTCGCCCTGGCCGTACGGCGGGTGGCGGCCGGTCACCGGGCCGTGGACCCGGAACTGGCGCTGGCCGCCTGGGGCGAGTTCGAGAGCCCCCTCACCGACCGGGAGACCCAGGTGCTGCGGCTCGCGGCGGAGGGCGCGGAGGCCCGGGAGATCGCCTCCATGCTCCGGTTGTCGGCGGGGACGGTGCGCAACTACCTGACCACCATCGTCAGCAAACTGAACGCGCGTAACCGCGTCGACGCGATCCGCATCGCCCGGGACGCGGACTGGCTGCCGTGACGGCAGGGCCGTCCTGGCGGCCGCGGGCCCTCGCGGGGGCGGACGGCGGACCCTCGGCGCTCACCCGCGGGAGCCACGTCCACCGGACCGACCGCCCACGGCTGCGGCCGAGCCGACCCCCTTCCCACACACCGCCCCGGACCGCCCCACCGAAGCCGGCACCCACGGCGATCACCAGCCGTCCCACACCGCCCCGGACCGGGGACCCGGCACCCACGGCGTTCACCAGCCGTCCCACGCCGCCTCCCGCACCGGCCCCCGGGTGGATCCACCGCGACCGTGGGCCTGGTCACCGGGTCCCGCGGCAGCGTGGGCCGGCTTTGGTCGGTCACAAGGGGCGCTCACTACCGTGCGGCGGCAGGCAGCCAGCTGCGTCGACGGGAAGGAGCGGCCGGTGGCCGTTGACACGACGGATACGAGTGACACGAGCACCCCCGAGGAAACAGAAGGGGCGGCCGGACCGGCCCACGAGATCCGCCGCCTGGACCGGGTGATCATCCGGTTCGCGGGGGACTCCGGCGACGGGATGCAGCTCACCGGTGACCGCTTCACCTCACAGACGGCGTCCTTCGGCAACGACCTGGCGACGCTGCCGAGCTTCCCCGCCGAGATCCGGGCACCCGCCGGCACCCTGCCGGGCGTGTCCTCCTTCCAGTTGCAGTTCGCCGACCACGACATCCTCACTCCAGGCGACGCACCGGACGTGCTGGTGGCGATGAACCCGGCCGCCCTGCGGGCGAACCTCGGCGATCTGCCGCGCGGCGCCGAGATCATCGTCGACTCCGACGAGTTCACCGGGCGCGCGCTGACCAGAGCGGGCTGGGCCGCCTCCCCGCTGGAGGACGGCTCCCTGGACGCCTACGCGGTGCATCCGGTGCCGCTGACCACGCTGACGGTGGAGGCGCTGAAGGGCTTCGGGCTGACCCGCAAGGAGGCCGAGCGCAGCAAGAACATGTTCGCGCTCGGCCTGCTGTCGTGGATGTACCACCGGCCGACCGAGGGCACCGAGGCCTTCCTGCGGCGGAAGTTCGGCAGGCAGCCGCAGATCGCCGAGGCGAACGTCGCCGCGTTCCGGGCCGGCTGGAACTTCGGCGAGACCACGGAGGACTTCGCGGTCTCCTACGAGGTGGCGCCCGCCGCCGACGCGTTCCCCGCCGGCACGTACCGCAACATCTCCGGAAACCTGGCGCTGTCCTACGGGCTGATCGCCGCGTCCCGGCAGGCGGACCTGCCGCTCTACCTGGGGTCGTATCCGATCACCCCGGCCTCGGACATCCTGCACGAGCTGTCCCGGCACAAGAACTTCGGCGTACGGACCTTCCAGGCCGAGGACGAGATCGCCGCCATCGGCGCCGCGCTCGGGGCGGCCTTCGGCGGCTCCCTGGCGGTGACGACAACGAGCGGCCCCGGTGTGGCCCTGAAGTCGGAGACCATCGGGCTCGCCGTCTCGCTTGAGCTGCCGCTGCTGGTGATCGACATCCAGCGCGGCGGACCCTCCACCGGTCTGCCCACCAAGACCGAACAGGCCGACCTGCTCCAGGCCATGTACGGCCGCAACGGCGAGGCCCCCGTGCCCGTCGTCGCCCCGCGGACCCCCGCCGACTGCTTCGACGCCGCCCTTGACGCCGCCCGGATCGCGCTGACCTACCGCACCCCGGTCCTGCTGCTCTCCGACGGCTACCTCGCGGGCGGCTCCGAGCCCTGGCGCATCCCCGTACTCGACGAACTGCCCGATCTGCGCGTGCGGTTCGCCACCGGACCGAACCACGCGCTGGACGACGGCACCGAGGTGTTCCGGCCCTACAAACGCGACCCCGAGACGCTCGCCCGCCCCTGGGCCGTGCCCGGCACACCGGGGCTGGAACACCGCATCGGAGGCATCGAGAAGCAGGACGGCACGGGGAACATCTCCTACGACCCGGCCAACCACGACTTCATGGTCCGCACCCGCCAGGCCAAGATCGACAACATCGCCGTGCCCGATCTCACGGTCGACGACCCGCACCGCGCCCGCACGCTCGTCCTGGGCTGGGGATCCACCTACGGTCCCATCACCGCCGCAGTCCGCGGGCTGCGCGCGGCGGGCGAGCCGATCGCCCAGGCCCATCTGCGCCACCTCAACCCCTTCCCCGCCAACCTCGGGGCGGTGCTGGCGCGTTACGACAAGCTCGTCGTCCCCGAGATGAACCTCGGCCAGCTCGCCGCCCTGCTGCGGGCCAGGTACCTGGTCGACGCGGACTCGTACAGCCAGGTCGACGGAACGCCGTTCAAGGTCGAGCGGCTCGTCACCGTTCTCAAGGAGGCCGTCCATGCCCGTTGAGGCCCTGTCCCCGGTGCCGAAGGCGGACGTTCCGCTGTCGGCACGCGACTTCAAGTCCGACCAGGAGGTGCGCTGGTGCCCCGGCTGCGGCGACTACGCGATCCTGGCGGCCGTACAGGGCTTCATGCCCGAACTCGGCCTGGCCCGGGAGAACATCGTCTTCGTCTCCGGCATCGGCTGCTCCTCCCGGTTCCCGTACTACATGAACACCTACGGGATGCACTCCATCCACGGCCGCGCGCCCGCGATCGCCACCGGTCTTGCCACCTCGCGCCGCGACCTGTCCGTCTGGGTCGTCACCGGTGACGGCGACGCCCTGTCCATCGGCGGCAACCACCTCATCCAGGCGCTGCGCCGCAACGTCAACCTGAAGATCCTCCTCTTCAACAACCGCATCTACGGCCTCACCAAGGGCCAGTACTCCCCCACCTCCGAGGTCGGCAAGATCACCAAATCGACCCCGATGGGCTCGCTCGACGCGCCCTTCAACCCGGTGTCCCTGGCCATCGGCGCCGAGGCGTCGTTCGTGGCCCGCACCGTCGACTCCGACCGCGCCCACCTCACCGAGGTGCTGCGGCAGGCCGCCGCCCACCCCGGCACCGCCCTGGTCGAGATCTACCAGAACTGCAACATCTTCAACGACGGCGCCTTCGACGCCCTCAGGGACCGCAGGCGGGCCGAGGACGCCGTGATCCGCCTGGAGCACGGACGGCGGATCCGCTTCGGCGCCGACCGCGCCCAGGGCGTCGTACGCGACCCGGGCACCGGTGATCTGCGGGTGGTCACGGTCACCCCGGACAACGAGGCACAGGTCCTCGTCCACGACGCCCACGGCACCAACCCCACCGCGGCGTTCGCCCTGTCCCGCCTCACCGACCCCGACACCCTGCACCGCACGCCCATCGGCGTCTTCCGGTCCGTGGCCCGGCCGGTCTACGACGCCCTGATGTCCGAACAACTCGAAACCGCCGTCGAGCGGCACGGCAAGGGCGGCCTCGCCGCCCTCCTCGCCGGCACCGACACCTGGACCGTGGAGAGCCCGTGACGTACGTCATCGCCCAGCCCTGTGTGGACCTCAAGGACAAGGCCTGCGTCGAGGAGTGCCCCGTCGACTGCATCTACGAAGGCCCGCGCAAGATGTACATCAACCCTGACGAATGCGTGGACTGCGGCGCCTGCGAGCCCGTCTGCCCGGTCGAGGCGATCTTCTACGAGGACGCCCTGCCCGACGAGTGGTCCGGCTATCTCACCGCCGAACGGGAGGTCTTCGCGACGGCCGGAACCGGCGCGTCCGGCGGCGCGAGCGGGGCGGGCCCCCTGCCCGGGGACCACCCGGTCGTGGCGGGAGAACCGGTCCGGGCGGGC
This sequence comes from Streptomyces sp. NPDC004629, assembly GCF_042873595.1. NCBI lineage: Bacteria > Bacillati > Actinomycetota > Actinomycetes > Kitasatosporales > Streptomycetaceae > Streptomyces > Streptomyces sp. NPDC004629. Next base: position 103,266 of record NZ_JBIALO010000002.1, on the reverse strand, counting down.
TGAACCGGCCAGGTCGCGGGGGCGTGGGCCCCGGGCTTCAGTGCGGCTTCCCCGGTCCTTCAGCGGAGTCCGGCAACGTGCACCCCGTCAAGCGCACGTGCCCAGCAAGCGTTCCGCAGAGCCGCCGGACACCGCCGCAGAGGAATCCCATGGACACCCACACCGCACCGTCCCCCTCCCTCCTCGGAGCACACCATCTGGTCCACAGGCCGGCCAGCCCCGAGGCCTTTCTGCTGAAGGCAACCGCGCCGGTACGGCAGAACTTCGCATTCTCTGCAGAACTGCCCGAAGAACACCCGCTGTTCGTCGACTGTGCGACGCGCTACCACGATCTGCTGTTCCCCGTGGAGTCGCTGCGCCAGACCATGCTGTTCGCGGCGCGCCGGTACTTCAGAGTGCCGCCCGGCTGGCATCCCGTGGTGGCCTCGGGCGGCGCCGCGATCACCCGTCTGGACGCCTGGCGCCGCGGCGGCCTGCCGGCCGGGATCGCCCTGGAACTCGGGATGACGCCGCTCGACGTCGTGGCCGGCGTGCCGCGCGGCCTGGAGTGCGAGGCCGCCGTCTCCATCGACGGCGAGCGCTGCGGCACCGCCTCGGCCCGGCTGGTCTTCCTCACCCAGGGCGTCTACCGCAGCCACCGCGACCTCGGACGGCGGCAGAGCGGGGAGTCCATGGCGGGCTGCGCCGAGGACCGGCGGTCCGCTGGCGTGCCGCTGCCCGAGCAGGTGGGGCACCGGGACGGCCGCAACGTCCTGGTCGGGCTGCCCGAACACACCGGGGCGGCCGGCCACGAGGAACTGGACTTCCCCGTCGACGCGAGGGCGGCGGCCGGGCTGCGGCTTGAGGCCGACGCACCGGACGAGGTGCCGCCGCTGCTGTTCCTGGAGGTGTCCCGTCAGGTGGGCCTGCTCGCCACCGCCGAACTGCGCGGCTTTGTGCCCTCGTACGCCGTGCTGTCCCGGTGGCAGGCCTCGTTCCGTGGCTTCGCCGAGCCGGGGCTGCCGCTGCGCTGCACGGTGCGCGAGGGCGCGCGCCGCACGGACGGGCGGGTGAACCGGGACGCGGCGGGCCGGCCGGTGGTCGAGCTGCGGCTCTCGTTCCTCCAGGGCAGCCGGGTCGTGGCCCGGATCTCCGCGTCCGTGCTGCAGGACTGCTGAGCCACGCGATGAGATACCGAGTACTCGGCCCCGTGCACATGACGCCTCGTACGCCGTCCGCGGCCAAGCCACGCGCGGTCCTCGCCACCCTGCTGGTGCAGCGCAACACGGTGGTCTCCACCCATACGCTGATCGATGAACTGTGGGGGGCGGGACCACCGCGCACGGCCACCACCACCCTTCAGGTGTATGTGTCCCAACTGCGCAAGGCCCTGCTGGACGTCACCGACGGCGCCGGAGCGGACGCAGGCACGGCGCAGCCCCTGCTGACCCGGCCGCCCGGCTATCTGATGCGGGTCGGCCCGGAGGAACTGGACCTGGCCGTCTTCGAGTCGCTGCGGGCCGAGGGCCGGGCCGCCTACGGCCAGGGCGCGTACGAGGCCGCGTCGCGGGCGCTCGGCCGCGCGCTCGGACTGTGGACGGGACCCGCGCTGTCGGGCATACCGCACGGCCCCTCGCTGGAGACCTCCGCGATCCGGCTGAACGAGTTGCGCGCGGAGGTGCTGGAACAGCGGATCTCCGCGGACCTGCGGCTCGGGCTGCACCAGGAACTGGTCGGTGAGCTGATGGCCCTGGCCCATGAACACCCGCTGCGCGAGACGCTGCACTGTCATCTGATGGTGGCGCTGTACCGGTCCGGCCGGCAGTCCGACGCCCTCCAGGTCTATCAGCAGGCGCGGCGCTCGCTCGTCGAAGAACTGGGGGTGGAGCCCGGACCGGTGCTGAGCAGGCTCCAGGAGCGGATCCTCGCCTCCGATCCCTCGCTGGCCCGGCACGGCGAGCCGGAGCGCCGGCTCGTCACGGTCGGCGGATCCGGCCACCCCCCGGCCGACACCCAGCCCGGCGCGGCGTCCGGCGGGCCGGCCGGCGGGTCCGCGGGCGGCGGCCGGGACGCGGGGCCCACGGTGTGGCTGCCGCCCGCCGTGGCGGACTTCACCGGACGCGAGGACCAACTGGCCGTCGGCGAGCGGCTGCTGAGGGACGATGCCGCCGGCCGCAACAGGGTGCTCGTGGTGTCGGGCCGGGCGGGCGCCGGAAAGACGGCGCTGGCCGTGCGACTGGCCCACGGCGCCGCCGAACCGTTCCCGGACGGGCGGATCCTGGTGACGTTGCGGGACGCCGGCGGGCGGGCCGTGGAACCGAGGACCGCCATGACCACCCTGCTGCGACGGCTGCGCGGGCCGCAGCCGACGGGCGTCGCAGGGGACGTGGGCACCACGCCGCTGCCGGCGTCCGAGGCGGAACTCGCGGAGCTGCTGCACCGGCGCACCGAGGGCCGCAGGATGCTGGTCGTCCTGGACGACGCCGTCTCGGAGGCGCAGGTGCGGCCGGTGCTGTCGGCGCTGCCCGACAGCACGGTGATCGTGACGAGCCGTCATGTGCTCGGCGCGCTGGAGAGCGTGCGGCAGCTGACCCTCGATGTGCTCTCCGCGGCCGAGGCCGAGGCCCTGCTCGCCGCGTGCGGCGGACAGCGGATGCGGGACGACGCCGAGGCGGCGGCGGAGATCGCCCGGCTGTGCGGACGCCTGCCGCTGGCCCTTCGGGTGGCCGCCGCCGGGCTCGCCGCCCGCCCGCACTGGACCGCCGCCGGGCTCGCCCGGCGGCTGCGTGACGAGCGGACCCGGCTGGCCGCGCTCGCCCTGGGCGACCTCGATGTGCGCAGCACCCTGCTGACCGCCTACCACGACGTGGACGAGGAAGCCCGGCACGCCTTCCGGCTGCTCGCCCTGGCCCCGCTGCCCGACTTCGCGCCCTGGGCCGCGACGGCGCTGCTCGGCACCGACCCGGCGCGGGCCGAACGGCTCACCGAGCGGCTGGTGCAGGCCCATCTGCTGGAGGCACGGCGGCGGCCGGGGCGGCTGGCCCCCGTTCGCTACGGCTTCCACGCGCTGCTGCGCTCGCTGGCCCTCGACGTCCTGGCCGAGGAGTCCCCGCAGGAGGGGGCCGCGGCCGTGGCACGGCTGTGCCGTGCCTATCTGACGGCGGCCCGGTACGCGGACGCACACCTGGCGCCCGGCCGGGACCGGCTCACCCACGACGCCGAACCGGTGGCCGGGATCTCGCCCGAGGAGATGGTCGGCCGCGCGCCGCTGCGGTGGTTCCAGGAGGAGTCCGCGGGCCTCGCGGAGGCCGTGCGGCAGGCCCATGCGGCCGGGCTGTGGAGTCTGTGCAGCGCCCTGGCCTCGGCCGCGTCCGGCTACTACGAGGCGGGCGCCCTGTGGGACGAGTGGGAGTCGACGCACGACCTCGCGCTGGACGCGGCCCGCACGGCCGGTGACGCGCACGCGGAGGCCGTGATCCTGCGCTCCCTCGGCGACCTGGCCTGGCAGCGCCACCAGACCGGGCAGGCCGTCGACCGGTACCGGCTCGCCGCGGACCTGTTCACCCGCCATGGTGACCGGGCGGCGGCGGGCCGCTGTCTGTCCGCCGAGGCGGACGCGCTCCTCGCGATGGGGCAGGTCGCCCGTGCCGGACGGGGCTACGCACGCGCCCTGTCGGTGAGCCGGCTGGTCGACGACGTGCGGGGCGCGGCCGAGTCGCTGCGCGGACTGGCCCTGGTGGCGCAGCGCGAGGGACGCCACGAGGAGGCGCTGGCCCGGCTCGACGCGTGCGAGGGCGCCGCGCGCCGCGCCGGCGACCACCGCTGGACGGAGTACGCGCGGCGCACGGCCCTGGCCCTGCGCCTGGCGCCCGGGTCCGGCCGGTCGGCCGTGGCGGCCTCGATCCCGCTCGAAGTCCGGCCCGGGGTCTGGCTGTTCGCTCCCGTGCGGCCGGCCCGGCGGGCCGCATGAGGGCCGCCCACCCGGTGCCGCGGGGCTATCCCCGGCGCCGGGCGGGCGGCTGCGGCTCCTCCTCGGCCTGCGCCGCCACCAGGGTGTCGACGATGCCCGGGTCGAGTGCCGTGGCCGCCGCCGTGTCCGCCGTGCGGCCGAAGCCGGCGTCGCCGACCGCGACGCCCAGGGTGTAGCGGCCGGCGAACGACAAGGTGTGGAAGGCCCAGGCGCCGACGGTGCCGGGGGTGCCGTCGGGGCGCAGCAGATCCGTGGGCGCCCGGTCCGGGCTGAAGCCGAAGTCGGTGAAGCGGAACAGCATGCCGAGGCCGATGGCCTTGCTGTACGCCTCCTTCAGGGTCCACAGGCGCAGCAGGGCGGGGTTGCGCTCCGCGAGGGGCAGGGCCTCGATCCGCTCCGTCTCGTACGGGGTGCACATGTGCCGGCCGATACCGGAGCCGTACAGGACGCGGTCGCCGCGCTCGGCGTCGACGCCGATGGCGCCGTCGGTGGCGAGGCCGACCAGCAGCAGGTCATCGGTGTGGCTGAGGCTGATGTGCAGGCCGTCGTAGCCGCGCAGGCAGGGGCGTCCGGTGAGGCCGTAGCCGAGTTCGACGCACTGGGGCCGCACGTCGAGTGCCGCCGCGGCGGCGAACTTCAGCAGGACGCGGGAGGCGGCGAACCGGGTACGGACCTTCGGGTGCGTCAGTTCCCGGTAGCGCTCCCAGTCGTGGCCGAGAAGCGCGCGCAGCCGCCGCGCGCCCGCCCCTTCCGGTCGCCAGTCGTCCTGGCGGGCGCCGAGCACCACGGCGCCGTGCCGGGCCAGGTCAGCGCGTACTCTGCTCCAGCCCGCCGAGGGGCCGCCGATCGCGATCGGCTCCGCGAGGGTCCGGCCCGGAATCCGCCGCCCAGGTGCCGTCATCGAAGGTCTCCATCGTGTGGTGGAGATCGGACAGCACGTCGGCCGCCGTCGCGCCGTCGATCACCCGGTGGTCGAAGGTGAGTCCGAGCCGCATCATCGGCGCGGGCACCACGACGCCGTCGCGGACCACCGCACGGTCCACGATGCGGCCGGCGCAGAGGGTCACGGCGGTGCCGCCGGCCGAGTGGAAGCCGTCGACGGTCCGGTGGCCGAGCGAGCTGACCGAGACGGTGCCGAACACGCCGGCCCGCCGGTGCGGGTCGCGCAGCGCCGCGGCGAAGGCGGCCCTGCCGAACGGGACCGGCAGCCGGCCCAGCATCCGTACGCCGTTGAACTCGGGGAGTTCGGCGGCCCGTTCGCCCCGGTAGCGGTCGATGCGTTCCTGGATCTCGCGCAGGTTCGCCGCCTCCAGACCGGGAACGAGCGCCGACAGGACGGTGCGCTCGCCCTCGACGGGCCGGTCCAGGGCGACCTTGGCGGTGACGCCGTCGAAGCGGACGATCCTCGGGCGGCGCAGCAGTGCGGGCCAGCCGGGGGCCATGACGGCGTTGGCGTCCGGGTGCCGGTCGAGGACCCGCCCGGCCGCGTACAGCAGATAGCTGACGACCGAGTAGCGCCGGCCGCCTTCCCGGGCGGCGGCGCGGTGCGCCTGGACGCGGGTCATGTCGACGTCGGTGTCCAGGTGCACGGGCCGCTGGGCCGCCGCCCACTCCAGGAAGTACAGGGTGTGGCGGCGGCGCCGTACGGCGGCGGCGGTGGTGCTCACCCGCCCACCGCCAGTTCGTGGATCTCCTTGAGGCTGCGGGCCGCAAGGACCCTGCCGACCGGGACCTTGCGGCCGATGGCGGCTTCCAGGGCGGTGACGAGCTTGAGGAGGTACAGCGAGTCCCAGTCGGGCAGTTCGTCGAAGTCGGCGGCCACCTGCTCGGCGGTGAGCGGCATGCCGATCTCGTCGTTGACGAGCCGGACGTAGTCGTCGAGGGTGAAGCCGCCCGTGGCGGGCGCGGGGGCGGTGCCGTCGATGCTCATATCTTCTCCAGTGCGAAGCCGGCCTTGATCCACTTGCTGGACTCGACGGCGACCGCGAGGGCCCGCTCGCCGCCGGACATCCGCTCCAGCAACTTCTCGATCTGCAGGAAGGGCAGGGCGTTTCCGTTGTTGCCGGTGTCCGCGACGCACGAGACGTCCTGCGCGGTCGGCACGTCCAGTTCCTCGGTGATGCGACGGGTCATCCGGCCGGACAGCTGGGGCGGCAGCAGATAGTCGAGCCGGTCGGCCTCCCAGTCGAGTTCGCCGAGCATCTCCCAGAGGATCTCGGCGGCCATGACGGGCACCGACTCCTCGATGGCCTTGTAGTCCTCGGTGAGGGCCTGCCGGTCGTCGTACCGGTCGGCGAGCCCGAACCACTCGATGATCTGCCCGGGTGCGCGGCCCAGACCGGTGAACCGGTTGAGGACGTGGCGCAGCGCGACGCCCTGTCCGCGCGGCTCGTCGGTGAGGACGGCCGCGCCCGCGCCGTCGCCGAACAGTACGTAGTTGACGAGGTCGCCGGGGGCTGCGCCGGACACGTCGCGCCCCAGGTCGAGGTGTTTGCTGCACACGTCGCCGCCGATGACGAGGCCGGTGCGGTACTGGCCGGAGGCGATCATCGCCTGGGCGACGCCGAGGGCCTGTACGGCGCCGGCGCAGCCGGACTGGAGCTGGAAGGTGGGCACCTGGTCCAGGCCGAGCTGGTCGGCGACGTGGTTGACGGTGGCGGGCATCAGGGTGTCGGGGGTGGCCGTGCCGAGCACGATGAACTCGATCTCGGACGGGTCGGTGCCGGGGGCGGCGAGTGCCCGCTCGGCGGCCTGCGCGCACAGGTCGGCGAGCGACCAGCGCACCACTGCGGTGCCCAGGTCGCGCGCGAAGTACCGCGTCCTGGTGCCGATGAAGACCTCGATCCACTCCTCGTTGATGCCGAGCACCTTGGCCAGGGTGGCGTTGTCCACCGGGTCTCCGGGCAGTGCGGTGCCGATGGCGGCGAGATAGCTTGTCGCGGTCGTCGGGTTGGTCATGCCGTCCTCTCCTCTTCCCTGAGCGCCTGGTTGTCCGCGCCGTCGCCGCGGTGCCCGGGACGGGCCGGGGTCGCGCCGAGTTCGCGCAGGAAGGCGACGAGGTCGCCGACGGAGGAGAGCCGGGGCAGCAGGTCCTGGACCGTCAGGGTGCCGATGCCGGCGAGCCGGGCCTCCAGCCGGTTCTTCAGTTCCATGATCATGACGGAGTCGAATCCCAGGTCCTCGTAGAGCCGGTCGTGGGGGCCGATCTCGGTGTCGGCGTACCCGCCGACCAGCCGGACGGCGTCGAGGACGGCGTCCGCGACCGGGTCGGCCGGGCCGGCGGGCCGGTCCAGGGCGAGGACGGGGGCGGTCTCCGGGTCCCGGTGCGGTACGAGGTCCGGGGCCGGCGGTCCGGCCTGCGGTTCCGCGCTCCGCACGGCATTCCTCGCCCAGTAGCGGGTCTGGGTGGAGAAGGCGTACGGCGGCAGCGGCTGCGCGACCCGTTCCTCCGCCGGGTACGCGACGTCCCAGTGCGGTGCGACGCCACCGCGGTACAGCTCGGCGAGCGCCTCGGCGAGGTCCCGGCCGGCGGACTCGGGGCCGCGCACCGGCAGCACATGGGCCGGGTCCGTGCCCGTGGCGGGCCCGTCGAGGCGGCGCACCATCCCGGAGAGCACCGGCTGGGGGCCGATCTCCACCAGGTGGGTCGGATCCGTGGCGAGCAGCGCGTCGGCCGCGTCGCCGAACAGCACGGTGGCGCCGATGTGTTCGACCCAGTACGGGGCGTCCATCGGCTCGCCGTCGAGCACTCGGCCGCGTACGGTCGAGTACACCGGGATCTCGGGCACCGTGCCGCCGACCTCGCCGGCGATCTGTGCGAAGCGGTCCAGCACCGGCCGCATCAGCGGCGAGTGGAAGGCGTGCGAGACCTGGAGTCTGCGGGTGCCGAACCCCTCGGCGGCGATCTCGGCGCCGATACGGTCCAGCGCCGCCAGGTCGCCGGAGAGCACCGTGGCGGTGGGGCCGTTGACGGCGGCGACGCCTACGAGGGGTTCCGACTCGATCCACTCCGCCAGGTCGGCACGGGCCGCCCGGACGGCCAGCATGCCGCCGCCCGCGGGCAGTTCCTGCATCAGGGCGCCGCGGGCGGCGACCAGCCGGGCGGCGCCGTCCAGCGGGAGCGCGCGGGCGAGGACGGCGGCGGCGAACTCGCCGACGCTGTGCCCGAGGAGCATGCCGGGGTGCACGCCGAGTTCCGTCAGGGTCCGGCCGAGGGCGTAGCCGACCGCGAACAGTGCGGGCTGAGTCCACCGGGTGCTGTGCACCGCCTCGTCGCCGGCGAGGACCAGATCGCGCACGGACCGCCCGGTGTGCGGTAGCAGCGCGGCGTCGGCCTCGTCGAGAAAGTGCCGGTACAGCGGCGACTGCGCGTGCAGTGCGGCGGTCATCCGCGGGTACTGCGAGCCCTGGCCGGTGAACAGGAAGGCGATGCGGGGCCGGCCGGCCGGACCGCCGCACAGCCGGGCGAGCAGATCGGGGTCGGCCGCCGACGCGCGCAGACGGGCGACGAGTTCACCGGTGTCGGTCGCGGCGGTCGCGAAGCGGTGCCGGTGGCCGGTCTTGACCCGGTTGCTCGACCGGGCGAGCGGGCCGAGCGGCACCCGGCGGGCCGCGGCCGCGTCCGCCTGGGCCAGCAGGTTGCGGCGCAGTGCTTCGGCGTTGGGCGCGGTGAGGGTGAAGACGGCGGCGCCGATACCGCCGGGGGCGGCGCCGTCCACGGGTTCGGGACGGGCGGCGTGCGCGGGTGCGGACTCCAGGACGGCATGGGCGTTGGTGCCGCCCATGCCGAAGCTGCTCAGCCCGGCGACGGTGGGTCCCGCGGTCAGCCGCAGCGGTGCCTTCAGCAGCCGCAGCCCGTGGTCGCGCAGCTTGAGCTGCTTGCTCTCCTTGGCCGCGTACCGGCTGGCGGGGACCACCCGGTGGTGCAGGGACAGGGCGACCTTGATCAGGCCCGCGATGCCGGCGGCGCCCTCGGTGTGGCCGAGGTTGCCCTTGACCGAGCCGAGCGCCATGGGCTTGCCGGCGCGGCCGGCGTGGTGGTGGCCGAGCGCCTTGACCTCCATCATGTCGCCGAGGGTGGTGCCGGTGCCGTGGGCCTCGGTGAAGACCACGTCGCGGGGCTCGATCCCCGCCCTGCGGTAGGCGGCGCCCAGCACCTCCTGCTGGGCCCACCGGTTGGGCGCGGTCAGCCCGTTGCTGCGGCCGTCCTGGTTGACGGCGCTGCCCCGGATGACGGCGTACACGCGCTGGCCGTCGGCGATCGCGTCCCGCAGCCTGCGCAGCACGACCGTGCCGACGCCCTCGCCGCGGCCGATGCCGTTCGCCTCGCTGCTGAACGGCTTGCAACGGCCGTCGGGGGCGGAGAGCCCGGCCTGGGTGTAGAAGATCGACAGGGCCGGGGTGAGGGCCACGTTGACGCCGGCGACGAGCGCGTGGTCGCACTCCTCGGCCAGCAGGGCGTTGACCGCGAGATGCGCGGCGACCAGCGAGGAGGAGCAGGCGGTGTCGACGGCGAGGCTCGGGCCCTTCAGGTCGAGGTGGTAGGAGATCCGGTTGGCGGTCATGCAGTAGCCGTTGCCGGAGCCGATCTGGGCGGTGACGTTGGCGTAGTCGGTCAGGTGCAGATGCGCCCACTCGTTGCCCATGATGCCGACGAACACCCCGGTGCGGGTGCCGGCGAGGTCTTGCGGCGCGGTCCCCGCGTCCTCGACCGCCCGCCACGCGGACTGCAGCAGCAGCCGCTGCTGGGGGTCCATGGCGGCGGCCTCGCGCGGGGAGATGGTGAAGAACTCGTTGTCGAAGGCGTCCGGGTCGGCGATGAAGCCGCCCTCGGTGGTGTTGGTGCGTCCGCCCTCCCCGGCCGGCGAGTGGAACTCCTTGGCGTCCCACCGCTGCCGGGGCACCTCCCCCACCCCGTCTGCGCCGCGCATCAGCAGGTCCCAGTAGGCGCCGGTGTCGGGCGCCCCCGGGAATCTGCAGTCGATGCCGACGATGGCCACGGGTTCCATCAAGCGCCGCCCTGCGCGGTGTCCGCGGCCAGCTCCTCCAGGAGGTGGCCTGCGAGCGCGTGCACGGTCGGGTAGTCCCAGGCGACCGTCGGCTCCATCACGACGTCGAAGTCGTCCTCGATGTCGCCGCACAGGCTGAGCGCGGCGACGGAGTCGAGGCCGTACTCCGCGAGCGGCACATCCGGGTCGATGTCGGCGGGCTGCCGCTTGAGGTAGAGGGCGATGCGCTCGGCCAACCACGTGGTCAAAGACTCGGTGGTGTGTCCGGTGGTCGGAACGGGCATGGTGCACTCCTCGGCGGGGTGAGCGGTGGTGGCGTGCTGTCGCGGTGCCGTCCGGCGGCCGTCGTGGACGGCCGGGGTCCGTGGCGGGCCGGCCGGCGTCGGTCAGCCGGTGAGCGGGGTGTCGTACAGGTCGTAGCTGGTGCGCGCGTGGAATCTGCGCAGCACCTCGTCGTGCATCCGGGCGTCCACGGACGCCGGGAGCGCGGCGGGCCGCCGGCCGAGCCGGCGGGCGAGCCGGTGCAGTGCGGCGGCGAGCCAGGCGGGGTCGGCGAGGAACGCGTCGCCGCCGTCGTGCACCGCCTGCTGCCGGACGCCGAGCGCCGCGCCGGCCGCGAGCAGCACGGCGTACCGGTCGGCGAGGGCGAACGCGGCGGGACCGGCGAGCGCCGTACGGTCCTCGGGTGCGAGCGTCCGGCCGGCCTCCTGGACCTGCCGCAGCTCCTCCACCAGCTGCCGTGCGAGCCCTTGGACGGCCCGCTCCTCGGGCGTCGCGCCGGGCGGCGTGTCGGCGGCGGCGACCAGGGTGGCGCCGAGCCCGTCCCGTCCGCCGGCCAGGGCGAGCCGGTCGAAGGGCAGGTCCGGCAGTCCGGCGCGCGGCCGGAAGAGGTCCGCGGGTGCCGGTTCGTCACGGAACCAGGAATGCCGGGCGAGCCGGGACAGCTGGGGGATGATCGTGGCCTGGCAGGCCGCGGAGCCGGCGTGGCCGAGGCTGAGCACGGGCAGGTCGCGGATGTGTTTCTGGAAGATGCCGTGCTCACCGTCACGGAGGTAGAAGCGGGCGCCGAGCACGATGGACAGCTCGTGCAGGGCGTCGGTGAGCAGCTTCGGGAGAAGGTACTTGGTGGCGGCGGCGAGGACGCTGGTCTGCTCGGGCAGCAGATGCACCGCCCGGGTCGCGGCCAGCGAGAGGCTGTCGCAGGTGAGCAGTTCGGTGAAGGCCCCGGACAAGGTGGCCCTGGCGTGCGGGATGTCCAGGACGGACCTGCGGTAGAGCCGGCGGCCCAGGGCGAAGCGTACGACGGTGCGCAGGGCCGTGTCGGCGGTGCCGACGGCCATGCCGGGGAGCGCGGCCCTGGTGATCTGGAAGGCACGCAGGGCCGTTTCGACTCCTGCTCCGCTCGCGCCGACCAGGGCCGAGGAGGGCACGGGTGTGTCGTCGAAGCGCAGTCCGGACAGGTGGCAGCCGCGTACGCCGACGGCGTCGTAGCGGGGCAGCACCCGCCAGGTGTCCGCATCGAGTCCCGTGCGCTCGACGAACAGCACGGAGTGGCTGCGGCTGCCCGGTGCGGGGCTGGTACGGCTGAACAGCACCCAGGCATCCGCCCGGTCGGCGTTGTTGATGACCTGCTTGGCGCCGTTCAGCAGGTATCCGCCGTTCGGCGCGGGGCGGGCCGCGAACTCGTTGCGTACGAAGTCGTTGCCGTGCGCGAGTTCGTGGTAGGCGACCGAGACCTTGCCGCCGCCGGTGAGGATCCGGGCGAGGCGGGCGCGTTGCGCGGCGTTGCCGGAGGTCCAGACGTTCACACCGGCCATGAAGGAGGTCACGCCGTAGCCGAGGCCGAGGGCGACGTCACGGCGGAACACCTGGCGCATGACGCGCACCAGGGTGTCCAGCCGCTCCAGGCGGCCGCCCTCGGCGCTCGGCACGAAGTCGGCGCCGAGGCGCAGTTCGTCCAGGGCGCGCTCGCCGGCCGCGGACAGTTCACCGGCCTCGTCGGCCTCGATCAGCCGGGCGTAGCACAGTTCGCCCGACCCGTCGGTGGGGTCGCCAAGGCGCCGGTCCAGTTCGGCGACGCGTGCCGCGGCCCGCGCTTCCTGTCCCGGTGACCCCTGACCGTCCCCGGCGGTGGCGGTCGCCGGGTGCGGCTCTTGAGCCTCGGTAGCGATCAGCATGACGTCCTCTCCCTCTCGCCGGCGGCCGCGTCGGGCGCCGCGGGCCGCCGCTCTGGGCTCCGCTGCGGCAGCAGCGAGAACAGCCGGCCCGAGGAGCGGGCCGCCCGCAGGGCGCCGAGCAGTTCTTCGTAGGTCTCCTGGCCGGCCGCCGCCGGTTCGCCGAGGCGGACCAGGAGCCGGTCGAGGGCGGTGTGCAGCCACAAGCCGTCGCACCACAGCGCCCCGGTGGAGGCGTCGCCGGACTCGCCGGGGCTGCCGGGACCTCCGGGGCCGCCGGATCCGCCGGGGTCGCCGGGGTCGCCGGGGTCGCCGGGGTCGCCGGGGTCGCCGGGGTCGCCGGGGAAACGGTCGGCGCTGTGCGTCCACAGGCCGAGGCAGGCCGCCCCGGCCCAGCACAGGGTGTAGCGGCGGGCGGTCTCGAAGGCGGCGGGCGGCACCTCGGTGAGCGCCCCCTGGTACGCCTCCATCTCGGTGTGCACCGCAGCGGTGACGGCGAGCAGCCGCCGCGCGGCCTCGGCGACCGGACCGAGCGCCGGGTTCGGCCCTGCGCGCCGGGCGACCTCCTCGACGGAGGCGGCGAGCCCCGCCATGAGTCCGCTGCCGTGCCGGGCGAGAAGCGACAGCTTCGTCGGGTCCAGCGGCGGCAGCGGTGCGCCGAGGTCGCAGGCGGTGGCGCCGCCCGCCGTGTCACCGGTGCCGCGCCGAAACCCGCGCACCAGCGAACGGAACTGGTTCACCAGGGAGTTGAGGTTGACCAGGGTGTTGCCGTCGAAGAGCCCGACGATGCGGTGGTCACGCTGGAGCTTGGCGAACCGGCCATCGGCGTGCACACCCTTGAGGAAGGCGCGGGCGCCGAGCAGCCCGGTCAGGTCGGCGATGATCTGGTCGGTGCCGGTGGGCAGCAGATACTTGGTGACGGCCGAGGTGACGCCGAGTTCCGCCGTCTGGCTCTGCACGGCGCGGGCGGCGACCAGGGCGACCGCCTCGTGCAGCAGGACGTCGGCGGCGGCACCGGTGAGCACGTGCCGGGCCTGCGGGAGGTCGATCAGCCGCCGCCCGTACAGCTCGCGTTCCTCGGCGAAGTCCAGGCCGAGCCGCAGCGCGTGGTCGCCGGCGCCCAGCGAGAGCGCCGCACACATGGTGCGGGTGAGCTGGAGGGCCTTCAGCACGATCTCCAGTCCGGCGCCCTCGGCGCCGACGAGCGCGCCGCGCGGCACCCGGGCGCCGTCGAAGGCGATGCCGGAGATGTCGGCGCCGCGGATGCCGTGGGTGCGGATCTTCGGGAGGTGGCGGTAGCTGTCCTCGTCGAGTTCGCGCTTGTCGACGAGGAGGACGCTGAAGCCGCGCGGGCCTCCCTCCGGGCGGGTCCGGGTCAGCAGCGACAGCACCGACCCCCGGGTGGCGTTGTTGATCAGCCACTTCTCGCCGCTGACCAGCCAGTGGTCCGCGCCGTCAGGCGCCGCGCTGTCGGGCGCCGTGCCGTCTGCCGCCGCGCTGTCGGTGCGCACCTCACCGGCGAGCAGGTCGCTGCCGTGGGCGCGTTCGGTGAGCCCGAGGGAGACCGGGACCCCGGCCATGATGTCGGCGCCGAGCCGGGTGCCCTGTTCCGCGGAGCCCGCCACCCAGACGCAGACCCCGCCGAGGTAGGTCTTGCCGTGTCCGATGGCGCAGGTCAGATCGCGGCGGGCGACGGCGCGGACGAGTTGGAGCACCTGCTCGTAGTCGCGCAGCCGACCGCCGTGCTCGACGGGTACGTACTGCTCGGGCAGGCCCCACTCCTCGAAACGGCGGCAGATGTCGGCGGGGAACTCCTCCTTTTCGTCGAGTTCCGCGCAGCGCGCGTAGGAGAAGACCTCGCCGGGGTCGTCGGGGTCGCCGAGGAAGCGGTCGAACTCCTCTGCGAGCCGGTAGGGCGGGTGTTCCACGTCAGACCACCGATTCCAGGGACGGGGCGGCGGTGGCGCAGGCGTCCGGGCCGGCCTCGGCAGGAGCGATCAGTTCGCGCACGGCCGGCTCCAGGGCCTCGTACAGCGCGGTGATCCGGCCCTCCAGGAACAGCTTGCGCATGAGGGTCCGCTGGATCTTGCCGCTGGTGGTCCTGCGTACGGTTCCGGGGCGGACCAGCAGGATGTTGCCGGCCGGGACGCTGAACTCCTTGCTGATGAAGCTCTGCACGGCGGAGGCGAGGGTGCGCAGATCGCCGGCGACCGCGCCGGGGCGGACCTCCTGGATCGCCACCAGGTGTTCGCGGTCGGTCTCGACGGCGAAGACGGCGCCCGCGCCGGTGCCGAGGGCCTTGTCCACGGACTGGACGGCGCGTTCGACGTCCTGCGGGTAGAGGTTGCGGCCCGCGAGGATGACCATCTCCTTGAGCCGGCCGGTGACATAGAGCTGTCCGTCCCGCAGGACGCCCATGTCGCCGGTGCGCAGCCAGCCGCCGCCGTCCTCGCCGGTGGCGTCGCGGATCGCCGCGTCGAAGATCTCCTGGTTGGTCTTCGGCCGCTTCCAGTAGCCGGAGGCGACGCTGTCACCCTTGAGCCAGATCTCGCCGACGCCTCCCGCGGGCCGCTCGACGCGGGTCTCCGGGTCGACGACGCGGACCTCGAAGTCCCGCACGATCCCGCTGCTGACGAGGGAACGGGTGGGGTGCTTTGCGCGCGGGCCGGCGAGTTCGCCGCGCTCCAGGGCCTCCGCGTCGACGTCGAGCACGCGGGGGGCGGCGCCGCGCGGGATACCGGAGACCAGCAGGGTCGTCTCGGCCATGCCGTAACAGGGGAAGAACGCCTCGGGCCTGAAACCCGCGGGCGCGAAGCGCTCGCTGAAGGCACGGACGGTCTCGGCCCGGACCGGTTCGGCGCCGTTGCAGGCGGTCGTCCAGGAGGACAGGTCGAGCGTCCGAAGCTGTGCGTCGGTGACCCTGCGCACGCACAGGTCGTACGCGAAGTTGGGGCCGCCGCCGGTGGTGATCTTGTAGTCGCCGACCATCTTCAGCCAGCGCACGGGGCGCTTGAGGAAGGTGAAGGGCGCCATCAGGACGGCGGGGATGCCGAGATAGAGCGGATGGAGGATGTGCCCGATCAGACCCATGTCGTGGTAGAAGGGCAGCCAGCCGCCGCACACGGTCCCCGGGCCGGTGCCGATCGACCGCTGGATCGCCGCCTCGTTGGCGAGCAGGTTGCGGTGCGAGACCACGACGCCCTTGGGGTCGCTGGTCGAGCCGGAGGTGTACTGGAGGAAGGCGCGGCTGTCCGGGGTGAGGGCGGGGGCGTGCCAGGCATCCGCGGCGCCCTGGGCCGGATCGTCGGTGGCCAGGCACGGCACGTCGGTCAAGCCCTCCGCGGCGAGCCAGGCGGAGATCTCGGGGGCGTGCGCCGAGTCGGTGAGCACGGCGCACGCCTCGGCGTCGCGGAGAATGCCGGACACCCGGGAGAAGTGCCGGCCCTGCTCGGTGGGCAGCGGTCCGGGCACGGCGACGGCACCGGCGTACAGGCAGGCGGTGAACGCCTTGATGAAGTCCAGGCCCGCCGGGTAGAGCAGCAGGACCTGGCGGTGCGCGGCCCCGCGCTCCTGGAGCCAGGAGGCGACCCGGCGTGCCTCCTGGTCGAGCCCCGCGAAGCTGAGGTGCTGCGGCACCGAGCCGCGGGCGTCGTCGGGCAGGAAGATGAAGGCATCCGCGGCGCTGCGGGCTTCGGTGCGTTCCAGAACCAGTTCCGTGAAGGTCCGGAAGTTCGTCAACGTCTTTCTCCGACCTCTGCGAGTTCCGCTGGCGTGGCGCCGGCACGGGTTGCTCTGACATCACGATCGTCGTCCGGGGCACTAAGGAGACGCTTGTGCGTTCAGGTCATCCGGTACCGGCCCGGAAGTCCGCGTCGAGAGTCACATGCCCGGGTACGTCCGGCAGTTCGGTCAGCGGATGCCTGAACTCGACGGTGCCGTCCGGCGATTCGGCGGCCCGCCCGAAGCCGAGCGACGGGTAGAAGTCGCGCACCTTGTGGTTCTTCGCGGTGGGCCGGTAGCCGGCGCGTACCTCGGCCGCGCCCGAGTCCGCCGCGTGCGCCAGCAGCGCGGCGACGGCGGCCTGCTCGATGCCGCGGGCGAACACCCGGCAGCTGAGCAGCATGTTGTCGATGCGCAGGGCCGCGTCCTCCCGGTGTGCGAACAGGGCGCCGACGACCCCGTTGTCGCCGAAGCGGTCGCGGGAGCGCACGGCCAGCACCAGATGGTCCGGCGAGTCGAGCCGTTCGCGGACGTCGGGAGCCTGGAGCCGGCGGGTGGTGAGGTTGAACTGGTTGGTGCGCAGGGTGATCTGGGCGATCCGGACCACCTCGTGGTCGCGTACCGGGGCCACCTCGACCCGCACGTCGAGGGCGCGCAGGTACTCCTCCATCGAGCCGGCGGCCCGCCGGAGGTCCTGCCGTTCCGCCTCCTGGCGGTACTGCACGGCGCGGCCCCGGTCCTCGGCGGTCAGTTCCCGCACGTCGAACCAGCCGTCGGCGAGCAGCCGGTCGATGTGCAGCGCCGGTTCCTCGTCCAGCGCGATCACGGCGACCTCGGGGAGCGTGGCGGCGACGAGTCCGCGTTCGAAGGGCGAGTCGTCGGCGAAGACGAAGCTGTCGGTGCCGAGATTGAGGCGGGCGGCGATGGCGCGGATGGCGCCGTCCTTGGGTTCCCAGTCGGCGCTGATCCGCACGAAGTCCGCCTCGCGCAGGGTCATGTCGGGATGGTCGCGGAGCACGTCGAGCACCGGCCCAAGGTCGTTCTTGCTGCACACCGCGAGCAGGACGCCCTGGCTGCCGATCTGCTTGACCACCCGCTGGAACCGGCCGAAGGCCGCGCCGCGGTAGGTGGTGGCGGCGGCGATGCCGTCGGGTCCGTCGTCGCCGAGGATGCCGTCCCAGAGGGTGTTGTCGAGGTCCAGGACGAGCACCTTCTTGGCCCTGCCGCGCAGGGTGCGCAGCAGATGGCCCGTGTGCCGCGCGTATCCGGCGAGCACCTGCTCGCCCAGGTGCACCTGGGCGTAGGCGGCGAGCCGCGGATCGCGGACCGGTCCGCCGTCGGCAATCAGCGGCTCCAGGTCGACGACGTGCAGCCGCGGGTGAGCGGCGGCCAGCCGCAGCAGGCCGATATTGAACTCCCGCCAGACGATGGACAGTTCGGTGCGGGAGCGGTGGTCGACCAGTTGCCGGGTGTGTTGGGACAGCAGCGGCAGGGTGTTGAGTACGAGCGTGCCGGTGCCGCGTTCGTCGTAGCGGGCGGTGAGCCGGTCGAGGAGTTCGAGTGTGCCGGCGGTGGCCTCGGCGACGTCCTCCACCCGCCAGGGCAGCGGCAGTTCGTCGAAGACGAGCTGGGCGTCGAGCAGGCACAGGGCGAGTTCGGTGCCGGGCGCGTACAGGTGGCTGCCGGTGTCCCGCAGGTCGCGCAGCCAGGCGTCGTGGTCGGCGGCGCTCAGCCGCAACGGGATGCCGTGGCGGGCGAGTTCCGCGGTGAGCGGTGCGGTCAGCGCGTCCAGGGTGCCGTGTCCGGTGACGGCGACGGTGGCGGGCACGACGCCCGGGTGCGCCTCCACGATGTCCTCGGGGGCGACCTTGGCGAGCAGCCGGCCCGCGCGGGACAGCTGGGCGAATCCGTCGTCCGGCTGCGCGAGTTCGGCGAGCAGTCCGGGCACCGCCGGGTACTCGGCGGCGAGGCGTCGCTCGCCGTACAGTGCGCGCAGCCGGTCGAGGGGGCTCGCGGGGCCGGTGCGCTCCGGGTCGGATGTCGTCACTGCTGTGCTCACGGTCGGTTCGCCTCTCTGCGGGGGCGGGCGGGCGCTTGGGAGCTTGTGCCCCGGCCCTAAAGACGGGCTTGCGCCCAGGGCGCGGTCGGGGTGCCGGCCGGGCCGTGCGCAGCGCCCGCAAGAGCTGCTTTAGGCGGGCTGCGGACCATCGGTGGAGGATGACTCCTTCGGAAAGGCAGCACCGATGACGACAACTGAGCTGACCGCAGACGTGTGTGTGGTCGGAGGAGGTCCGGCGGGGCTGACCCTGGCCGTGGAACTCGCCAGGCGTTCGGTCTCCGTCGTGGTTGTGGAGCAGAGCGGTCACTTCGACCGGTCGTTCCGGGGCGAGTCGGTCTCCCCCGACTCGGTGTGGCTGCTCGACAGGCTGGGCGTCCTCGGCCGGCTGGGCGGCGCCTGCCAGCAGATGCACAGGATGGAGATCGTCGACTCCGGCAGCACGGTGCTGCGCGCCGACTTCCGCCGCTTCCCGTACCCGCACCCCTATCCGGTGGAGCTGCCCCAGCCTGCGCTGCTCTCGGCCCTGGCGGCGCTCGGGCAGGAGGAGCACCCGGACCACTTCACCCTGGTGCGCCGGGCGACGGTCACCCGGCTGCTGCGCGCGGACGGCGAGCGCGGCCCGGTCACGGGGGTGACGGCGCGCACCCCGGAGGGCGAGCTGACGGTGCGCGCGGCGCTCACGGTGGCGGCGGACGGCCGGTTCAGCAAGGTCCGCGAGATGTCCGGGCTGTCGTACACGAAGCTGCCGCTGGACCGTGACGTGGTGTGGCTGAAGCTGCCGTTCCCCACCGAGTGGGACGACCGTACGTACCGGATCCGGATCCGCGGCGACCAGCACGGGCTGTTCATCCCGACCCACCCGGACAGTGTGCGCGTCGGCTTCAACATCCCGAAGGGCGGACTGAAGGAGCTGCGCGCCGAGGGTCTGCCCGCGCTGTACGAGCGGCTGGACCGGCTCGCTCCGGAGCTGGCCGGGTCGGTGCGCTCGGAGATCCGGTCCTGGTCCGACACCTCGATGCTGGACATCTTCACCACGGTGGTGCCGCGCTGGTCCATGCCGGGTCTGGTGCTGATCGGCGACGCGGCGCACACGCTGACGCCGATCCTCGGGCAGGGTGTCAATCACGCGATCATCGACGGGGTGACGCTGGCTCCGCTGCTGCGCGAGGCGTTCGACGCGGGCGGGGACGAGGGGGCGCTGCTGGCGGCGGGTGCCCGGTTCCAGCGGGCGCGGGAGGAGTCGGTCGCCATGTCGCGCGGTCTGCAACTGCGCCAGGAGCGGCTGTTCGCGTTGCACGGCGCCGGCGGTGTGGTACGCCGCTCGCTGTACCGGGTGGTCGACCGCAGCCAGCGGCTGAAGGAGCGGGTACTGGGAGGCGCGTACTTCCAGTTGCAGCGACCGGGACCGCATGTCGTGGAGGCGCAGTCCCCGACCGCCCGGGTCTGACCAACGGCTCGGCACCCCGGACCCGTTCCATACACGCCAAGGCCCCGGCCCGTACGAACCGCACGGACCGGGCCCTCAACCGGCCCCGCCACCACAACCGACCGCCCGCCGAGACCGGGCGGTCAACGCATCGGATCAACGAAGCGATCCACCACCCAGCCCCACGGCGCCCGGACCAACGGAGCCGAACGTCGGCTGAACGCCACCACACCCGGATCGGGCCGCCACCCGGTCCGCCACCCAGCCCGGGCCGGCGGACCGGGCACCGCCAACACCCAGCCCACCAACCGAACCGCCACCCACCCACCGCCGGCCGGGCGTCGGCGTGTCCGGGCCGGCGGGTCGGGCCGGCGGGTCGGGTCGGCGGGCTGGCGTCAGTCGGTGGTGGGGTGTCACCAGGTGACGGGGAGGCGGGTCAGGCCGTGGACCATCATTCCGGTCGTCAGCTCCAGGGCCTCGACGTCCTCCGCGAGCCGCAGACCGGGGAACCGGTCCAGCAGCGAGGCGATGACGATCTGCAGCTCAGCTCTGGCCAGCGCGGCGCCCACGCAGAAGTGCGGGCCGTGGCCGAACGCGACGTGGTGGACGGCCTCGGGCCGGGTGGGGTCGAACTCGTCGGCCTCGGCGCCCGGGAAGCGCGTGGGGTCCTGGTTGGCGGAGCACACCGCCGCCAGCACCGCGCTGCCCTTGGGGATGACGGTGCCGCCGATCTCCACGTCTTCCAGGGTGATCCGCAGCGGGCCGCCGTCACCGATCGGGTTGACGCGCAGCAGTTCCTCGACGGCGTGGTCGATCATCTCGGGGTGCTCGCGCAGCGTGGCCAGGTGCTCCGGGTGGCGCAGCAGGGTCAGCACGATCTTGCCGATCATGCTGACGGTGGTCTCGTGACCGGCGACGAGGATGGTCGCCGCCATGACGATCAGCTCGAACTCATTGAGGCTGCCCTCTTCGTCGTGGGCGGCGACGAGCGCCCCCATCAGGTCGTCCGTCGGCTCCTCCCGCTTGCGCTTGACGAGTGCCGCCAGGTACTCGATCATCTGCTGGCGCTGGGCGGCGGTCTCCTCCGGGGTGTGCGCGGTCAGCGAGACAAAGGCGTCGGACCACTCGCGGAAGCGGTCGCGGTCCTCGAAGGGGACACCGAGCAGTTCGCAGATCACCATCACCGGCAGCGGAAAGGCCAGCGCCGTGTTGAGGTCGACCGGCCCGCCCTGCTTCTCCATCGCGTCGAGGAGTCCGTCGGTGAGTTCCTGGATCCGCGGCCGCATGTTCTGCACACGGCGGGCGGTGAACTCCCGGGAGACGAGCCTGCGCAGCCGGGTGTGCTCGGGCGGGTCCGTGGTGAACAGGCTGCCCGGCACCGGAGGCGTGCTGGTCAGCTGGGGCGCCTCGGGTGCGATGGTGGCGGCCCGGCTGAACCTGGCGTCGGCGAGCACGGTGCGCACATCGTCGTAGCGGGTCACCACATAGCCCTCGTCGCCGCTGGGCAGCCGGACCTGGGCGACGGGGCACTTGGCCCGCAACTCCTCGTAGACCGGGGGTACTTCGACGGCCGAAGGGCGGTGGAACGGGTAGTCCATGAGGGGCCTGCCGGTCTGCGGCCCGCCGTGCGTCGTGTCCGTCGTTTCCATGCGTCTCCTCCGGCAACAGGTGCTCAGCGGTTACTTGGGTGCGGTGATGCAAGTGGCAAGTGGCCGCCGCGCGGCGCGAGGCGCGGTCGGGAACCCGGACGAGCCTCGCAGCGAGGGCTTGCGCGGCACCAAAGCGCCCCGCGGGCGTGGGTCAGCGCTGCCTGCCGTCCGCGCCGCGCAGGCCGAACCCGAGGGCCCGGTCGGCGGCGATGTGCACCAGCCAGGCCAGACCGAAGTTGAACAGCGGGACGGCGACGGCCGAGGAGTCCGGGATCAGACAGGTGAGCATGACGACGACGGCGACGACGGGCCGGTGCAGCAGGTTGTAGAGGGGAACGGCCCTGCGCGGCATCCGGCCGTGCTCGTGCGGGCCGGTGAGCCCGGCGAGGAAGGAGAGGTCGGGTACGACGACACCGGCGAGGGCGGCGACGATCACCCAGCCGCCGTACTTCGCCGTCTCGAACACCAGCCAGATCAGCAGCAGGGCGGCCAGCACGCCCCAGGCGATGCGGACCTGCGGCGAGGCGGGGCTCCTCGTGGCGCCTTCGGCGGCGTCGTGTGGCACGGGACGTGTTTCCTTTCGCGGGGGTTCGATGGTTCCGTACGGGCTCGGGCGGCACGGCGGTCGTGCGGAGGTGGTCGTGGGAGGGCCGGCGTGCCCGCCGTTCCCCGGTCTTCGGGGCGAACGGAACGCAAGCGGGCGGCGGGGACGCCGCCATGGCCCCGGTATGACGGGTAAATGACCGGTGCGTGAGATTCTCATGACCCGGCCGCCGCGCTCGCGGTGACCGTCCGTCACGCCGCGACCCGCTCCGTGGCGTACCGGCGCGTCAGGGAGGCGAGTTCGGCCAGGAAGGCTCCCTCGTCGGATCTGACGAAGAAGTGCCCGCCGGGCATGGTGCGCAGATCGCAGCCGCGCCCCGCGTGCCGCCTCCAGGCGGCCACCTCGGACACGCCGACCAGCCGGTCCCCGCGTCCCGCGAACAGGTGCAGCGGCACCCGTAGTTGCTCGGCGGGCGTGGCGCGGCTGCGCAGGCACAGCCGCAGGTCGTCGCGGGCCACCGGGAGCAGTGCGGAGAGGAATTCGGGGTGGTCGAGCAGTGTCTGCGGGATGCCGCCGAGTGCCGCCAGGCCGGCGACGAGTTCCGCGTCCCCGGCGTCCGGATCGGCGATCGGCGGGGCCGGCAGGTGCGGGGCGCGGTAGGCGCTCAGCACGAGTGCCCGGGGCAGGGCCGCGCCGCGCCGCTGCCGCCGCCGGGCGAGCGCGTACGCGATGAGCGCCCCCATGCTGTGTCCGTAGAGGATGTGGGGTGCGGACAGCTCCTCGTCGAGCTGCGCGTCCATGTCGTCGATGAGGGCGTCCAGATCGGTGAACCTGGGTTCGGCGAACCGTTCCTCGCGGCCGGGCAGTTGTACGGGCATCACCCGTACCCCGGCGTCGTGGGCGTCGAGGCCGCGCTGCCATCGCCGGTACGCCGAGGCTCCGCCGCCCGCGTACGGGAAGCAGAACAGCCGTGTCGCGGGGCCCGGTTCGTCGTCCGGGCGCTTCCGGGACAGATATCGCGTCATGGTGCTCCGTCTCGGTTCCGTCCAGGGGTGAGCGGGCCGGCCGGGTCCGTGCTGCGACGAGGGGTGGGCCGGGCCCGGCCGACGCGGCCCCACGGTGCCCCGGCCCGCTAAAAGGCCGCCAAACTCGGCACGGTGAGGTCGAGCCGGGGGTCGGCGGCCAGGATCGCCCGGTGCAGTTTCTGCAGGCGCAGTGAGGGTTCTATGCCCAGCTCCTGACTGGTCGACGCGCGTAGCTTTCGAAAGATCTCAAGCGCCTGCCACGAGCGTCCGCACCGGTAGAGCGCCAGCATCAGCAGCGCGTGCAGACTCTCCTGGAGCGGGAAACGCTCGGTGAGCGCGAGGAGTTCACCGATCACCTCGGCGTGCCGGCCGAGTCGCAGATCGGCGGTGATGCGTCCCTCCAGCGCGGAGCGCCGCGCCTCCTCAAGCCGCAGCAGTTCGACGCGGAGCGCCGGTCCGATGCGTACGTCGGCGAGGACCGGCCCGCGCCACATGGCGAGCGCCTCGCCCAGCAGCTTCGCGGCGGTCTCGTCGTCGCCGCCCTCCAGGGCCCGCAGGCCGCGGCCGCTGAGCTGCTGGAAGAGGTCGGCCTCCAGGACGGGCGCCGGCATGTTCAGCGCGTACCCGGCGTAGCTGCGGCTCAGCACCTCTTTCGGCGCGCATTCGTGCTCCGGTCCCAGGGCGTGCCCGATGGCCCGGCGCAATTGCTTGACGTAGGTCTGCACCACTCCCGCGGGCCCGCTGGGGGGTCTGGACTCCCACAGCTCCTCCGTCAGGGTCGCCACGTTGACGTCCCCTCCCGCGTTGACCGCCAGCAGCGCGAGCAGCTGCCGCGGCTTGGCCGCGCTCGGCACCACGGAGGTGCCGTCGATGCTCACCACGAGCGGCCCGAGAACCCCGATCTCCATGCCACTGCTCCTTCCGCCTGCCGGAACACTGACACGTTGTCGGCTACAACGACACTTAGCCGATCATGATTTCGGCCGGGAATCTGGCTGCCCCGGGGTATGAAATTTTCATGGTCGCGGTTTTGCGCGGCCTCCTTTAAGCGATGCTCCAGGGCGAGCGGTGACCCTGGGCGCCGACGGCTGCCGTCCCAGGGCGGCCACGGGACCGGCTGGGAAGGAGAGGAGCGGTATGAGGCTGAGGTTCTGGCTCGGCAGGGCCGGCGCCGGTGCGTTGAAGCTGCTCATCCAGCTCGGCGCCTTCTCCGTCGGACCGCTGCCCGGCGTCCACTACGCCGACCCCGGCCCGGACTCCGACCGCCCGGACCCCGACCGCCCGGGGCGTGACGCCGAGCCGCCGGCAGCCCCGTACACGCCCCCGGCCTGGCATCCGGAGCGGCGGTGCACGACACCGCCGAGCCGGCTGGAGCGGGAGCTGTGGGCCGGACTCGGCATCGACGTGAAACGGACCGGAGGCTAGCGACCGCCCACCGTGCCGCGCTGCCTCCGCGGGGCAGGGGGACGTAACGCCGCGAGGGCGCAGCGGGACCGGCCGGCCCTGGCAGGCGGCGTACCTACTCCACGGCCAGGGCCGCGCACCGGCGTGCCTGAGTGGCGAGCGCCGCCACCTCTGGTGTCCGTTCGAAGACAGGACGGTTCCAGTCTCCGGTGATCGCCACGTCGGTGCGCGGGTCGACCGGGCGTACATCTGCGAGAGCCTTGGTGATGCGTTGCGGCTCGGGGACGGCAGAACCCGCCCGGGTGCGGTCCAGCTGCAAGGTGCCGACGACGCGCAGCAGTCCGCGCTCGCGCAACGCCTTGTACCGTCGCCGGACGGTCGTCTCGTTCACGCCCACCCAGCGAGCCACCGCGTTCCAGCGGGCACGACCGTTGAGCTGGAGAGCCGCGATCACACGGCGGTCCAGCTCGTCAATGGTGTCCGTCAGAACTCGGTGGTCCATGACGCCGGACGCTAACCAGCAGTTTTCGGCCCGCCAATGAAGGAATACGGCGTGGACGGAGGTGAGGCGGAGGTGCTCCGGCGGCCGCGAGGGCCACGGTGAGGACAACGGCACTGATCCGATGCCACCGACGAGATCTCGCCACGGGTGACGGATTTCACCGCCCCCGCGTCCGAAAATGTTCAGCACGGCTTCACCGGAACACGGCCCTCCGAAGGGGCTCCGGTCCCCAACCGGTCCCCAAAAACGATCAAAGGGCGGTTTCGGATTGCTCCGAAACCGCCCCTGATCTGCGACTTCAAAAAGTCGGGACGACAGGATTTGAACCTGCGACCCCTTGACCCCCAGTCAAGTGCGCTACCAAGCTGCGCCACGTCCCGGTGCGCTCGCGGGTGTGACCCGTGTGAGCGCGCGTGGAGCACTTTACCCCAATCACCGGGTCGCGCCGAAAGCGGCGCCGGGTGCGGCCGGGCCGGTGGGGGACAATCGGCGTATGGGAAGCACGGGCGCATCATCGGGAGGCCCGGCCGGCACCCGGGACCGGGACAGCGCGGGCCGGGCCCGCAACGCACGGCCCCGGGACGGTCTTGGGCGGCCCCTGCCGTACGGCACGGACGGCGTGGCGCGCCAGCCCGAAGGGATCGTGCGCACACCGTCGCAGACGGTCACCGAGGCGCAGGAACTGCTGGACGCGGGCAGGCCCTTCCATGCGCACGAGGTCTTCGAGGACGCCTGGAAGTCCGGGCCCGGGGACGAGCGCACGCTGTGGCGGGGCCTGGCCCAGCTGGCGGTGGGGCTCACCCATGCGGCCCGGGGCAATGCCACCGGCGGGCCGCGGCTGCTGCGGCGGGGCGCGGCTGCGGTCGAGGAGTGGGCGGCACACAGCGGGCGGCAGCAGCCGTACGGGCTGGACGTCGCCGGGCTCGCGAGCTGGGCGCGCGACCTGGCGGGCGCGGTGGAGCGGGACGCGGAGCCCGTCGACGCCGCCGCGCGGGCGCCCCGGCTGCGCGGGCGGCAGGCGTCCTGAGCAGGTCCGGTGAAGTCCGCTGCGGTTCGACAGCGCTCTGAAGGGGCGCGGGGAACTGCGCGACCGGCCACGACGGTGCCGCAGACGACCGACGGCACATCGCAGCATGTCCAGCGGAGCGCTCGGCGCCCGGTGGGACAGGGTGCGGGCACGGTCGGGGGCATGCATGGGGCAGACTCGGGGGGTGCGAAGGATTCTTGTCATCGGTATCGGCGCGGGCGACCCGGAGCAGCTGACCCTGCAGGCGGTCCGGGCGCTGCGCGGCACGGACGTGTTCTTCCTCCTCGACAAGGGCGAGGTGAAGAGCGATCTGACCCGGGTGCGCCGGGAGATGCTGGACGCGCATCTGCCGCCGGGGACGTACCGGCTGGTGGAGGCGCGCGACCCGGAGCGGGATCGGGGCGCGGGCGGCGCGGCGTACTCGCCGGCCGTCGGTGAGTGGCGCAGCGCACGTGCCGACGTCTACGAGCGGCTGATCGCCGAGGAGTTGGGCGAGGACGAGACCGGGGCGTTCCTGGTGTGGGGGGATCCCGCGCTGTACGACAGCACGCTGGGGATCCTGGAGGAGGTGCTGGCCCGGGGCGCCGTGGCCTTCGCCCACGAGGTCGTGCCGGGCATCAGCAGTGTCTCGGCGCTCGTCGCCCGGCACCGCACCGGCCTGAACCGGGTGGCCCGGCCCGTGCAGATCACCACCGGGCGGCGGCTGGCCGAGGGCTTCCCCGAGGGCGTGGACGACGTGGTGGTGATGCTCGACGCCCAGCAGGCGTTCCGGCGGTACGCCGGCGAGGACATCGACATCTACTGGGGTGCCTATCTGGGCACTGCGGACGAGATCCTGGACTCCGGTCCGCTCGCGGAGGCCGGTCCGCGCATCGAGCGGCTGCGCGCCGAGGCCCGTGCCCGCAAGGGCTGGATCATGGACACGTATCTGCTGCGCCGCCATCCGCGCGACCGCTGACGACCCCGTACCGCGGGATCCGGTGTTGCGGCCGGCTCAGGGCGTCGGGCGTGGCGGGGTGCGGCCCAGCCGTTCCAGTACGGCCGCGACGTCGGGCACCGCGGTCACTCCGGCCGGCAGCGGCGGCCTGCGTACGACGACCACGGGCAGGCCGAGCGTGCGGGCGGCCGTCAGCTTGGCGGCCGTGGCCGCTCCCCCGCTGTCCTTGGTGACCAGCACGTCGATCCGGTGCCGGCGCAGCAGCGCCGTCTCGTCGGCCGCCGTGAACGGGCCCCGCGCGAGGAGGACTTCGGCGTGCGGCGGCAGCGGCGGCTCGGGCGGCTCAACGGACCGTACGACGAGGTGCACGCCGGCGAGGTGGGCGAAGGCGGCCAGACCGAGGCGGCCGGTGGTCACAAAGGCCCGGCGGCCGAGGCCGGGCAGCGTGTCCGCGGCGGCGGCCAGGGAGGCCACCAGGTGCCAGCGGTCGCCGTCGCCGGGCTGCCAGCCCGGGCGGCGCAGCACCACCAGCGGCACCCCGGTCGCCGCCGCGGCCCGCGCCGCGTTGGCGGTGATCCGGGCGGCGAAGGGGTGCGTGGCGTCGACGACGGCGGTCACCCGCCGCTCGGCGAGCCATGCGGCCAGCCCCTCGGCCCCGCCGAACCCTCCGGTGCGGACGTCCCCGGCCACCGGCGCCGGCCGGGTCACCCGCCCGGCCAGTGACACGGTGACCCGGACACCGGGGACGGACGCGAGTTCACCGGCGAGCAGGCGCGCCTCTGCGGTACCACCGAGGATCAGGACGTGTGGGGACATGGGGTGAGCGTACGGGGTCGCGGGTCGCCGCCGCCCCGACGTACAGGACCGCGGATCACCACCGCCCCGACGTACGGGGCGGGTCGCAGCCGTCCGGGCGTGCGATCCGGGCATCCAGGCGTACGGCGCCGACCCCCGGGCGTGCGGCGCGGGCATCCAGGCCGTGGGGCAGGCGTCCGGGCCCTGGGTGTGGTCGGGATGTGGTGATCGGGGTACCTGGCCGGTATGGAGACCGGTTCGACGTCCGTGCGTGCCGTGCTGATCGACATCGACGGGGTGCTCACCGTCTCGTGGCGGGCCCTGCCCGGCGCGGTGGCGGCGCTGCGGGAGATCCGCGCGGCCGGGCTCGGCGTCGCGCTCGTCACCAACACGACGTCCCGGACGCGGGCCTCGATCGCCACGGCCCTGGGCGAGGCCAGTTTCGCGGCGGGCGCCGAGGACGTGCTCACCGCGCCCGCCGTCACCGCGAAGCATCTCGCCGAGCACTTCCCCGGGGCCCGCTGCGCCCTTCTGAACAGCGGGGACGTCCGGGAGGACCTGGAGGGCGTGCGGCTCGTCGACGAGAACGACGAGAACGACGAGAACGACGCGAACGACGAGAACGACGAGAACACGAGCCCGGACGTGGTGGTCGTGGGCGGCGCAGGACCGGAGTTCGGCTACGCGGCGCTCAACCGGGTCTTCGGGCACCTCCAGCGGGGTGCGCGGCTGGTGGCGATGCACCGCAATCTGTTCTGGCGCACGGACCGCGGTCTCCAGCTGGACACGGGTGCTTTCCTGCTGGGCCTGGAGCGGGCGGCGCGCACCGAGGCGGTGGTGACCGGCAAGCCGTCGCCGGCGTTCTTCGCGGCGGCGCTGGCCCGGCTGGGGGTGGGCGCGGACCGGACGCTGATGGTGGGCGACGACATCGAGTCGGACGTGCTGGCGGCGCAGCGGGCCGGGATCAGCGGGGTGCTGGTCCGCACGGGCAAGTACCTGCCCGAATCGCTCGCCGCGGCGAGCGGCACCCCGGACCACGTGCTGGACTCGTTCGCCGACCTGCCCGCGCTCCTCGGACTGCGCGGATAGCGGTCGGCGTCAGCGCAGCAGCAGTTGCACGCCGCCCACGACCGTCGCCGCGATCACCAGGCGCTCGAACAGTCGCTGGTTGATCCTGCCCACGGCCCAGGTGCCGAGGAACGCGCCGGGCACGACGAACACGACGAGCGCGGCGTCGAGGAGCAGCGAGTGGCCGTCGATCAGTCCGAGGCCGACGCTGAAGGGGACCTTGGACACGTTCACGATCAGGAAGAAGAACGCCGACGTGCCGAGGAAGCCCAGCTTCCGAAAGCCCGCCGACAGCAGGTACATCGACATCACCGGGCCGCCCGCGTTGGCGACCATGGTGGTGAAGCCGCCGAGGACGCCGTACGAGCGGGCCTTGACGCGGCCCGCCCGGCCGGTGTCCGGCTCGGGCGCCTCCTCGGTGCCGGACCGGCGCCGCCGCCAGAGCGTGACGGCGGCCATCAGCAGCAGGATCGCGCCGATCGAGGTCCGTACGATCCCGTCGTCGGCCCACATCAGGAACAGCGTGCCGAGGACCACACCGGCCGCGACGGCGGGGAACAGCCGCCACAGCGTGGGCCAGTGGGCGTGCCGCCGGTAGGTGGCGACGGCGAGCAGATCGCCCGCGATCAGCACCGGGAGCAGTACGCCGGTGGAGGCGCGGGCGGGCAGCACCGCCGCGAAGACGGCGAGGCTGACCGTGTTGGCGCCGCTCACCGCGGTCTTGGAGAAGCCGACCAGGAGCGCCGCGAAGGCCAGGGCGGCGAACTCCCAGCCTGATATGTGCCAGAGCGTCATCGTGTTCATGCGGTCACCGATGTTATGCCCACGCATCCGGGCCGGGTCGAGCGCGGGTACGTCGGCGACCAGCCGGCGGATGACGGCCGCCGCGAGGCCGTCGGGCCGCACGGAGGCCTGGGCTCCGCGCAGCCTGCCGATGGGGGTGCGGCGGGCGGCCGCGAAGTGGACGGGGCGCGTGGCTGGGCTCCCGACCGTCGACGCTGGTGACCGGCGGACTCTGGCCCGGCGCCCGGGCCGCTGGGAAGATCTCCCCGTACCCGCACCGAGGCACCCGGAGGTCCCATGGCCCACGCCCGCGAGCATGTCCTGACCGGCGTCCGGGGCGCGATCAGCGCACGCGAGTGGCCGCACCCGGCGCCGCGCCGCCTCGTCCTCCTGGTACACGGTTACGGCGAACACATCGGCCGCTACGAACGGCTCGCCGACGTCCTGTCCGTGCACGGCGCGGCCGTGTACGGGCCCGACCATGCGGGCCACGGCAGATCGGCGGGCGAGCGCGTGCTGATCGAGGACTTCGAGGACGCGGTCACCGATCTGCACGCCGTGGCGGACCTCGCCAGCGCCGCGCATCCCGGGCTGCCGCTGGTCGTGCTCGGCCACTCCATGGGCGGTCTGATCGCCGCCCGCTACGTGCAGCGCCACCCCGCCGAGCCCGCCGCGCTCGTGCTGTCCGGACCGGTGATCGGCGCCTGGGAGCTGCCCGGGCGGCTGCTGGCCCTCGACGAGATCCCGGACACCCCGGTCAGCCCGGCGGCACTCTCCCGCGATCCCGCCGTGGGCGCCGCGTACGCCGCCGATCCGCTGGTGTGGCACGGCCCGATGAAGCGGCCGACGCTGAGCGCGTTCGCCCGCACCCTGGAGACCGTGGCCGCGGGCGGTGCCGTCGGCCGGCTCCCCGTGCTGTGGCTGCACGGCGCCGAGGACCGGCTGGTCCCGCCGGCCGGCAGCCGGCCCGGCGTGGCACGGCTGAGCGGCGGCACGGCGACCGAGCGGATCTACGCCGGGGCCCGGCACGAGGTCTTCAACGAGACGAACCGGACCGAGGTCTTCACGGACCTCCTCGGCTTCCTGGACACCGCGCTGCCGGCCTGAGCCGTACCGGGAACCGCCTCGGGCGTCCTATTCCCGGGACAGTCCCGATCATCGGGCGGCAGAATGACGGCGAACCACCCCGGATAAGAAGGGCAATGACGTGAGCGAGGGGCACCCCCCTGCGGACGGGCCGGTGAGGCTGAACACCTCCGTGGCCCACAACGCGCGGGTCTGGAACTACTGGATCGGCGGCAAGGACAACTACGAGGTCGACCAGCAGGTCGGCGAGCATGTCGCCGGGCTGTTCCCGGTGATCCGGGCGGTCGCGCGCGCGGACCGGGAGTTCCTGGGGCGGGCGGTCCGGTTCCTGGCCGAGGAGCGCGGGGTGCGGCAGTTCCTCGACATCGGCACCGGGCTGCCGACCGTGAACAACACCCATGAGATAGCGCAGCGGATCGTGCCCGAGTCACGGATCGTGTACGTCGACAACGACCCGATCGTGCTGGCGCACGCCCGCACCCTGCTCACCAGCAGCGCCGGGGGCGTCACCGACTACATCGACGCCGATGTGCGCGACCCGGAAGCGATCCTGCGGCGGGCCGCCGAGACCCTGGACCTGTCGCGGCCGGTCGCGGTGATGATGCTGGGCATCCTGAACTTCGTGCTCGACGCGGACGAGGCGCGCGACATCGTGCGCCGGGTCATGGCGGCGGTGCCCTCCGGCAGCTTCCTCGCGCTGACCCACCCCACCTTCGACGCCGAGTTCGGCGGCGCGGGCAACGTGGCCGCCATGGAGTTCTGGAACGAGAACGCCACACCGCCCATCATCGCCCGCGCGAAGAACGAGGTCGCCGCCTTCCTCGACGGACTCGACCTGCTCGAACCGGGCCTGGTGCCGTGCTCGCAGTGGCGCGCCGGACCCGACTCCCCCGCGGCGGTGCCCCAGTTCGGCGCGGTGGCCGTGAAACCCTGACCCACGGACCGGACCGCCGAGCCCGTCATGGAGGACGTATGACCACGCTGGCCGACCCCGTGCCCGGTGGGCGTCCCGGCGACGTGGAGCGGGCCGTGGCCCGCGCCGCCGAGCTGACCGGCCGGGGCGTCCACGGGATCGTGCTGGCCTACGTCGACACGGCGGGCGTGGGCCGGGTCAAGACGATCCCGACGGCGCGGCTCGGCGACGCGGCGGCCTGGGGCGTCGGCATGTCACCGGTCTTCGACACGTTCCTGGCCGACGACTCGATCGTCACCACCGACGTCCTCGGTTCCCCCGACGGCGATCTGCGGCTGTACCCGGACCTGGACCACCTGGTGGAGCTGGCCGGCCAGCCCGGCTGGGCCTGGGCGCCGGTGGACCGGATCACCCAGGAGGGCGAGCCGCATCCCGGGTGCGGCCGCACCTTCCTGCGCCGGGTCGTCGCGGACGCCGAGGCCCGGCTCGGCGTCACCGTCCGGGCGGCCGTCGAGATCGAGTGGAGTGTCGCCCTGGACTCGGCGCCCGAGGGTGCGTTCGTGCCCGCGGTGTCCGGCCCGGCCTACAGCGCCACCCGGCAGGTCGAGCTGAGCGACTGCACCGCCGATCTGCTGGCCGCGCTCGCCGCGCAGGGCGTGGCCGTCGACCAGGTCCATCCGGAGTACGCGGCCGGGCAGTTCGAGGTGTCGGTCGGCGCGCTCGACCCGGTGGCGGCGGCCGACCGGAGTGTACTCGTGCGGCAGACCGTCCGGGCGGTGGCGCGGCGGCACGGACTGCGGGTGTCGTTCGCCCCGGCCGTGCTCGCCACCGGCGTCGGCAACGGCGGTCATCTGCATCTGTCCTGCTGGCGAGGCGGGGTGAACCTGCACGCGGGTGGCACGGGCCGGTACGGCATGACGGGCGCCGCGGAGTCGTTCACGGCCGGGGTGCTGGCCCGGCTGCCCGCGCTGACCGCGGTGACCGCGCCGAGCCCGGCCAGCTATCTGCGGCTGCGGCCCGCCCAGTGGGCGGGCGTGTTCACCTGCTGGGGCCGGGAGACCCGGGAGGCGGCGCTGCGGGTCGTCACCGGCATGGCGGGCCGCCGGGAGCGGGAGGCCAATCTGGAGGTGAAACCGGTCGATCTGGCCGCCAACCCGTATCTCGCGCTCGGCTGTGTCATCGCCGCCGGTCTCGACGGCCTCGCCGCCGCGGCCCCGCTGCCCGAGGAGATCACCGGGGACCCGGCCCGGTTCGACGCCGACGAGGCCGCCGCCCGGGGCGTGCGACGGCTGCCGACCACGCTCACGGCGGCGGCCGAGGCGTTCTGCGCCGACCGGGTGCTGCGCGCCGCGCTGGGGCCGGTCCTGGCCGACGCGGTGACCGCGGTCCGCCTCGGGGAGGCCCGCCGCGTCGACGGCCTCGACGACGCGCAGGTGGCGGCGGCCTACCGCTGGCGGTACTGACGATGGGCGCGGTCCAGGAAGCCCTCGCCGGACTGCCGTTGGTGGACCACCACTGCCACGGCGCGGTCACCGCCCAGCTCGCCCCGGCCGAGTTCGAGTCGCTGCTCACCGAGGGCGAGGCCCGGCCCGGCAGCGGGATCTCCCCCTTCGACACCCCGGTCGGCACGGCCGTGCGCCGCCACTGCGCCCCCCTGCTCGACCTGCCCCGGCACGCGCCCGCCGCCGACTATCTGGCCCGGCGCACCGCCCTGGGCTGGGCGGAGGTCAACCGGCGCTTCCTGTCCGCGGCGGCGGCCGGGGCGTTCTGCGTCGACACCGGGTACGCCCCGCGTCCCCTCACCTCCCCCGCCGAGCTGGCCCGGGCCGCGGGCGCGACGGCGTACGAGGTGGTGCGGCTGGAGGCGGTCGCCGAGACGGTGGCCCGTGAGGGTGTCGAACCGGGCGAGTACGCACGCGTGTTCCGCGCCGCCGCCGAGCGTGCGGTGCGCCGGCCGGGCGTGGTCGCGGTGAAGTCGGTGGCCGCCTACCGCACCGGCTTCGCCCTGGATCCGGCCCGGCCCGCGGACGCGGAGGTGACCGCCGCGGCCCGGCGCTGGCTCGCGGCGGGCGGCCCGCTCACCGACCCGGTGCTGGTACGGCAGCTGCTGTGGACCGCGGTCGACCTGGGGCTGCCGCTGCAGTTGCACACCGGGTTCGGCGACGCCGACCTGCGGCTGCACCGGGCCGACCCCGCCCTGCTGACGGACTGGCTGCGCCTGACCCGGGGCACGGTGCCCGTGCTGCTGCTGCACTGCTGGCCCTACCAGCGCAACGCCGCTTATCTGGCGGCGGTGTTCGAGCAGGTGTACCTGGACGTCGGACTGGCCCTGCACCACGCGGGACCGGCCCGGTCCCGGGCGATCCTGGAGGAGGCACTGGAGATCACTCCGTTCCGCAAACTGCTGTACAGCTCCGACGCGTACGCTCTGGCCGAGCTCCACCACCTCGGCGCGCTGTGCTTCCGGCAGGGGCTCGCCGCGCTGCTCCAGGACCGGGTGGACGCGGACGAGCTGAGCCTGCCCGACGCCCTGCGGATCGCCGCCTGGACGGGCCGGGACAACGCCCGCCGCCTGTACGGACTGCCCTCACCCGACCCCGCCCGCGACTGAGCGCGCACCACACCGGAAAGTATGATCAAGCCATGTCTGACATGACCGAAACCACGCCCGGCTGGCTGACCAGCGACGAGCTGGAGATGGCGCGTGCCCGCATGCCGATCCTGTACGTCGAGGCCGTGCCCGTGCGCGTGGACGACAGCGGCGAAGTCATCAGTGTCGGTCTGCTGCTGCGCATCGGGCCGGACGGCACGGTCAGCCGCACCCTGGTCTCCGGCCGGGTCCTGCACCACGAGCGGGTGCGCGACGCCCTGCTGCGAAATCTGGAGAAGGACCTCGGGCCGGTGGCACTGCCGCGGGTGCCGGCCTCGCTCCAGCCGTTCACGGTCGCCGAGTACTTTCCGACGGCGGGGATCACCCCGTACCACGACCCGCGGCAGCACGCGGTGTCCCTCGCCTACGTCGTCCCGGTGACCGGGGACTGCCGGCCCCGGCAGGACGCGCTGGACCTGGTGTGGTTCACGCCGCAGGAGGCCGCGTCCGAGGCGGTGCACAGCGAGATGCCCGGCGGGCACGGGGCGCTGCTGAAGCAGGCCCTCGCCCATGTCGGCCAGGTGTCCTGACCTCCTGCGGTCCGTGGTTCGTCCCGTGGTCCTCAGTGCGGGTCGGCCTGGGGCGGGACGGCGTCGAGGAAGCCGCCCGACTGGTGCTGCCACAGCTTGGCGTACGCGCCGTCCGACGTGAGCAGTTCCTGGTGGGTGCCCTGCTCGACGATCCGCCCGCGGTCGAGCACGATCAGCCGGTCCATGGAGGCGACCGTGCTCAGCCGGTGCGCCACGACCAGCGCCGTCCGCCCTTCCATGAGCCGCCACAGCGCCTCCTGGACGAGGATCTCGCTCTCCGAGTCGAGGGCGCTGGTCGCCTCGTCCAGCAGCAGGATCGGCGCGTCCCGCAGGATCGCCCGCGCGAGGGCGACCCGCTGGCGCTGACCGCCGGACAGCTTGACGCCGCGCTCGCCCACCATGGTCCGGAAGCCGTCGGACAGCGCGTCGGCGAACTCCGTGACGTGCGCCGCCTCGGCGGCGCGGCGGATCTCGGCGTCGGTGGCGCCGGGCCTGGCGAAGGCGATGTTGTCCCGCAGCGAGCGGTGGAACATCGCCGGGTCCTGCGGCACGTAGGCGATCAGGCTGCGCAGGTCCGCCTGGCGCAGCCGGTTGATCTCCCGGCCGCCGATCAGGATCCGGCCGGAGTCGATGTCCGTCATCCGCAGCAGCAGCCGGGTGAGCGTGGTCTTGCCACCGCCGGACCGGCCGACGAGCCCGACCTTCGTCCCGCTGGGCACGGTCAGGTCCAGGCCCTTGAACAGCGGCTCGGCGCCCGCGTGGGCGAAGCTCACCCGCTCGAACCGGATGTCGGTGGGGCGGGTCGGCAGCGGCTGCGGCGACCGGGGGTCGAGCACGGTCGGCGACGTCCGCAGCAGTTCGGTGAACTGCGCCGCCTCCGTCATGGAACTCTCCAGGCGGCGGTAGATCTGATTGAACTCGAACATGATCCGGGTCGCGTTGGTGTAGTACGTGAAGGCGACGACGACGGCCTCCACTCCGTGCTCGCCACCGCCGAGCGCGACCGCGAGCAGCAGGCCGAGCGCGTTGGTGAGCACGGACATCGGTGCGACGAGGGTGTCGATGCGCAGATTGCCGTAGTCCCACGACCGCAGGGTGAGCCGGCGGGACACGGCGACGCGGGAGCGGTGCTCGGCGGCCTCCCGTTCCTCGGCGGCGAACGCCCGGACGGTGTCCATGTTCATCAGGCTGTCGGCGACGTGTCCGGACACCCGGGCGATGGCCTCCTCGCGTTCGTCGACGAGGGCCTGGCGGCGGCGGATCAGGGGCACCACACACACCGCGGTGAGCGCGATCATCGTCAACAGGCCGACGACGAGCAGCGGTTCGTAGCGCCACAGGACGACCGAGCCGAACGCCAGCGGTACGAAGCTGCCGACGACGTTGAAGGTGAGTGTGTCGACGAACTCCTCGAAGCGGGAGGCGAAGCTCAGCACCCGTTTGGTCAGCGATCCGGCGAAGTTGTCGTGGAAGAACGCGGCGTCCTTGGCGAACAGTTCGTCCATGCCGACGACGTACAGGTGCTCGATGCCGAGGGCGTCGAGACGGTTGAGGCAGTGCAGTCCGATCCGCCACAGCGTCTCCGCGAGCAGCAGTACGCCGGCGAAGCCGAGGACGTACGGCAGCACCGAGCCGACGGCGGTTTCGGGGTCGTCCG
Source organism: Streptomyces sp. NPDC004629 (assembly GCF_042873595.1). NCBI lineage: Bacteria > Bacillati > Actinomycetota > Actinomycetes > Kitasatosporales > Streptomycetaceae > Streptomyces > Streptomyces sp. NPDC004629. Next base: position 67,360 of record NZ_JBIALO010000002.1, on the reverse strand, counting down.
CGAGGTCGGCGACGAGCTTGGCGACGATCAGCGGCGCGATGTAGGCGATGCCGATGTTGCCCAGCGCCGGCAGCAGCATCGCGGGCGCCGTGAGCCGTCGCAGTCGGGCCAACTCCCGTCCGTAGTAACGAAGTGCGAGGAGCACCGAGCCCCTGCGCCGAGGATTCCCACGCGATTCAGGCGTCTGCATCCCAACCCTGTGGTGTCGTAGGGCGGCCCGCGCCCGCACATGACCGACGACGGCCACCTGCGGTACGGGCGAACAGGACGGGCAGTGTCCCGCGGGCGCTCGCACGCAGTCCACGTGTTTTCCCACCCGACGACCCGAACCGGCCGACGACGGAGCCCATGTGACGACCCGGCTCAAGTGGACCCGGCTCAGGTGGGGTTCGGCTCCGCTGGGGCCGGGCTCGTGGAACCGGTCCCGCGTGCCGAGTCCCGCCACAGAGCGCGCCCCTGCTCCTCCCGGTCGGCCAGCCACGCCGTCTCCAGTTCCCTCGCCAGTTCCTCGTAGGACAGGCCGAAGGCGTACAGCGCCTCCAGGTCCTGGCGCGCGGTGATGTGGCGGCCGGACAGGGCATCGCCGATCAGGGTGGAGCCGGCGTTGGTGGGGAGCGCGGGGCGGCTGAGGGCGTGCACCACTCCCCAGGCGACGAGGTGGTCGGCGTAGCGGACCGGTCCGGCCGGTTCCAGATCCGTCCACACGAGGTGCGGCAGCCGCGCACCCTGCGCGGCGAGCCGCTGCCAGCGCGGCGCGCTCATCGCCTGCTCGTGCAGGTGGTACACGACACGGGCGTGGGCGCGGGCCGCCTCACCCGTCGGGTAGCGGGCGGCGGCGAGCCCCTGCTCGCGCAGCCGACGGTCCACCAGGGCGTCGACAGGGGCGATGGGCAGCGACACCGCCGAGCAGATGCGGTGCAGCGCGCGGCCCGCCCGCCGTGCCTGCTCAAGTCCCGCGCACAGCGCTGCGAAGACCTGCTCGTACCGCATGGCGCTGAACACCGGTGTGACGTCGACGCCGATGCCGTCGGCGACCAGGGCGCTGACCGTCTCCAGACTGCCGGGCGTGCCCGGGATCTTCAGCAGCAGATTGGAACGGTCGACGGCCCACCACAGGGCCCGCGCCTCCTGAGCCGCGGAACGGCCGGGCCCGGCCGGCGGCAGATCGGCCGAGACCAGGCCCGTCCCGCTGCGGCTGGCCTCGTACAGCGGGAGCAGTGCGTCGCAGGCGGCGCGGGTCGCGTCCGCCGACAGCCGGCGCCAGGCCCGCGCCGGGTCGGCCCCGCCCTCGCGGAGTTCGGCGAGGCGGGCCCGGCCGCCCCCCGCGAGGACGTCGTCGACCGTCCAGGTCACTCCCCCCAGGTCCCAGGCCGCCACGAGGCCGGGCAACTCGCCCTCCGGATCGGGATGATGGAACCCCCGTAGCCAGACGGAAACCCCCTCGGCGCGCAACCGCTTGAGGTGACGGCCGGTCGTGTCACCGGCGTTCATCGAGTGGCCCCTCTTCTCTTGCCTTCCGCGCGAACACCGGGGAGCCGCCTCGCGTTGGCGCTCCGTACATCTCGCGGATCGTGAGGAGCCAGGTTAGGCGGGCCACGGCCGATCGGTGCAGGGGCGGCCCGCCACTTCGTCAGGTCCGCGGCCCCTGGGCCCGGTCGCGGTGCGGGACCTGACGAGGTAACCGCGGCCCTGTGGTTCGGGGTCGGCGCCCCGCACATGCTGCCCACGGACCCTAGTGAAAGGAACCGATTGACGATGTGCGGTCTCGCGGGATGGGTGAGTCTGCGACGTGATCTGACCCGGCACACCGGCATCGCGTCCGCCATGACGCACACCTTGGAGTGCCGGGGCCCCGACGAACACGGGCTGTGGGCCTCCGCACACGCACTGCTCGGGCACCAACGCCTCAGCATCATCGACCTGGAGGGCGGCAAGCAGCCGATGGCCGCCGCGCCGGGCGCACCGGACGCACCGGTCGTCACATACACCGGTGAGATCTACAACTTCCGCGAACTGCGCGGTGAGCTGGAACGCCTCGGGCACCGGTTCCGCACCGCGAGCGACACCGAGGTGCTGCTCCGCTGCTACCTGGAGTGGGGCGAGGACTTCACACAGCGGCTGAACGGCATGTACGCCTTCGCCCTGTGGGACCCGCGCACCGAACGGCTCCTCCTGGTCCGCGACCGGATGGGTGTCAAGCCTCTCTACTACTTCCTCACCGACGACGGCATCCTCTTCGGCTCCGAGCCCAAGGCGATCCTCAGCCACCCGGAGGCCGAGGCCGTCGTGGACGCCGACGGGTTGCGCGAGATGTTCAGCATCGTCAAGACGCCCGGGCACGCCGTGTTCCGCGGCATGCGCGAGGTACGTCCGGCGACCGTCGTGCGGTTCGACGAGAACGGGCTGAGCGAGCACGAGTACTGGCGGCTCACGGCGCGCGAGCACACGGACGACCTGCCCACGACGATCGACCGGGTGCGCGAGCTGCTGGAGGACATCGTCGAACGGCAGCTCGTCGCCGACGTCACCGTGGGCACGTTGCTCTCCGGTGGCCTGGACTCCAGCGCCGTCACCGCGCTCGCCGCCCGCGCCCTGGCCGCCCAGGGCGAACCGCAGCCGCTGCGCGCCTTCTCCGTCGACTTCACCGGACACAGCGAGCGCTTCGAGGCCAACGTTCAGTGGGAGGACCCCGACACCCCGTTCGCGATCGAGGTCGCCCGGCACGTCGGCGCCGAGCATGTCGTCGTCGAACTCGACAGCGACGACGTGCTCGACCCCGAGGTACGGGCCAAGGTGCTGCGCGCGCAGGACCTGCCGGTGTCCACCGGCGACATGGAGTACTCGCTGTATCTGCTGTGCCGCGCCCTCAGGGAGCGGATGACCGTCGCCCTGTCCGGGGAGGCGGCGGACGAACTGTTCGGCGGATACACCTGGTTCCACGACAAGGCGGCCGTCGAGGCCGACACCTTCCCCTGGCACCACCCCTTCGAGCAGGCGGGCGGCATCGGCGCCCTGCGCGACGCCGGCATCTGGGACCGGCTCGGGCTGGGCGAGTACATCAAGCAGCGGTACGCCGAGGCCCTGGCCGAAGTGCCGCGGCTGGACGGTGAGCAGGGCCTGGAGGCCCGGATGCGGGAGGTCGGCTACCTCAACATCACCCGCTGGGAGAACTTTCTGCTCGACCGCAAGGACCGCATGAGCATGGCCGTCAGCCTGGAGGTACGGGTCCCCTTCACCGACCACCGGCTCGTCGACTACGTCTTCAACGTCCCCTGGGCCATGAAGACCCACGACGGCCGTGAGAAGAGCCTGCTGCGCGCCGCGATGCGCGGGATACTCCCGGACTCCGTCCTGGACCGCAAGAAGAATCCCTACCCCTCGACCCAGGACGTGAGCTACGAACTCGCTCTGCGCCGCATGGTGGAGGGCCTGCTCGCCGAGGGCTCCCCGGTGCTCCGGCTGGTCTCGGCCGACGCCGTCCGCAAGCTCCTCGACCGGCCCGTCGGCGCCTATGCGATGGGCGGGCCGTGGAGCGCCCGCGCGGTACTGGAGCGGCTTTTGGAGTTCGACGCCTGGGTCACCCGGTACGGCGTGCGGGTGGAGCTCTGAGCCCGTGACCGTACTCACCGTCTGGTCGGACATCGGCTGTCCCTGGGCCGGGCTGGCGCTGCACACCGTGCGGGCCGCCGCCCGGTCCCGAGGCCACGAGCTGCTGATCGACCACCGGGCCTTCCCGCTGGAGCTGTTCAACGCCGAGCCGACGCCGCGGCACATCGTGGAACCGGAGGTCGTCGTCATCGGGGCCGCGCGGCCCGAACTCGGCTGGCGTCTGTGGGCCGGCCGCGACGCCGCCTATCCGTCCACCACGCTGCCCGCGCTGGAGGCCGTCCAGGCGGCGAAGGATCCGGCGATCGGCGGGCTGCGCGGCTCGGACGCGCTGGACGCCGCGCTGCGGCACGCCTTCTACGCCGAGAGCCGCTGCATCAGCGTCGTCCCGGTGATCCTCGATGTCGCGGCCCGGTGTCCTCAGGTCGACGCGGACGCGCTGGCCGAGGCGCTGGCCCGCGGGTCCGGCCGCGTCGAGGTCTTCGCGCAGTGGCGTGCCGCGCGGGACACCGGCGTGCGGGGCAGCCCGCATCTGTTCGGACCGTACGGCTGGGCCGCGCACAACCCGGGCGTCCGGCTCACCTGGACCGGTGACCCGCAGGCCGGCGGTCTGCCCCGCCTGGAGTCGTTCGACCCCGGCTGGGCCGACACGTTCCTCGACACAGCCGAAACGCAGCCCGACCCCCCACCGCCCCACTGACCCAAGGCAACCCAAACCACAGCCCCACACCCCGACAACCCCACACCACCCCACACCCACCCCACCTGTATCCCCCGTACTTCCGTGTACCCGTCCGGAGCCCGGTGCCTCGGGCGCGTGGGCTCCTCGCCCCCGGAGCCTCGTATGCCCCCGTCGCCGTCATCGCCCCCGCGCCCGCCCCGTGCCGTCCGGCGGGCGCGGGCCTCCGCCGCGCTCACCGCGGTCCTCGCACTGCTGTCGTTCGTCATGCCGCTCGCCACCGACATGTACCTCCCGGCGTTTCCGCGGATGGCGGCCGACCTGGGCACCGATGCCTCCGGGGTGCAGCTCACGCTGACCGCCTTCATGGTGGGACTGGCCCTCGGGCAGCTGGTGTTCGGGCCGTTGTCCGACCGGTTCGGCAGGCGGCGGCCGATTCTGGTCGGCACCGGGGTCTGCGCCTGCGCCACCGCCCTGTGCGCCGTCGCGCCCACGCTGGAGTGGATGATCCTGCTGCGCTGGCTGACGGGCGTCGGCGGCGCGGCCGGACTCGTCGTCGGGCGCGCGGTGGTCGCCGACCTCGCCCGGGGCGAGCAGGCCGCACGGCTGTTCGGCATCCTCATGGCGCTGGGCGGCGTGGCCCCCATCGTGGCGCCGCTCGCGGGCGGGGCCGTGGTCACCGCGACCGGGTGGCGTGCCGTGTTCTGGGTCCTCGCGGCGGCCTCCCTGGTGACCTTCGCCGCCGCCTACGCGATCGTCCCCGAGAGCCTGCCGCCCGCGCGACGCACCCCCGTCGGGGCGGCCGCGGTGGCCCGGTCGGTGCGTTCCGTCCTGGCCGACCGCGCCTACCTGGGCTTCACCGGAGCCTTCGCGTTCGGCAGCGCCGCGCTGTTCTGCTACATCGCCGGTTCGCCCTTCCTGCTGCAGAACGTGCTCGGGCTGAGCGTCGGGCAGTCCTCGGCGGCCTTCGCGGCGGGCGCCTTGACGGCCACCCTGTCCAGCGCCCTGAGCGCCCGCCTCGTCGGCAGCTTCAGCCCGTGGTCCCTGCTGCTGGCCGGGCTGGTCCTGCTGGCCGTCGCCGCGGCGACGGCGCTCGCCGTCACGGCCCTGGACCGGCTCGGCCGGATCGAGGCCTTCACCCTGCTGGGGCTCGCCTTCCTCGGGCTCGGCCTGGTCTTCGCCAACGGCACGACCCTCGCGGTCGGCGCGGTGCCCCACGCGGCCGGCGCGGGCTCCGCCGTGCTCGGCACCGCGCAGAGCGCGCTCGGCGCCCTGGCCGCCCCGCTCATGGGGCTCGGCGGTGACCGCACCGCGCTGCCGATGTTCCTCGGGATGACCGGGTCCGCCGCGCTCGCCCTGCTGTGCCTGGCGAGCGCGCGGCCCCGTCCGGCAGCCGCGCCGCACAGGGATTTTCTGGGGAATTCTTGATGTGATTCTGGAGGCGATCTATAGGGAAACCAAAGGATCAAGCGCGCCTCGAAAGGGAATTTCAGCAGGCCGCTCCACTGCCCGTGAAGTGCGTCGATGGCCCACCTCTCCTTCCCGGCGGATGACTTGACGGAGTCCGAAGCGATTCCTTTCCGGTGCTATTTCAAGCCCCGGAGAATTCACGGCACCCGTCCAGAAGGAGGTTTCAGTGGACCACTATCTCGCGCTCCTGCGCCGACTGCCCGCCTCCCAGCAGCCGGAATGGGAGGACGACGAAACACTGCACCAGGTACGGGACGATCTCGCGGCCCGGCCCCCGCTGGTGCGGGCGCGGGATGTCCACCGGCTGCGCTCCCTGCTGGCGCGGGCCGCCTCCGGAGCCGTCCAGATCATCCAGGCGGGAGACTGCGCCGAGGACCCCGAGGAGTGCACGCGCGGATACGTCGCACGCAAGGCGGCGCTGCTCGACCTGCTGGCCGGCACCCTCAAATCGCTGTCCCACAAGCCGGTGCTGCGCGTCGGGAGGATCGCCGGCCAGTTCGCCAAGCCCCGCTCGCAGCCGACGGAGACCGTGGCCGGGCGCGCCCTCGCGGTCTACCGCGGGCACCTCGTCAACAGCCCCGAGCCGGACCCGCTGCTGCGCACACCCGACCCGCGCCGGCTGCTGACCGGTTACGACGCGGCGAGCAGTGTGCTGCGCCACCTCGGCTGGCAGCAGCCCACACCGGGTCATGACGTGGACGCCGCGGTGTGGACCAGTCACGAGGCGCTCGTCCTCGACTACGAACTGCCGCTGCTGCGCGAGGACGGTGACGGTTCCCCGTATCTGGCGTCCACGCACTGGCCCTGGATCGGCGAGCGCACCCGGCAGGTGGACGGCGCACACGTCGCCCTGCACTCCGCCGTCGTGAACCCGGTCGCCTGCAAGGTGGGCCCCGGCATCACCCCCGAGGAACTGCTCGCCCTGTGCGACCGGCTCGACCCGCACCGCGATCCGGGCCGACTGACGCTGATCGCCCGCATGGGCGCCGCCGCCGTGAGCACCCGGCTGCCCCGGCTGGTCCGCGCCGTCCGGCAGGCCGGCCACCCCGTCCTGTGGCTGTGCGACCCGATGCACGGCAACACCGTCACCGGCCCGGACGGTCTGAAGACCCGATTCCTGGAAACGGTCGTCCACGAGGTGGAGGCGTTCTACGAAGCGGTCTACGAGGCCGGCGGCACCGCGACCGGGCTGCATCTGGAGACCACGCCCGACGATGTCGCCGAGTGCCTGTCCCACGAGGCGCCCGAGGAGCGGGACACCGGCAAGTACACCAGCTTCTGCGACCCGCGGCTCAACCCCGCCCAGGCCATCGCCGTGGCCGCGGCCTGGCGCGGCTGACGGCACGGACCCCCAACGAGATGTCATGGGAGGCAAGTTGAACCCGAAAACGGACCTGCCCCGGGCCACGGCCCTGGTCACCGGCGCGGCCGGCGGCATCGGCAGTGCGATCGTACGGGCCCTGGGTGAGCACGGCGTCACCGTCGCCGCCGTGGACCGGGCCGAGGCCCGGCCAGGCGTCCTCGCGGAGAAGGCCCGCGCCGACGGGCTCGACGTCCACGCGTTCGCCGCCGACGTCAGCGACGAACGGGCGGTCGAGGCGCTGCTCGACGACGTCGAGCGCCGGCTCGGCGGCGTCGGCAGCCTGGTGAACGCGGCCGGAGTCCTCAGGCCCGGACGCGCCCACACCCTCAGCCACGAGGACTGGGCCGGCACCTTCGCCGTCAACGCGACCGGTGTCTTCCTGGTCTCCCGCGCCGTGGTGCGCCGCATGCTCGACGCGCGCCGCCGGGGAGCCGTGGTCACGGTCGCGTCCAACGCCGCCGCGACGCCCCGCACGGACATGGCGGCGTACGCGGCGTCGAAGGCGGCCGCGACCATGTTCACCAAGTGCCTCGGCCTCGAAGTGGCCCGGCACGGCATCCGCTGCAACGTCGTCGCGCCCGGCTCCACCGAGACCCCCATGCTCGCCTCGCTGTGGCGCGAGCCGTCCGGGCGCACCGGCACCCTGGAGGGCGTTGCCGACGAGTACCGGGTGGGCATCCCGCTCGGCCGGATCGCCCGTCCCGGCGATGTCGCCGACGCCGTCGTCTATCTGCTGTCCGACCGGGCGCGGCACATCACGCTGCAGTCCCTCACCGTCGACGGCGGCGCCGCTCTGGGGGTGTCCGCATGACCCGGGCGCTGCCCGCCCCCGGCATCCCCGAGATCGAGGGCTACCCGCTGCCGGGCCCCGGCGAACTGCCCGCCAACACGGCGCGCTGGACGCCCGATCCGCGGCGCGCCGCGCTGCTCGTCCACGACATGCAGCGCTTCTTCCTGCGCCCCTTCCCGGAATCGGTGCGCACACCGCTGATCGCCAACACCGCGTTGGTGCGGCGCGCCGCGGCCGACACCGGGATGCCCGTCGCCTACACGGCTCAGCCGGGCGGCATGACACCGCGTCAGCGCGGTCTCCTCAAGGACTTCTGGGGGCCGGGCATGACCCCGTCGGTGGAGGACCGCGGGGTCGTCGACGACCTCGCGCCGTCCCGGGCCGACCACACCTTCACCAAATGGCGCTACAGCGCCTTCGTCAACACCCGGCTGCTCGACTGGATGCGGCAGGAGCGGCGCGACCAGCTCGTCATCTGCGGCGTGTACGCCCATGTGGGCGTCCTGATGACGGCGTGCGAGGCGTTCTCGCACGACATCCAGCCGTTCGTCGTGGCCGACGCGGTCGCCGACTTCGACGCGGACGAGCACCGCATGGCCCTGCGGTACGCGGCCCGGCGGTGCGCCGTCGTCATCGGGGCCGAGCACTTCGACGCCGAGGTGCGTACGGCCGCCGGGCGGGGGGAGCGGGCATGACCGATGCCCTTTTGGAGCGTGTGCTCGGCGGGGCCGTGGCCGCCTATGCGCTGCTGTACCGGCCCGAGGCCACGGGGACCGGCGTCGTGGAGGTGCTGGCGGGTGACACCGTGACCCTGGACGCCCTGTCCGACCTCTCGGACCTGCCCGCTCCCGCGGCCGGCCCGGACGACGCCGCGGCACGCCATGACGTGCTGGCCCTCGTGCCGTACCGGCAGCTCGCCGAACGCGGCTACGCGGCACCCGACGACGGCACTCCGCTCACCGCCCTCGTCGTACGCGAGCAGGCCCGCGTGGCGCTCGCCGATGTGCTCGCCCGCGTCCCCGCCGCCCCCGCCGCCCTGCGCGGTGGCCGCTTCGAACCGGACGACGAGACCTACGCGGCGGCCGTCCGGCGCGTCGTCGAGGACGAGATCGGCACCGGCGAGGGCGCCAACTTCGTCCTGAAGCGTTCCTTCGTGGCCCAGGTCGACGGCCACGACGCGCACACCGCCGTCCGCTTCTTCCGCCGGCTGCTCGGCCAGGAGAGCGGAGCGTACTGGACGTTCCTGGTGCACACCGGGGAACGCACCCTCGTCGGTGCCTCCCCGGAGCGGCACCTCAGCCTGGACGCCGGGCGGGCGGTGATGAACCCGATCAGCGGAACCTACCGCTACCCGCCCACCGGCCCGGTCCTCGACGAGGTCATGGAGTTCCTGCGGGACACCAAGGAGACCGACGAGCTGTACATGGTCGTCGACGAGGAACTGAAGATGATGGGCCGCATCTGCGAGGGCGGCGGCCGGGTCGTGGGCCCACGGCTGAAGGAGATGGCGCGGCTCGCCCACACCGAGTACTTCATCGAGGGCCGCTGCACCCGCGAGATCCCCGACGTCCTGCACGAGACCCTGTTCGCCCCGACGGTCACCGGCAGCCCGCTGGAGAACGCCGCGCGTGTCATCGCGCGGTACGAACCGGGCGGGCGCGGCTACTACGCGGGGCTCGCCGCGCTCATCGGACGTGACGAGCGGGGCGAGCCGGCCCTGGACTCCGCCATCCTCATCCGCACCGCGGACGTGGACGGGGACGGCAGGGTCGAGATCGGGGTCGGGGCCACCCTGGTCCGCCACTCCGATCCCGCCGCCGAGGTCGCCGAGACCCGGGCCAAGGCGGCCGGGCTGCTCGACGCGCTCGCCGGCCGCGGCGGCAGGCTCGCCGACCACCCCGAGGTGCGTGCCGAACTCGCTCGCCGCAACGCCCGTATCGCCGGTTTCTGGCTGGCCTCCGGCGCGGACGACACGCCGGCCGGTCTCGGCGGGCGTACCGCACTGGTGGTCGACGCCGAGGACACCTTCACCGCCATGCTCGCCCATCAGCTGCGCGCGCTCGGCATGGCGGTCACCGTCCGCCGCTACGACGAGCCGCACGTCCTCGGCGCTCACGACCTCGTCGTCATGGGCCCGGGGCCGGGCGATCCCACGGACACCGGTCAGCCGAAGATCGCGTATCTGCGCGGGAGCCTCCATGAACTCCTGGACCGCCGGCTGCCGTTCCTCGGGGTCTGTCTCAGCCACCAGGTGCTGGCCTCGCTGCTCGGGCTCGACGTGCGCCGCCGGCCCCGCCCCAGCCAGGGCGAGCAGCGGTGCATCGATCTGTTCGGCGAGCGGGTCCGGGTCGGCTTCTACAACACCTTCGCCGCGCACGGCACCGACGACAAGGTGGACGTGGGCGGCGTCGGCGCGGTGGAGGTCTGCCGGGACCCGGACAGCGGTGAGGTGCACGCCCTGCGCGGACCGGGCTTCGCATCGCTTCAGTTCCACCCCGAGTCACTGCTCACCCAGAACGGCCCGCGCATCGTGGGCTCGCTGATCAAGGAGGTGCTCAGGTCGTGAAGGCCGTCGTTGCCTGGTGGGATCTCGCGCCGTCCGGACGCGACGCGGCGTCGCTGCGGACGTTCCTGCGCGAGGAGGCCGTCGCCCGGTTCGCTCAGGTCGCGGGCCTGCGGCTGAAGGTGTGGATGTCCGATGCGCCGACCGGCCGCTGGGGCGCGATCTTCCTGTGGGAGTCCGCCGAGGCCGCGGCGCAGCAGCTGCCGGCGCGCGCCGCCGAGATCATCGGCTATCCGCCGACGGAGGTGCATGTCTTCGACGTGGAGGCGGCCACCGAGGGCCGGCACGGCACGCCGGATCTCGCGGGGCTCGGCCTCGCCTACGCGCAGAGGAGCCCGGTCGCGTGACGGACCTCATCGTCGTGGGCGGCGGCATCGGAGGGCTAGCCGCCGCCCTGGCCGCGGCCCGGACCGGATGCCGGGTCACCGTACTGGAACGCCAGGACGTCTTCGGCGAGTTGGGGGCCGGCATCCAGCTCGGCCCGAACGCCTTCCACGCCCTGGACCGGCTCGGTGTCGGCGACGCCGTCCGTGACCGTGCCGTGCGCATCGACGCGCTGCGTCTGATGGACGGCACCACGGACGAGACGATCGCCGCCATGCCGCTGACCGGCGCGTATGTGACCCGCTTCGGCAACCCGTACGCCGTCGTGCACCGCGCCGACCTGCACCGGCCGCTGCTGGAGGCCTGCCGGGAGGCCGGGGTCGGCCTGCGGGTGGCAAGCGGCCTGGTGCGCTACGAACAGAACGCGGCGGACGTCACCGCCGTCCTGGCCGGTGGTCAGCGGGTCCGGGGCCACGCCCTGATCGGCGCCGACGGCATCCGCTCCACCGTGCGCGCCCAGCTCGTCGGCGACGGCGAACCGCGCGTGTCGGGGCACACGATCTACCGGTCCGTCGTGCCGATGGACACGGTGCCCCGGGAACTGCGCTGGAACGCCGTCACACTGTGGGCGGGGCCGAAGTGGCACTTCGTGCACTACCCGATAGCCTCCGGCGAGTTCCTGAATCTCGCGGTCACCCGGGACGACGGCGCGCGCGAGGCGGTGGCCGGGGTGCCGGTGCCCAGGGAGCGGGTCCTCGGGGAGTTCCCCGGCCTCGGCGCCTTCGCCCGCCGGCTGCTGGAGCTGGGCCGTGACTGGCGCACCTGGGTGCTGTGCGACCGTGATCCCGTCGGGACCTGGACCGAGGGCCGTGTCGCCCTGCTCGGCGACGCCGCGCATCCCATGCTCCAGTACGCCGCCCAGGGCGCCTGCCAGGCGCTGGAGGACGCGGTGGTGCTGGGCGGACTGCTCGACGGGGCCGCGCTCGACGACGTACCGCAGCGGCTGGAGAAGTACGCCGCCGCGCGCCGCGAGCGGACGGCCAGGGCGCAGCGGGTCGCGCGCCAGATGGGCGAGCGCCTCTACCACCCCGCGGGCCGGGCCGCGGCCGAACGCAACGCGATGCTCGGGGCGTTGTCGGTGACCGATCTGTACGACGCCGTGCAGTGGCTGCACGGCGAGCGCGCCTTCACCAGCCCCGGCGCCGGCTGAGATCGGCCCCACGCGAAGGCCGCCCCGGTTCACGGGGCGGCCTTCGCGTCGCACGGGCCCGGCGTCACACCGAGCCGGCCGCGCCCTGCTTGAGCGGGCGCCACCAGTCCTCGTGGCCGCGGTACCACTCGACCGTCTCCCGCAGTCCCGCGTCGAAGGACTTCAGCGGCCGGTAGCCCAGTTCCTCGCGGATCTTGGAGTCGTCGATCGCGTACCGCAGATCGTGGCCCTTGCGGTCGGTGACGAGCCGGATCCGGGAGGCGTCCGCGCCGCACAGGTCCAGGAGCCGTTCGGTGATCTCACGGTTCGTCAGGCCCGTGCCGCCGCCCACGTTGTATATCTCGCCGGCCCGGCCCCGGGCGAGCACCAGATGCACGGCGCGGCAGTGGTCGTCCACGTGCAGCCACTCGCGCATCTGGCGGCCCGTCCCGTACAGCGGCACGGGCAGCCCGCTGATCAGGTTGGTGGTGAACAGGGGGATCAGCTTCTCGGGGTGCTGGCGCGGACCGTAGTTGTTGGAGCAGCGGCTGATCCGCACGTCCAGGCCGTGCGTGCGCCAGTAGGCGCGGGCCAGCAGGTCCGCGGAAGCCTTGGACGCCGCGTAGGGGGAGTTGGGCAGCAGCGGCTGGGCCTCGTCCCAGGTGCCCGTCTCGATGGAGCCGTACACCTCGTCGGTGGAGATGTGTACGAACGTCTGGACGCCGCCGTGCAGGGCGGCCTCCAGAAGCGTCTGTGTGCCGAGCACATTGGTCCGTACGAAGGCGCGCGGCCCGAGCAGCGAGCGGTCCACGTGCGACTCGGCCGCGAAGTGCACGACCTCGCGGTGGCCGGGCAGCAGCGTCCGCACCAGTTCCTCGTCGCAGACGTCGCCCTTGACCAGCGTCAACCGCGGGTGGTCCAGCGGCAGATTGGCGGTGTTGCCGGCGTAGGTGAGCAGATCGAGGACGGTCACCTCGGCGTTCTCGTATCCCTCGTAACGGCCCTCCAGGAGGCGGCGCACGAAGTGCGAGCCGATGAACCCGGCGCCGCCGGTGACCAGGACGCGGTGTGTCACGCGACCACCGCCCGGCAGTCGTCGCCGACCACGAGCTGGTGCGCCCGGGTGCCGGGCGGCGAGGTGACCTTGGCGCCGCGGCCGATCAGCGAGGCGCGCACCGGCCGGACCCCGTCCAGCACGGCGCCGTCCAGCAGGATGGAGTCCTCGATGTCGGCGCCATGCACGGTGCAGCCGGCGCCGAGCGCGGTGTGCGGCCCGATCCGGCTGTCCTGGACGACGGTGTCGGCGCCCACGACGAGCGGTCCGGTGAGCCGGGAGCGCACCACGGTGGCGCCGGGCTCGACGATCACGGCGCCGCCCAGCACGCTCTCCTCGTCGACCCGGCCGCGTACATCGGACACGACCCGGTCGAGCAGCACGCGGTTGCACTCCAGCAGGCCGTCGATCTTCCCGGTGTCCTGCCAGTATCCGGCGTACTCCACGGCGGTGACCGTGCGGCCCTGCGTGACCAGGTGCTGGATGGCGTCGGTGATCTCCAGTTCGCCCCGCGCGCCGGGCGGGACGGCGCGCACCGCTTCGTGGATGAGCGGGGTGAAGAAGTACACGCCGATGACGGCGAGATCGCTGCGCGGGTGACGCGGCTTCTCCACCAGGGCCCGCACGACGCGGTCCGGGCCGACCTCGGCGACACCGTACTGCCGCGGGTCCAGCACCTTGGTGACCATGATCTGGGCGGCCGGGCGGCGCGCCACGAAGGACTCGGCGGCCTCGCCGATGCCCTCGACGAGCACATTGTCCCCGAGGTACATCACGAAGTCGTCGTCGCCCAGGAAGTCCTCGGCGATGGCCACGCAGTGCGCGAGGCCCAGCGGCGCCTGCTGCCGTATGTAGGTGATCCGCAGGCCGAGCCGCGCGCCGTCGCCGACCGCGGTGGCGATCTCCGCCGCGTGGTCCCCGACGATGATGCCGACCTCACTCACGCCGATGGCGCGGATGTTCTCCAGGCAGTGCACCAGGACCGGTTTGTTGGCCACCGGGACCAACTGCTTGGCCATCGAGTGGGTCAGGGGGCGGAGCCGGGTTCCCATTCCACCCGACAGGACGAGTGCTTTCATTGCAACCTCTCACTCACTAGGTGGGGCAGCGCCGGGAATGACAATGCCGCAACGGTCTTGCGGTGCCCTTGAGAAGTCTTAGCGGTCCGCCAGGGCAGGCCGGCGAACGGCCTCCAGAAATCTCCTGTGATTTCCCTAGAACGCATTTCTAGGGTGACGGCCATGCATATTCTCTTTCTGGCCGGGGGAAGCCCGGCGACGATTTTCGGCCTGGCGCCGCTCGCCACGGCCGCACGGAACGCGGGACACCAGGTGTTCCTCGCCTCCACCGAGGAGATGATGCCGGTGGCCGCCGGCGCCGGGCTGCCGGGCGTCCCCGTCACCACCCGCTCGATCCGTGACTTCATGACGACCGACCGTTCCGGGGAGGCCCTTCAGTGGCCGCAGGACCCGCAGGAGCACATCCGCTTCATCGGCCGCGGCTTCGGCCGCATGGCCGCCGACAGCCTGCCCGCGCTGATCGAGGTGGGCCGCGCCTGGAAGGCCGACCTGGTGGTCGGCGGCATGCTCTGCTTCGCCGCGCCGCTGGCCGCGAAGGCCCTCGGCATCCCCTATGTGCGGCAGGCCTGGGACACCGGCGAGCCACCCGAGGTGGACGGCGCCGCGGCGAGCGTCATGGGGCCCGAGCTGACCGCGCTGGGCCTGGACCGGCTGCCGGAACACGACCTGTACATCGACATCTGCCCGCCCAGCCTGCGCCCCCGCAACGCGCCCGACGCGCGGCCGATGCGGTACGTCCCCGGCAACGGACAGCGCTCCCTGGAGCCGTGGATGTACGTCCCCGGTGACCGACGGCGGATTCTGGTGACCGCCGGGAGCCGGGTCAGCCGCCATCAGTACTTCGACTATGTGCGTGAACTGGCTCGCAAGGTCGGCGCGTTGGCCACCGAACTGCTCATCGCCGTGCCCGACGAGGTGGCGGGCGAGCTGACCGAGGGCCTGCACCATGTGCGGGCCGGCTGGATGCCGCTGGACGTGGTCGCGCCCACCTGCGACCTGGTCGTCCACCACGCGGGCGGCGGCACGGCCCTGACGGCGATGAACGCGGGCGTACCGCAGCTGCTCATCCCCAACATGCCCAAGCTGGTGCCGCCCTCGCGCCGCCTCGTCGACTTCGGGGCCGCGCTGATGGTGCCGGACGGCGAGGACTCGCAGGACGCCGTGGTCGCCGCCTGCGAGAAGATCCTCGGCGACCCCTCCTACCGGGAACGCTCGCAGGCGCTCGCCGCGGAGATCGCCGGCATGCCGCTGCCCGCTCAGGTCGTGGGCGCCCTGGAGGACCTGGCCGGCTGACCTCAGGGACCACGGACACGGCCGCGGGGTGGCACCGGGTTCTCGGTGCCACCCCGCGGCCTCGCGTGCGCGGGACGGTCCGCGCGGCCCTCACCACGACGGGCGGGTCGAGGAGCCGGCGGCCGCCCTCTCCCGGCCCGGGGTGAGCCCGTCCACGAGGTCGGTGTCGAGCCGGGGGTCGCCGGTGAGGATGGCCTCGTGCAGCAGCCGGACCCGCAGGCACGGTTCGATGCCGAGTTCCTCGTCGAGGATCCGCCGCAGCCGGTGGAAGGCCTCCAGTGCCTCCACCTGCCGGCTGGACCGGTACAGGGCCAGCATGTACTGGGCGGTGAGGTTCTCGTTCAGCGGATGCCGTGCGGACAACGCGCCCAGTTCGCTGAGGAGTTGGTGATGCAGGCCGAGCCGCAGCTCGGCCTCGAAGCACTGTTCCATCATGCCGAGCCGCATCTCGGTGAGGCTGTTCACCCGCTCGCGCAGATGAGGCCCCGGCGTCACGTCGGCCAGGACCTCGCCCCGCCACAGGGACAGCGCCGCGCGGAAGATCCGCGACACGGCCCGGTCGTCACCGCCCCGCTGTGCCACCCGGCCCTCCTGCAGCAGGCGGCTGAAGCGGGTGAGGTCGAGGGCGTCGGGTTCGGTGACGATGCGATAGCTGCGCGAGCCCGTGACCAGCTTCTGCCGGGCGGACTTCAACGAGCAGATCGAGGGCGAGCGGGCGAGGGAGCGACGGATCTGCAGGATGTAGGTCTGCAGGGTCGGTAAGGCGCTCGGCGGTGGATTGTTCTCCCACAGTTCCTGACTGCATATCTCGGTGGACACCGGAAGATTTGCGTGAAGCAGTAACAGCGCCAGCAGATGCCGCTGCTTGGGCGCCGTCGGAAGATACTCGATCCCATCGTCCATGGCGGAGATCGGCCCCAGGACACGAAATTCCATTGATTCCCCTGAACGATATGGGGGCAGTTCGGATCCTGC
The DNA here is from genome assembly GCF_042873595.1 of Streptomyces sp. NPDC004629. Taxonomy (NCBI): domain Bacteria; kingdom Bacillati; phylum Actinomycetota; class Actinomycetes; order Kitasatosporales; family Streptomycetaceae; genus Streptomyces; species Streptomyces sp. NPDC004629. Next base: position 50,975 of record NZ_JBIALO010000002.1, on the reverse strand, counting down.
CGCGTGAGGCCCCCACTTTCTGGCACGGATCGACCGGGATGCAACGGAACCGGGGATATTCTGTCAGGTGGCCGACGACGCCGGGCACAATGCGTTGTCGGCACCGCTATGCAATCAGGAGATCAACTGCCGCGCCTTCCCGAGCAGTTCGATCTGCTGCTCCCAGGACCCGCCGACGGGGCAGACCACAACGTGTTCGGCGCCCGCCGACGCGTACGCCGTGATGCGCTCGGCGATCAGTTCGGGCGGCCCGGACACCGCGACCGCGTCGGCGAGTTCACGCGGGAACCCGAACTGTCCGTGCAGCACGTCCACCAGCGCGTCCTGCGAGAGTCCGCCCATGTGCCCGTCGAGCGCGGCGAACACGGTGACCGTGACACGCGACACCGAACGCCCGGCCGCGGCACTCAACTCCCGTATTCTCTCCCGCCCTTCGGCGACGCCCTCGGGGGTGATCGCGGCCGGCAGCCAGCCGTCGCCGAGTGTCGCGGCACGACGCAGGGCGGCCGGTGAGCCGCCGCCGATCCACACCGGTGGCACGGGCACCGCCGGGGCCAGGGCCACCGTCGTCCGCGGCAGGTCGGGAAGCTCCGTCGCCCGGCCGGCCAGCAGCGAGGGCAGCGCGCGCAGCGCCGCGTCGGTGCGCCCGGCCCGCTCGGTGACGGGCACCCCGGCGGCCTGCCATTCGTCGGCCGGTACGCCGCCCAGGCCGACGCCCAGGTGCAGCCGGCCCGGTGCCAGTGCGTGCAGTGAACCGATCTGCTTGGCGGCCCAGGACAGCCTGCGCAGGGCCAACTGAAGGACACCGAAGCCCACTTCGAGCGTGCTGGTGGCGGCGGCGGCCGCGGCCAGTGCCACGGTGCTCTCCAGGAACGGCGCACCGGTGGCCAGGTGGTCGCTGGCCCACAGCGAGTCGAGGCCGGCCTGTTCGGCGCGGCGTGCCACCTCCTGCGGGGTGGGCAGCGAGCCGTCGGGCGCGCTGAGGGACGAGTACGAGACGCCTGTCTTGACCATGAGTTCTCCTTGGGCGGATGGGCGGGCGGCGGTCACTGCGCGGCCGGGGCCGGCTCCCCCATGCTGACGACGGCGCAGCGGTGGTGATCGATGTCGACGAGCCCCTTGGTCCGGCCGAAGATCTGCTGGAACTCCGCCAGCGCCGCGCACCGTTCGAAAGACTCCTGGTCGTCCCACAGCGCGAGCGAGAAGTAGACGTCGGGCTCGTGCAGCGACCGCACCAGCTGATGGCGGATCAGTCCCGGCTGCCGCTCCATGAAGGCGCCGCCCTGGGCGTAGATCTCCTCGTACAGCTCGGTCGAACCGGTGACGGTGATCCGGTTGGCTATGACGTACATACGGGCTCCCAGAGGTGAGGCGGTGGCGGGTCGGGCCTGACGGTGAGCGGGTGACGGCCGGAGCCGGCGACGGGGGAATGGCTCCGACTCCGGCCGTCGGTCTCAGACGGGCTGGTTCTCGGACTCGGACGTACGCTCCGGGGCCGGGCCCGCGGGACGGGGCGCGGCGGAGCCGGAGAGCATGGCCACCACGAGGACCGCGCCGACGGCGCAGACACCCGCCACCCACCACAGGGCGATGTGCCAGGCGCTGGTGAAGTGGTCGGCGAGCACGGCGTGTTCGGGGCCGTCGGGCAGATTGCCCGCGGAGATCTCCTTGGCCAGGTGCGCCGAACCGACCCGGCTCTGGATCAGGCTGACCAGCAGGGACCCGAAGATCGCCAGGACGAGGGCCTCCGCGCCGCCGCGGATCGTGTTGAGGAACCCGGCCGCCATGCCCGCCCGCTCCGGCTCGACCTGGCTCATGGCCTGGCCGTCCGTGATGCCGAACGAGATGCCCATGCCGATGCCGATCACGACCAGCGGTCCGAGGAGCCGGACCGCGCCGATGCCGGGCTCCAGGACGGTCAGCCATGCGCTGCCCGCCGCGATGAACAGCAGGGCGAGCATCATCAGGATGCGCGGCGGGAAGCCGTGGGTGATCAGCCAGCCGCCGACCTGCGGGGCGACCAGCACCGGCACCGTCATCAGGAGCATGGTCACACCGGCGCTGGTCGCCGAGGCGTCGCTCGCGCCCTGGAAGTAGGTCGGCAGATAGGTCAGCGTGCCGACGAATCCGATCGAGGTGATCAGCGTGCCGACACACCATCCGGTGTAGCGGCGGTTCTTGATCAGGGTCAGGTCGAGGACCGGGTGGGCGCTGCGCCGCTCGACGATCGAGAACACGATGAGCAGCGCCACGCCGAGGACGAGGCTGACCACGATCAGCGGATCCCCCCAGCCGCTCTCCGGCCCCTGCACCAGGCCGATCATCACCAGGGCCAGACCGAGCACGAAGGAGATCACGCCGGGTACGTCGACGCGCGGTCGCTCCCCGGCCCGCGACTCACCGACCTTGACCGTGCCCAGCAGCACGAAGACCAGCACCACCACATAGAACAGGAAGCTGGCACGCCAGCCGAGGCTGCCCACCAGCCAGCCGGACAGCGTCGGCCCGAAGGCGATGCCGATGCCGACCACGGTGCCCATGGCGGCGAAGGCACGGGTGCGCGCCGCCCCGTCGAACGTGGTCGCCAGGATCGCACCGGAGCTGGCCAGGACGCCCGCGGCGCCGATGCCCGCGACGGCGCGGGCCAGGTCGAGCACCGCGATGTGCGGTGCGAGCGCGCTGATCAGCGAGCCCACGGCGAACAGCCCGCCGCCCAGCACGAAGATCCGGCGCCGCCCGAACAGGTCGGACAGCGAGCCCGCGACGAGTGTGATCGCCGCGAAGAGCAGGTTGTAGATGTTCACCACCCACATCAGGGGGGCGCCCGAGGTATCCAGGTCCTTGCCGATGTCCGGCAGCGCCACGGCCGCCCCGGAGATGGACATGGGGACGACGAGGACGCCGAGCAGCACAACGACGAGCGTCATGGCCGGACTCGACTGTGGTGGAGATGACTTCGTTCCGGCTGTGCTCATCGTTTTCCCTTCCCGGATATGACGCGGACAGCACCGAACGTAGAAGGTCAAGTTCGGTTGAGGTCCAGTGCGGCTCGCGCACTTCGTCAGGTCGGTCGGGGGCCCAGATTCCCGTCAGGAAGTCTCTAGGGCGGTGGGCGAGCCTGGTCCCGACGGCCGGGGCTTGCCCCCGCCGGCCGGCCCACGACGGTCTCCCGAGGAGAGTGCGATGGTGTTCACGGACCTGGCGGACTTCCACCATTGGCTTGCGAAACGTCACGAAGCGAACGAGTACCGGGTGACTCCCGCGCCGCTGAACCGGCTCGACGGCTGGAGCGCGGACCCGGTCACCGGCGATCTCCACCACACCAGCGGCCGCTTCTTCACGGTGCACGGCCTGGACGTGACCGGCTCGGGGCGCGAGGTCGGGCACTGGCAGCAGCCGATCATCAACCAGCCGGAACACGGCGTCCTCGGCATCCTGGTCAAGGAGTTCGACGGCGTGCCGCACTGCCTGCTCCAGGCCAAGATGGAGCCGGGCAACATCAACACCCTCCAGCTCTCCCCGACCGTGCAGGCGACCCGGAGCAACTACACCCGCGTCCACCGCGGGCGCGCGGTGCCCTACCTGGAGCTGTTCATCGCGCGCGGACACGGCCGCCCGCTGGCCGACGCGCTGCAGAGCGAGCAGGGCTCGTGGTTCCTGGCCAAGCGCAACCGCAACATCGTCCTGCTGATCGACGACGACATCCCGGTCCTGGACGACTTCTGCTGGCTCTCCCTCGACCAGATCGGCGAGCTGCTGAAGGTGCACGACCTGGTCAACATGGACACCCGTACCGTTCTGTCGCATCTTCCGGACGCGCTGCTGCCCGCGGGCGAGCGTTTTCGCGGCGCCCCCGCCCAGCCCCTGGCCAACCTGCTCAACTGGCTGACCCACCACAAGACCATGGACCGTACGACGCGCCGCACCGTCCCGCTCGCCAAGACCGAGGGCTGGCGGCTGACCGACGAGGAACTGCGGCACGAGCACGACCGCTACTTCCGCATCGTCGGCGTCGACGTACGGGCCCAGAACCGGGAGGTCGGCCACTGGTCCCAGCCGATGCTCGCGCCCTGCGGCGAGGGCGTCGTCGCCTTCGTCGTCCGCCGGATCGACGGTGTCCCGCACGTCCTCGTCCAGGCCAGGGCCGAGGCCGGCACCCCGGACGGCGTCGAGATCGCCCCGACCGTGCAGTGCAGCCCGGGCAACTACGCGCACTTCGCCGACGGCGTGCGCCCCCGCTACCTCGACACCGTCCTGTCCGCGCACCCCGAGCGCGTCCTGTTCGACGTGGTGCACTCCGAGGAGGGCGGCCGCTTCTACCACGCCCGCAACCGCTACCGGGCCGTCGAGGTCCCCGACGACTTCCCCGTCGAGGCCCCGGACGGCTTCCACTGGGCGACCTGCGGCCAGCTGGCCCGGATCAACCAGTACGGGGGACTGCTCAACGTGGAGACACGCAACCTGCTGACCTGCATGGGGTTCATCGCATGAGACCGCAGCGGCCCGTACGCGTGGGGGTCATGGGCTGCGCCGAGTTCGCGCTGCGCCGCATGCTGCCCGCCATGGCCGACAGCCCGGACATCGAACTGGCCGCTGTCGCCAGCCGACGCCCGGCGACGGCCCGCGAGGTCGCCGCGCGCTTCGGCGGCAGCCCCGTACGGGACTATGAACGGCTGCTGGACTTCCCGGACCTGGACGCCGTGTACATCCCGCTGCCGAACGCGCTGCACGCCGAGTGGGTGCTGCGTGCCCTGGACGCGGGGCACCACGTCCTGGCGGAGAAGCCCCTCACCACCCGCGCCGGCCTCACCCGGGAGGCCGTGCGGCGGGCCGAGGGGCGCGGGCTCGCCCTCGTGGAGAACTTCCTGTTCGTGCACCATCCGCAGCACGCCCGGGTGCGCCGCCTGCTCCAGGACGAGATCGGCGAACTCCGGCAGATGTCCGCCGTGTTCGCGATCCCGCCGCGCCCCGCCGACGACATCCGCCACCGGCCGGACCTGGGTGGCGGCGCCCTGCTCGACGTCGGCGTCTATCCGCTCAGGGCCGCGCAGCACTTTCTCGGCACCGGCCTCACCGTCGTCGGCGCCGCCCTGCGGCAGGGCCCCACCGGCGTCGACGTCGAGGGCTCGGTGCTGCTGCGCCGCGCGGACGGGGTGTGCGCCCAGCTGTCCTTCGGCATGGAGCACGCCTACACGTCCCGCTACGAACTGTGGGGCTCTGCGGGACGTATCACCGTGAACCGGGCCTTCACGCCGCCCGCGGACCAGCGGCCCGACGTGACGGTGGAGCGGGACGGCGCCGTCCGCGGCATCGCACTGCCCGCGGCCGACCAGTGCGCGGCGGCCGTCGCCGCGTTCGCCGCGGCCGTCCGCGACCCGGAGTCCTGCCGTGCGGCGGCACAGCGCTCCGCGGACCTCGCCCGCCTGACCGACGACGTCCGTGCGGCCGCCGCCGAGGACGCCCGGCACATCACGGCAGCCGTCGTGCCCCAGGGCCCTGGCGGCTGAGCACATCGTGCGGATTGGACAGCGCGCAGTGTTCCAGCGACAGACAGCCGCAGCCGATGCACTCCGTCAACCGCTGCTGCAACGCCCGCAGCTGACAGATGCGGGCGTCCAGTTCCGGCTGCCACGACCGGGCCAGTCTGGCCCAGTCCGCGCGGGTGGGCGTGCGGCCTTCCGGCAGCTCGGCGAACGCCTCCCGGATCGCGGCCAGAGAGATCCCCACCGCCTGCGCGGTCCTGATGACGGCGACCCGGCGCAGCGTGTCCCGACGGTAGCGCCGTTGGTTGCCGCCCGTACGACGGCTGTTGATCAGCCCCTCGCGCTCGTAGAAACGCAGTGCCGAGGGGCGCACGCCGCTGCGTGCCGACAGTTCCCCCATGGTGAGTTCCTTGGCCGGCGGACGGGACGGTTCTCGGTCCATCCGCACACGCTATGAGCCTTGGGCCGTCCTCCCGATCGACTCGCACGGACTGTGTCATGTCACCGCAGCACCGGACGTTTCCCCAGGTCACCGGTGCTCCCCGGTGACCAGGACAACGAGGGGGGCACGGAAGTGTGTGGTCGGCGGCCCTCCCGCCGAGCGGCCCCGGCACCGACGGTGGAGACACACATCGCGGGGTGATCGTGCCCCTGTGACAGCGGGAGAAGAAGCATCGTGATCGCATCCGCCGGACCCGGACCGTCCTCCAGGCTCTTCGCGTCCCTGCGCCGCCGTGACCAGCGCACCAAGGCGGAGCTGTACCTCGCGGGGCTGCTCGCCACCGAGGGCCGCAAATCGGTGCGCAACATCTCCGCGTCGCTCAGCGGCGCGGGCGACGGTTCGACGGAACAGAGCCTGCACCACTTCATCACCAGTTCGACCTGGGACTGGGCCCCCGTGCGCGCGGCCCTCGCCGAGACGCTCACCGAACGCGCCCCGCGGCATGTGTGGACGGTGCGGGCCCTGCCGATACCCAAGGCGGGCACCCACTCGGTCGGCGTGGACCGGCTCTATGTGCCCGGCCTCGGCCAGTCCGTCCACGGCCAGTTGGCGTTCGGTCTGTGGTGCGCCGCCGAGCAGCTGGCCGCCCCCGTCGACTGGCGGCTGCACCTGCCGGACAGCTGGCTGGGCGAGGCCCGGCGACGCGCCCGCGCCGAGATTCCCGCGTCCGCCGCACCGGAGGACCTGGACGAGTGCGCCGTCTCCCTGGCCATCGGCGGCGCGGGCCGCACCACGGGACGCCCGGTGGCGCTGGATCACGTACCGGCCCGGCCCGGCGCCGTCGCCGACGCGTTCACCCGGGCCGGTGTGCCGTTCCTCACCCGGATCACCGCACGGACCCCGCTCGCCGTCGCGGACCCCGCGCTGCCGGGCGCCGGGGCCGGCCCGCTGCCCGCCGGGCAGATCCTGCAGGCGCTGCGCGGGTTGCGCCGCCCGGTGACCTGGCCCGACCCCGGCCACACCCCGGTGCGCCGCACCTCCCTGGTGGCCGCCGTCCCGGTCCGCGCGGGCCGCGCCGCCGCCGGGCACCGGCTGCTGCTGCTCGGCGAGTGGGCCGATCCGCGGCGCCCGCCCGAGACCCTGTGGCTGACCTGGGTGCGCGGCGCCTCCGCGGGCACGCTGCTGCGCCTGACCAAGTACGCGGCCCGGGTCCGCGTCGACGGCGAACCGCTCGGCGACCGCGTCGGCCTGCGCGACTTCGAGGGCCGCTCCTTCCCGGGCTGGCACCGGCACATGACCCTCGCCTCCGTGGCCCACACGGTGTCGGCGGCCTCCGCCGCGGACACCGCCTACGCGTTGCCGCTGTCCGCCTGACTCCGGGCCGTGCGCGGCAGCCGGCCGAGCAGCGTGTTGCGCGTCCGGTGCAGCCGCAGCGCCAGCTGGATCTCCAGGGTGCGCCCCGGCTCCTGCCAGTTCTCCCCGAGCAGTTCGGTGATGCGGTCGAGGCGGCGGGCAACCGTGTTCGGGTGGATGTGCAGCACCCGGGCCGCCCGCCGCGGGCTCGCCCCGGCCGCGAAGTACACCTCCAGCGTGCGGGCGAACTCCGTGTAGCGCTGTTCGTCGTGGGCCAGCACCGGTCCGAGCACCGACTTCACATACGACGGAACGCTCAGCACATCCGTCAACAGCACGCCCAGGAAGCCCAGTTGTTCCGGAGTGGCGACACTGCCCTGGCTGCCGAGTTCGGTCAGGGCCTTCAGACAGCGCTGGGCGTCGGCGTGCAGGCCCGCCACCTCCAGCAGGCCCGTGCGCGGGCCCGCCGCCCCCACCGTCACCGGCACACCCAGCAGCGGCGACAGCTCCTTGTGCGCGGCCTGCGCGGCGGCCGCCGCGTCGCCGCCGGGCAGCAGCAACGACAGACAGTCGCCCCGCACGCTCTTGAGTCCCTGCTTGCGATGCGCGTACGACGTCGCCCACGCGGTCGCCCGCCGCAGCGACCCGCCCTCCGGACGCGCCACGACCACGACGTACGGCGTCTCGGGCGCGATCCCGAGCCGGTTTGCCTGCTCCCCCAGTTGCCGCCACGCAAGGCCCGTGGAGTCCGGTGCCAGCAGCGCCTCGAACAGGGCGTCCCTGGTGCGTCCCTCGGCCGTCGCCCGGTTCCGGTCGCGCAGCAGGGACAGCGCGATCGTCCTGACCACCAACCGCAGCGAACGCGGGCCCCGCTGCCCGGTGAACGGTGTGTCCGGCAGGAACAGCACCGTGCCCAGCGGATCGCCGCCGCCGGTGACCGGGGCCACCCACGCCCCGTCGTCCAGCGGCACCGGTTCGCCCGCCGCCATCGCGTCGAGACTGCGCTGGGTGAGGATCTCGTCCTCGTACTCGGGCAGTCGGCCGTGCGCGGCGAGCAGTTCGCCGCCCAGCTCGCGCACCGCCAGCGCCCCGCCCAGCGCGGTCGCCGCCACCTCGGTGATCGTCTCCAGCGGGCTGCCGTCGTCCACCAGGGTCAGCAGGTGGTCGTACGCCGCCTCCATCCGGCGGTGCGCGCCGACGATGGACCACGCCTGGGCGCCGTCGCTCTCCAGCTCCGCCTTCTGCGCGCCGAGCGACTCGATCAGCCGCGCCGTGCCGATCGTGGTCGCGGTCAGGGAGGCGAGGGTGGACAGCGAGCTGATCTCCTGGGCGGTGAACCAGCGCACCTCGCGATGCGCGGCGTACAGGGCTCCCGACACCCCGCGGGAGGCCCGGAACGGCACGGCCACCATCCCGCGCAGGCCCTCCGCGCGCACCACCTGGTCGACCTCCTCCGAGTGCTCGATGGTGGGGTCGGCCAGATAGTCGGAGGTGGAGAACGGTGCCCCCTTGTCCAGGGCGGCGCGCCCGATCCCGAACGGGACGGTGATCCGCAGCCCTATGTTCAGCGCCGTCACGTCGCCCTCCGACGCCACGACCGTGATCGACCCGTCGGCCTGCTCGTACAGACCCAGAAAGGCGAGATCGACCCGGAGTAATCGGCGGGCGCGCTGCGCCGCGGTGCGCAGCGTGCCCTGCACGCTCTCGGCCATCGCCTCGGCCAGGTCACGGGAGGTGTCCACGAGCGAGACCAGAGTCGCCTCTCTGTCCTGGGCCTGCGCGAACCGGTCAAGGACGGACGAGCCGAGCACGACCGCCTGCTCCAGTTCCTGTATCTGCTGCGTGCTCGCGCCGAACGTCCTGGCATCGGAGAGCAGTTCGTCCAATCGATGTGCGGCTCCTTGCTCGGCGAGTGCGGTCAGGACATCCATCACCGTGGGAAACCGGCGCGGCGCAGGGGACATGGTCCTTCCTCTCCAAGGACGGTGGGCCGTGACGCCCAGTGGTGACGCGAGCACTGCAAGGGACCGTCAACCTTGTCATGGGACCACCTTTTGCGTGGTCATTACCTTGCACACAATGGCAGGCGCAATGGATCGCGGTGCAAGAGGCGGGGGCTAGGCGCCCGCGAACCCAGGGAGGGTACCCATGAAGGGCGTCCGCAGTTACGAACGCTCGCTCGCCCGCAGCAGGACCGCACGCAGCCACAAGGACCGGCCAGAAGTCTTCACACTGCACGGCCGGCAGTGGGACCTGCTGGACGATGTGTTCGCCCCACCCTTTTCCCCGTCGACCGGTGTGGCCATGGACCTCCTCGGCCTCACCGGGTCCGGCCGGCCGCCCTCCGGCTCCTTCCTGGAGATCGGCTGCGGCACCGGCGTCATCGCCGTGTCGGCGGCCCTCGCCGACTGCGGCCGTGTCGTCGCCGCCGACATCAACCCGCACGCGGTCCGCAACACCGAGCTGAACGCGGCACGCCACGGCGTCGCCGGACGGGTGCGGGCCCTGCGGAGCGACCTCTTCGCGGGCCTTCCCGAAGCGGACCGCTTCGACACCGTGTACTGGCACTCCAACTTCGTGCTGGCCCCGCCCGGTTACCGGCACCGCGACATCCACGAGCGGGCCTATGTGGACCCGGGCTACGAAGCGCACCTGCGCTATCTGCGACAGGCCCCGCGGCGTCTGACCGAAGGGGGCCGGGTGCTCCTGCACTTCTCCAGCCGCGGCGACCTCGCCCCGCTGCGCCGGAGCGTCGCCGACGACGGCAGGGACCTGCGCCCGATCGCCTCGGCGACCGTGCGGGAGGGCACGGAGGACGTCGAGTACACGCTGCTTGAACTGATCACCGCGGCAGGCTGACCGGCCGCGGCCCACTGACCACCGGAGCAGACGTGCGCACGCTGATCGTCGACAACTATGACTCCTTCACCTTCAACCTCGCCCATTACGTGGCCCAGGTGACAGGTGTCGAACCGACCGTGATCCGCAACGACGACCCCACCTGGCATCCCGGGGTGCTCGACACGTACGACAACGTCATCCTCTCCCCCGGCCCGGGCACGCCCGTGCGCGCCGGCGACGTCGGCATCTGCCGCGAGGTCGTCGAGCACGGCACCCTGCCGGTGCTGGGCGTCTGCCTCGGCCACCAGGCCCTCGCCCTGTGGCACGGGGCCACCGTCGGCCGAGCCGCGGAACCGCGGCACGGCCGGCTCTCGCCCGTTCTGCACGACGGCACGGACCTGTTCGCCGGCCTTCCCGACCGGTTCCAGGCGGTGCGCTACCACTCGCTCGCCGCCACGGACCTGCCCGAGGAGTTGGAGGCCACCGCGCGCACCCCGGACGGCGTGCTCATGGCACTGCGGCACCGCCACCGCCCGCTGTGGGGCGTGCAGTTCCATCCGGAGTCCATATCCACCGAGTACGGGCACGAGATACTCGCCAACTTCGCCCGGCTGACCCGCGAGCACCGGGCCCGCCACGGCCTTCCCATCCGGCCGGCCGCCGCCCGCCGGGCCCCGCATCCGCCCCGGCCGGGCCGCCCGGCCGCCGCGGCGCCGCGGCGCCGGCTCAGGGTCCTCACCCGGCAGCTGCCGACACGCTGGGACAGCGAGACCGTCTACGGGCACCTCTACCGCACCAGCGGCCACGCGTTCTGGCTCGACAGCAGCCGCAGGGACGGCGCCACCGGCCGGTTCACGATGATGGGCGACGCGGCCGGGCCGCTGGCCCGCGTCGCGACGGCCGACGTGTGGCACGGCACCATCACGGTCACCACCGCCACGGGCACCCGCACCGAACGGGGCGCCTTCCTGGACTGGCTCGACGCCGACCTGCGCTCGATGGACACCCAGGTCCCCCCGCTGCCCTGTGACTTCGCACTCGGCTGGGTCGGTGTGCTCGGCTACGAACTCAAGGCCGAGTGCGGCGGCGCGCGCGCCCATCGCTCCCCGGAACCCGACGCGGCGATGATCTTCGCCGACCGGGCGATCGTCTTCGACCACCTGAAGGGCACGACCCATCTGCTGGCCCTCGCCGAGGACGACGAGGCACCGGCCCTCGCCTGGCTCGCCGCCACGGCCGCCCGCCTGAAACGCCTCGCCACCGAGGAGCCGCCCCCGCTCGGCGAGGACGCCGGAACCGCCCCCCTGACCGACATCCGCCTCAGACACGACCGGGAGACCTATCTCGGGCTGATCGACCACTGCCAGGAGGAGATCAGGGCGGGCGAGACCTACGAGGTCTGTCTGACGAACATGATCACGGCCGCCGGCGACCTCGACCCCTGGCAGGCCTACCGGCGACTGCGCCGCACCAGCCCCGCCCCGTTCGCCGCCCTGCTCACCTTCGGCCCCGGCCTGTCCGTACTGAGCACATCACCGGAACGGTTCCTGCGCGTGTCCGCCGAGGGCGTCGCCGAGTCGAAGCCCATCAAGGGGACCCGGCCGCGCGGCGCCACCGCCGCCGAGGACGCGGCGCTCGTCGCGGACCTGCGCGGCAGCGAGAAGGACCGGTCGGAGAACCTCATGATCGTCGATCTGGTCCGCAACGACCTGGGCCGCACCGCCCGCACCGGCTCGGTCACGGCCGACGAACTGTTCCACGTCGAGAGCTACGCCACGGTCCATCAGTTGGTGAGCACCATCCGGGCGCGGCTGCGCGACGACGCGGGTGTCGTGGACTGCGTTCGGGCCGCCTTCCCCGGCGGTTCGATGACGGGCGCCCCGAAACTGCGCACGATGGAGATCATCGACCGCCTCGAAGGCGGACCGCGCGGCATCTACTCGGGCGGGCTCGGTTACCTCTCGTTGTCCGGAGCGGTCGACCTGAGCATCGTCATCCGCACGCTCGTCGTCACCCCGGGTCAGGTCCGCTACGGGGTCGGCGGCGCGATCGTCGCCCTGTCGGACCCGGAGGACGAGTTCGAGGAGACCGCGGTCAAGGCGCGGCCCCTGCTCTCCCTCTCCCGGGAGGGATTCCCGGGGCGCACACCGGAGGCGGTCCGCTGAGCCGCACCTGCGCCGGCCAGGGCCGGCCACCAACATGACCAGGGGCGGTTCCGGATACCTCCGAAACCGCCCCTGACCTCCGACTCTCTCAAGTCGGGACGACAGGATTTGAACCTGCGACCCCTTGACCCCCAGTCAAGTGCGCTACCAAGCTGCGCCACGTCCCGGTGCCGTTTGACCTGGGGTTTCCCCTGTCCGAACGCGCAGGGAAACCATACCGCACTCGGGCCGGTGGTCACGCATCCGTTTCCCGGGGCGACACAGGGTGGCTTCGCTTGACCTGAACCTCGATTGAGGTTGCAGCCTCGTGCTTATGACGATCACCGATGAACGCCGCAGCGTATACGCGTATGCCGAGTTGTCCCGGCTGCTGGGGCTGATGACCGGCGACGAGAAGCACGGACCGGCGGCCACCTCCACGCTGGACGTGCTGTGGGTGCTCTACGACCGGGTGCTGCGGGTCGGACCCGACCGGACGGACGATCCGGATCGGGACCGGTTCCTGCTGAGCAAGGGGCACGGTCCGATGGCCTACTACGCAGTGCTCGCCGCGAAGGGCTTCGTTCCGGTGGAGTGGCTGCCCGCCTTCGGGACGTACGACTCGCCCCTCGGGCACCACCCGGACCGGGTGCTGGTGCCGGGCGTCGAGATCAGCAGCGGGTCGCTCGGCCACGGACTGCCCGTCGCCGTGGGCACGGCGCTGGGGCTGCGGGCCCAGGGACGGACCGGGCCGGCGGTGTGGGTGCTGACCGGGGACGCCGAACTGGACGAGGGCAGCAACCACGAGGCGATCGCCTTCGCCGGGCCGGCCGGGCTGGACCGGCTGCACACCGTCGTCGTCGACAACGCCTCCGCCAGTCACGCCCGGCCCGGCGGGATCGCTGCCCGCTTCGAGGCGGCCGGCTGGTCGGCCGTCACCGTCGACGGCCGGGACCACGAGGCGCTGTACGCCGCCTGCACGGCCGCGCACCCGGGCCGCCCGCATGTGATGGTGGCCCGCGTCGAGCCCAAGTCCGCCTGAAATACCCCTACTTCAGCAAGAAGGATTGTCCACCATGGAAACCATGCGTGACCGGTTCGCCCCCGTCGTCACACGGCTGCTCGACGAGGACCCGCGGGTCGCCGTCGTCCTCGCGGAGATCGGCAAGGATGCCTTCGCTGATGCGCGGCGCCGGCATCCGGACCGGGTGATCAACGTCGGCATTCGCGAGCAGTTGCTCGTCGGGGCCGGGGCCGGACTGGCGCTGACCGGGTTGCGGCCGGTGGTGCACACCTTCGCCAGTTTTCTCGTGGAGCGCCCCTTCGAGCAGGTCAAACTGGACCTCGGGCACCAGAACACCGGGGCGGTGCTGGTCAGCGCCCACGCCTCGTACGACTGGCCCCCCGCCGGCTACACCCACATGGCGCCCGGCGACGTGGCGCTGCTCGACACCCTGGACGGCTGGACCGTGCATGTGCCGGGGCACCCGGACGAGGCCGAGACGCTGCTGCGGCACGCGGTCGCGGCCGACGACGACAAGGTGTACGTCCGGCTGTCCCTGCTCGCCAACCGGCGGGCGTACGAGGTCGACGGGCGAGGTTGGCGCACCGTCCGGGAGGGGCGTGCCGCGGTGGTCGTCGCCGTCGGTCCGTTGCTGGACGCCGTGCTCGCCGCCACCGAGGGGCTCGATGTCACCGTCCTGTACGCGACGACCGTGCGCCCCTTCGACGCGGCGGCGCTGCGCCGTGCCACCGAGACCGCGGGCACGGACGTGGTCCTCGTCGAGCCGTATCTGGCCGGGACCTCGACGGCGGCGGTGAACGAGGCGCTGTCCGACCTGCCGCACCGGGTGCTCGGCCTCGGGGTGGGGCGGCGCGAGCTGCGGCGGTACGGGACCACCGAGGAGCACGCCGCCGCGCACGGGCTCGACGCGGCGGGCCTGCGCAGGCGGATCGAGGCGTTCGCCGCCGTACCGGCCCGGGGATGAGCGGCGTACGGCCGTCCGTGGACCGGTGGCCCAAGGGGGGGTGACCGGGCCGCCCGGTCACCGCGTCGGCGCGGACCGGACCGCGGATCGCGGGGACCGGGAGCAGGGCGGCGGCGACCACCGGGCCCGTCGCCTGGCCGACCACGCCCGTGCCGTAGCCGTGTTGCCCAGCGGGCCGGCGGCGACCGCCGCCGGCAGCATGGTGTCACCCAGCCGCGCGACGGCCCCGGGCCACGAAGAACAGCGCGAAGTGCCGGGACCACCCGGCCCGCTCCCGGGGGCCGCGCGCGCCGCCGAGTCCGGCTCGGGACACGGTGCCTTGCCGTGCCACCGCCCGGTCATCTGCTGCCCGCTCCCCCGCCGTCCGCCGCTGTCGCCGTCGGATCATGCCAGAGCGCGCCGACCCCGCCCGGGGGTTCACCGACCGCCCGGCACGCCCATTCCCGGGTGGGCCTCCAGCAGCCGGGGCGGGGCCGCCTGGCGCCAGGAGTCGGCGAGGATGTCGCGCAGTTCGGCCTCGTCCTCCAGCGCGGCGAGCCGGGCCCGGACCCAGGCGAACTGGGCCTCGTGCCCGGCGATCCAGAACTTCTCCGGCTCGGCCAGCACCAGTTCGTCGCGCTCCTCCTTGGGGCAGCGCACGGCGATGGACGTCTCGTCCTCGGGCAGCGTGGCGAACATCTTCCCGGCCACCCGGAACGTGGGCATGCTCCAGGCGGTCTTCTCGGTCGTCTCGGGCAGGGACAGGGCGATACGGCGTACGTCTTCGGCGTCCGGCATGACAGGCACGCTAGCCGCTGCCACCGACATCGCCCCCGTCACCCGGTGCCCACGCGTTTGTAGTAGAGCGTCGTCGGCCGCAGCACCCCGGCCGGGCTCGCCGCGTAGTCCGGGATGGCCCCGGCCCGCACCCAGCCGGCCGAGCGGTAGAGCAGTTCGGCGGGGCTGTCGCTCTCGGTGTCCAGGTGGAGCAGGGTGATCCCGGCAGCGACGGCGGCCTCCTCCGCGGTGCCGAGCAGGCGGCGGCCGAGGCCCCGGCCGCGGCCGTCGCGGCGGACCATCAGCGTGACGACCTCGGCGCGGTGCCGGCTGTTGGGTTTGTCGGCGAAGGCCAGCGAGACGGTGCCGGCCACCCGTCCCCCGGCGTCCCGCGCCACCCAGACGGCGAGCCGTCCGGCGGCCACGGCCCGCGCCCGCTCCCGCCACCAGGCCAGCGCCGTGGCACGGTCGAGCGGTGCGAGGAAGCCGACGGACGCCCCGTCGGCCACCACTTCGGCCAGCAGGTCGGCCAACTCCGGCGCCGACGCGTCCAGTCGGGCCGCGGTCAGGCGGGTCACGGTCATGGCAGCACCACCGCCAGGACATAGCGCGTGTCCTCGGCTCCCGGGCAGCGGAACCGGGTCGGCCCCCACACCCGCAGCCGCAGGCAGTCCCCGGTGCCGACGCGGTGGACGACGTCGCCCGCGGTCACCTCAAGCGTCCCGTCGAGGACCCAGATGTGCTGTTCCAGGCCCGGCACCGGGGGCCGGTCGTAGGCGATGTCGGCGCCGGCGGCGAGCCGTCCCTCGACGAGTTCGCCGCGCAGTCCGGCGTGCGGGGGCGACACGGAGCGCCGTACGAATCCGCAGGCCCGGTCCTCCCACACCGTCTGCTCGGCGGCGCGCACCAGCGGGGCGGGCCCGGACTCCACCTCGCTGAGCAGCTGGGACATGGTCCGTCCATAGACATGGCAGAGCCGGTTCAGGAGGGCGGCCGTCGGGCTGACCTCCGCCCGCTCCGCCCGGGACAGGGTCGACCTGCTCACTCCGCTGCGCTCCGCCAACTCGCCCAGCGACCAGCCTCGTTCGGCCCGCAGTTCGGCCAGCCGGGCGCCGAGGCGGGCGTCCACAGCGTCCGGTGCGGGCGTTGCCCGCACCTCCCGTTCGTTTCCCACATTCGGGACGCTATCCCGTATATGAGACAGGCACGTTACGGAACGCTCACGTCCGGGCGGCCTCGTCCAGTGCGTCCAGCACCGGCCGGATCAGGGGGTGTCCCTCGGCCCCGCGCCGCACCGCCGCGAAGACCCGGCGGGTCGGGGCCACCCCGTCCACGGGCCGCACGACCACACCCGACAGGTCCATGCCGCGCAGCGCCGAGCGGGGGACGAGCGCCACACCGGCGTCGGCCGAGGCCAGCGACACGACCGCACGGAAGTCGTCCGATGAGTGCTCAAGGCGCGGCTGGAAACCGGCGCTCTCACAGGCGAGGACGACTACGTCGTGGCAGGGGTTGCCCGGGTATGGGCCGATCCACGGGTCCTTGGCCAGTTCGGCGAGCGGGACGACGGCGGCGCCGGCCAGCCGGTGGCCGGGCGGCACGACCGCGTCGAAGGGCTCGGCGTACAGCGGGACATGGGTCAGGCGCGGGTCGTCGGCGGGCGGCGCGCCGCGGTACTCGACGGCGACCGCCACGTCCACCTGCCGGTCCAGGACCATCGGCAGGCTGGCGTCGCCCTCGGCGTCCCGGACCCGGATGCGGATGCCGGGCGCGGCCCGGGCGAGACGGGCCACCGCGGGGGCCACGACCTGGGCGATCCCGGTCGCGAAGGCGGCCACCGTGACCGTGCCGGCCTCGCCGGAGCCGTACGCCGCCAGCTCCGCCTCGGCCCGCTCCAACTGGGCGAGGACGGCGTTGGTGTGGCTGAGCAGGATCTCCCCGGCCGCGGTGAGCCGTACGCCCTTCGCGCTCCGCTCGACCAGGCGGTGACCCGTCTCCTGCTCCAGGGCCGCGAGCTGCTGGGAGACCGCGGACGGGGTGAGGTACAGCGCGGCGGCCGCCGCCGTCACCGTACGGTGGTCGGCCACCGCTCGGAGGATGTGGAGCCGCCGCGCTTCGATCATGCCGATGATTATCGCAATATGTCCGGGCCGGTCATGCCGCCAGTTCGGCCCGCGCCGCGACGAAGGCATCGACCGCGCGGTTCACATCGTCGGCGGAGTGCGCGGCGGACAACTGCACCCGGATACGGGCCTGGCCCTGCGGCACCACCGGGTAGGAGAAGCCGATCACGTACACGCCGCGCTCCAGCAGCAGGTCGGCCATCCGGGCCGCCTTCGCGGCGTCACCGATCATCACCGGCGCGATGGCGTGGTCGCCGGGCAGGATGTCGAAGCCCTCCTCGGTCATCCGGCGGCGGAACAGCGCGGTGTTCTCGGCGAGCCGCACCCGCAGGTCGTCCGCCGACTCCAGCAGGTCGAGGACCTTCAGGGAGGCCGCGGCGATCACCGGGGCGAGGGTGTTCGAGAACAGATACGGCCGGGAACGCTGGCGCAGCAGGGCGACGATCTCGGCGCGGGCGGCGACATAGCCGCCGGAGGCGCCGCCGAGGGCCTTGCCGAGGGTGCCGGTGACGATGTCGACGCGGTCCATGACGCCGTGCAGTTCGGGTGTGCCGCGCCCGGTCGGGCCGACGAAGCCCACGGCGTGCGAGTCGTCGACCATGACCATCGCGTCATAGCGGTCGGCGAGGTCGCAGATCTCGCGGAGCGGGGCGACGTATCCGTCCATGGAGAAGACCCCGTCGGTGACGATCAGCCGCCGGCGCGCGTCGGCGGCCTCCTTGAGCCGGGCCTCCAGGTCGGCGAGGTCGCGGTTGGCGTAGCGCAGGCGGCGGGCCTTGGACAGCCGGATGCCGTCGATGATCGAGGCGTGGTTGAGCGCGTCGGAGATGACGGCGTCCTCGGGGCCGAGCAGCGTCTCGAAGACGCCGCCGTTGGCGTCGAAGCAGGAGGAGTACAGGATGGTGTCCTCCTGACCGAGGAACGCGGACAGCCGCGCCTCCAGGTCCTTGTGGACCTCCTGCGTCCCGCAGATGAAGCGCACCGACGCCATGCCGTAGCCCCAACGGTCCAGGGCGGCGTGGGCGGCGGCGACGACCTCCGGGTGGTCGGCGAGGCCGAGGTAGTTGTTCGCGCAGAAGTTGAGGACCTCGCCGGGGCGGCCGCCCGCGGTGACGGCGACGGTCGCGGACTGCGGGGTGCCGATGACCCGCTCGGGCTTGTGCAGGCCGGCGGCGCGGATCTCGTCGAGGGTGGCGCGCAGGTCGTCGCGTACAGAGTCGAACACAGGAGTCTCCATCACGTGCGGGGGCGAGTGGGGCGAAAGGGTGCGCGGACCGGGCGGGGCATCAAGCGGTCCAGTCGAGGATGACCTTGCCGCCCTTGCCGTCGGCCGCATCCGCGAACGCCGCCTCGAAGTCGCGGTAGCCGTACCGGCCGGTGATCACCGGGGCGAGGTCCAGGCCGCCCTCCAGCAGCACCGACATCGCGTACCAGGTCTCGAACATCTCCCGGCCGTAGATGCCCTTGATCGTGATCATCGAGGTGACGATCCGTGACCAGTCGATCGGGAACTCCTGGGCGGGCAGGCCGAGCATCGCGATCCGGCCGCCGTGCGTCATGTTGGCGATCATGTCCCGCACGGCCTCGGGACGGCCCGACATCTCCAGGCCGATGTCGAAGCCCTCACGCAGCCCCAACTCCCGCTGCCCGTCGGCGATCGACGCACTGGAGACGTTCAGCGCGAGACTCACCCCGATCTTGCGGGCCAGCTCCAGACGCTCCTCGCTGACATCGGTGACGACGACGTTGCGGGCGCCCGCGTGCCGGGCTACCGCGGCGGCCATCAGACCGATCGGCCCGGCGCCGGTGATCAGCACGTCCTCGCCGACCAGCGGGAAGGACAGCGCGGTGTGCACCGCGTTGCCGAACGGGTCGAAGATCGCGGCGACATCGAGGTCGACGGGGACCCGGTGCACCCACACGTTGGCGGCGGGCAGAGCCACATACTCGGCGAACGCACCGTCCCGGCCCACGCCCAGGCCGACCGTGGCCCGGCACAGATGGCGGCGCCCCGCCAGGCAGTTGCGGCACCTGCCGCACACCAGGTGGCCCTCACCACTGACCCGGTCCCCTCTGTGGATGTCGGTGACATCCCGGCCGGTCTCCACGACCTGCCCGACGAACTCGTGACCGATGACGAGCGGTGTGCGGATCGTCTGCCGCGCCCAGCCGTCCCAGGACCGGATGTGCAGGTCGGTGCCGCAGATCCCGGTCCGTTGGACCTTGATCAGCACGTCACCCGGCCCGACGGCGGGCTCCGGCACGTCCGCGAGCCACAGCCCCGGCTCCGCCTTCTCCTTGACCAGCGCCTTCAACGCTACGGCTCCTGTGGTGAGATCCCGGCCGCGGGCAGGCCGAAGGAGCCCGCAGCGGGGACGAGGGTGGTTTCCCGTAGCAATCTGCCGCATGCGTGAGGCCCGGTCCATCGAGGTTTTCTTAACCGCCGCCACAGCTTTCCTTCACGCGCTGCGGTTCCGTGGGCGGTGTGGGGGTCTCACATGTGGGCGCCATGGCTCGGCGCGCGGGCCGGTGCGTGCGCGATCAGATGGCGTACGAGGGTGAGCAGCGTCTGGATGCCGGAGCTGGAGATGCGCGCGTCGCAGCGGACCACGGGGATCGCCGGATCGAGGTCGATGGCGGCGCGCACCTCCTCGGGCTCGTAACGGTGGGCGCCGTCGAACTCGTTGACGGCGACGACGAAGCCGAGGCCGCGCTCCTCGAAGAAGTCGACGGCGGCGAAGCAGTCCTCCAGGCGGCGGGTGTCGGCGAGGATCACCGCGCCGAGCGCGCCCTCGGACAGCTCGTCCCACATGAACCAGAAACGTTCCTGGCCGGGCGTGCCGAACAGGTACAGCACGTGCTCCGGACCGAGCGTGATGCGGCCGAAGTCCATCGCCACGGTCGTCTCGACCTTGTTCTCGATGCCGTCGAGGTCGTCGGTCGCGGCGCTGACCGTGGTGAGCAGTTCCTCCGTGCTGAGCGGCGCGATCTCGCTCACCGCGCCCACGAAGGTGGTCTTGCCCACTCCGAACCCACCCGCCACCAGGATCTTGAGCGCGGTGGGAAACGGGTCAGAGCTGTCGTCGTAGTCCATCGAGCACTGCCTCCAGCAGAGACCGGTCAGTGGGGTTGTGGTGGAAGGCGGGTGGCTTGGCGGTCAGCGCCCCGCAGTCGACGAGGTCCGCGAGGAGCACCTTGGTCACCGCGGCCGGCAGCCCCAGATGCGCGGAGATCTCGGCGACCGAGACGGGTGCGCGGCACAGGTCGAGCGCCTGGGCGTGCTCGGGGCCTAGATAACCGAGGGCACCGGCTCCGGTGGCCATCACCTGGGTCATCAGATCGAGCGCGATGGTGGGCCGGGTGCGGCCGTTGCTGACCGTGAACGGGCGTACGAGCCGTCCGGCCGCGTCGTCGAGCCACGGCCCGTCGCCGGCCGCCGTCACGCTCAAGGCGTCATCGCCGGGGGTTCGTCGGCGTGCTGCCGTGACGCGGTCACCAGGTAGGGGCGGACGCTTTTGACCAGCATCGCCATCTCGTAGCCGAGCACCGCGGCGTCGGCCTCGCGGCCGGCCAGCACGGCGAGGCAGGTGCCGGAGCCGGCGGTGGTGACGAACAGCAGGGTCGAGTCGAGTTCGACGACCACTTGGCGGACGTCCCCGCCGTCGCCGAACCGGGCGCCCGCGCTGCGGCCGAGGGAGTACAGGCCGGAGGCGAGGGCCGCCATGTGGTCGGCGCTGTCGGTGTCGAGGCCGTGGACGGACTTCACCAGCCCGTCGCAGGACAGGAGCACGGCGCTGGTGGTGTGCGGTACGCGCTGCACGAGGCCGCTCATCAGCCAGTCGAGGTCGGATACCCGGGCGGTCGGCGCATCGCTCGCCATGGTGGATCGACTCCTTGGGTTCACGCTGGGTGTGGGGGTGTGGGTGGGGACGGGGGTGGGGGCCGGCGTCGGTGCGGGGACGGGGGTGGATGCACCGGCCGTTGTGGGGGCGGGTGTTGCGGGGGCGGGAGTTGCGGGGGCCGTCGGGGTGGGTGTCGTCATCCGGTGGGTGCGCTCCCGTCGGGGCGGACGCCCGGATCGGAGACGTGCGCGTGGGTGTGCGGCTCGGCTGTGGGGGTGCCGTCTGTGTGGTCCGCCTCCATGGGGGCCGCGCCCCTGGAGGCCGCCTCCACGTGGGGCCCGTCCGCAGGGGACTCGTCCGTGCGGGGCGTGCCCGTGTGGGGCGTGCCCGTGTGGGGCGTGCCCGTGCGGGGCGTGCCCGTGTGGGGCGTGCCCGTGTGGGGCGTGCCTGTGTGGGGCGTGCCCGTGTGGGGGGTGTCCGTGTGCCCTCCGTCTGTGTGGGTTCTCTCCATGTGGGCCGCATCCATGGGGAGGGCGTGGGTGTGCGTTCCGTAGGTGTGCGTCACGTGGGCGTCGGCCGTGATGTCGCGGGACGCCTCCATATGCCATGCGTCTATGTGCGGCACGTCAGTGTGGGGAGCCGCGACGGGCGCTCCCGCCATGTGTGTCGCCTCCATGTGCCTCGCCTCTACGGGATCTCCCGCCAGGTGGGCCGCGTCCCTGTGGTCCCCGTCAATGTGTGCCGCCTCGGTGTGTCGCGGCTCCATATGTGTCTGTGTCTGTGTCTGTGGCTGCGGCTGTGTGGACTCCGTGTACTGCTGTGCCTCCGCGAGTCCGATGCCCCGTTGGAAGGCCGCCATCAAGCCGGGGTCGTGTCCGGCGAGGGTTTCCGGTTCTGGGCGGGGCGCGGGGCCGCCGCGCAGTTGGGGCGCGATGTGTTCCTGGGCGCGGCGGCGTGGCAGCCGGGGCCGGTCCATGGTGCCGCGCACGATGCCGACGCGCGGGGTGGGTGTCGGGCCCGCCTGCCGCTCGACGGCCCATTGGTCGCCGGACCGGATGCCGGGGACGGCCTCCGCGGGATTGGGCCGCTCCTCATGGGCCCCACGCACAGGCAGCGGCGCGGGCACGCCCCCATCACCGACGACCGGCCCCATGCCCCCGGCAACTCCCGTGACCTCCCGAACCCCCATGACCCCGGCTACTCCCATGGCCTCCGCAACCCCCATGCCCCCGGCAACTCCCGCGGCCTCCCCAACTCCCGCGGCACCGGCAACTCCCACACTTCCAACGACCCCCGCAGCCCCGGCGGCTTCCGCGGTCCCGGCAACTCCCACAGCCCTAGGGACCCCCTCGGCCCCGGCGACTCCCATGGCCTCCGCAACCCCCATACCCCCGGCAACTCCCGCGGCACCGGCCATTCCCATGGCCTCCCCAACTCCCGCGGCCCCGGCTCCTCCCACAGCCCCAGCGACCCGCGCGGCCCCGGCGCCTCCCGCAGCCCCGGCGGCTTCCGCGGCCTCCCCGGCTCCCATGCCCCCGGCCACTCCCGCAACTCCCGTGACTCCGGCGGCTCCCACCTCTTCCGTGGCCGACGCCGGATCGCGTTGCGCGTGGCGTCCTCGGCCGGTGGACGGCTCGCTGGGAACGCCCGGTCCCCCGGTCGTCGTGCCCGCAGGTCCGTCGGCAGGGAACTCCGCCGGCAGGCTCCATGCCTCGCCCGGCGCCCCGGCCCGGACCGCGTCAGCCGCCGTACCCTGGGTGCCGGCCTGCGCGCCCGGTCCCGTGCCCAGCAGCGCCTGCGGGACGATGACCACGGCCCTGCACGCCGCCGTAGATGTTGGTCTGCAGGCGGACGTTGATGCCGTGCCGCCGGGCGAGCTGGGAGACCACGAAGAGCCCGATCCGGCCGTCCGCGAGCAGGCTGGCGACGTTGACCTGGTCGGGGTCGGCGAGCAGGGCGTTCATCTTCCGTTGTGCGACGAGCGGCAGCCCGAGGCCGCGGTCCTCGACCTCCACGGCGAGCCCGGAGGTGACGAGGTCGGCACGGAGCAGCACCTGGGTCTGCGGGGCGGAGAACACGGTGGCGTTCTCGACGAGTTCGGCGAGCAGATGGATGACGTCGGCGACGGCGTGGCCGCGCAGTTCGCCGTCGATCGGCGGGACCAGTTTGACCCGGGAGTACTGCTCGACCTCGGCGATGGCCGAGCGCAGCACCTCCGTCATGGACACCGGGTTGCTCCACTGCCGGCGGGAGACGGCGCCGCCGAGCACGGCGAGGTTCTCGGCGTGCCGCCGGATGCGGGTGGCCAGATGGTCGACGTGGAAGAGGCCCTTGAGCAGGTCGGGGTCCTCGATCTCGTTCTCCAGTTCGTCGAGGGTAGAGATCTCCCGGTGCACAAGGGACTGCAGCCGTCGGGCGAGATTGACGAAGACCTCCAGTTTCTGCTCGCTGCCGGCCTGGCTGGAGAGCTGGGCGGCCTGGACGACTGCGTGCGCGGCGCCGTCGTGGGCGCGGCTCAGATCGGCGGCGAGCAGTTCGAAGTCGTCGGCGTCCGCGGGTGGTCTGCCGCGCTGCTTGCGCCGCGGCGCTCCCTCGCCGCGCCGCAGCGCCTCCAGGAGGGCGCGCAGGTCGTCCTCGCCGCGCGCGGTGCTGCGGCGCAGCGCGGCGACGCGGTCGGCGACCGTGCGGGCGGCGCGGTCCGCGGCCACGGCGGCGATGGCGATGCCCACGACGGTCACCGAGGCCGCGCCGGCGAGCACGCCCCACAGGGCGAGTCCGGGTCGCGCGCCGGTGGCGCGGACGGTGAACAGGACGGCCGCGCTCGCGCTGAGGGCGACCGCGAGAGGCGGCAGCACGGCGAGGCGCAGGAGTTGGGGCCGTAGGCGCGGCTCGCGCGGTGCGGGTACGGGGCGGGTCGCCGGTCGCCCGTGCCGGCCGCCCTCTCGGCGGTCGGCGCGGGGGGCCGGTGCACGGAGGTGAGACATCGGTGTCCTCGTACTGGTCCGTCGGGCCTGTTTCCTCGCGCGGGGTGCACGACGTGGGCATGCGCCATCGCGGTGCCGGTCGAGCGGGCCGAGGACGTTGGGGCGCCCTGCCCTGCCCGGCCGACGGACACTGACAGTAGTCGTCTGCACATCACGTGCGATGGGCAGTTGGCAAAGTCCCCCGCCGAGGGTCCCGCTCTGGTATGAGGCCTCGTACGACAGCGCGACAACCTCGCGGGGGACACGCAGCCGAATCGAAGAAGAGCGATCTGACCTGGTCGAAAGCGATCATGAGGGGTCGGCCGGGGTCGGGGGGCCGCTCGCTCCCCGGCCCGCATCACCCGTCCGCTTCCCTCGTGTTGTCCGCCCCGGCCGTTCGGGCGGGTGCCTTCTCCCGCGCGGCGCGGCTCCGGGCTCCCGCCCCGGAGCGTCACCGGCCGTGTCCGCCGCGCCGCCGTCTCCCGCCGACGGTCAACCGGCCCCCGTAACGAGTACCTGCACCTGGACCATGCCGCCGACGGGGCCGCCGCACCCAGCTGGGTGCGGGTCCGGCTGACGGCAACGGTGTGCCCGTTCGAGCCCCGTCCACCCAGCCGACTTCGACGCCACGGGCGCGCTGGTGCCGGGTCGGCCGCGTCTCAGGCCGTGAACCGTTCGCGGAACAGGGCCAGGTCCGGCCGGTGGGTGGTGAGAGAGAAGTGGCCGCTGTCGCCGTCCGTCGATCCGCCCGGCCTGGTGTGCGAGGCGCACGAGCCGGTTGGCGGGGGTGCGCGGGTGTCCGGGTCCGCCGTCGCCGAGGGGCCGCCCGCTCAGGGCTGACGGGCCTGCCGACGGCGCCGGTACGCGGCGGAGTTGGCGGAGCTGCCGCAGCGGAGCTTGTCGCACCAGCGGCGGCTGGCGGCCCGGGAGCGGTCGAGGAAGAGCCGGGTGCAGTTCGGGCGGGCGCACACCCGGATGTGGTGGCGTTCGGCCGAGCCCAGCAGATCGCTGGCGGCAACGGCGAGGCTCGCCAGCACCTGTGGCAGGTCACCGCTGCGGCGTACCTCACCGATCGCCCACAACTGCGGGACTACGCCGGGTCGTTGTGCGGTGTGCCGGATCAGCGCGAGGTCGGCGGGATCGGCGCGGGTCTCGTCCGGCACGCTCACGGCGGCCCGGTAGATGGCCTCGCGCAACTCCACGGCGGTGCGGAACATCCCGGCGGTGACCTTCAACGGCTCGTCCGACAGCCCCGCCCGGCGCACCCACCGTTCCAGGTCGGCCGGTGCCGTGAGGAGATCCACCCGGTCGGTGGTGCGCCAGGACAGCGTTCCGGCGAAGTCGAGGGCGAGGTGATCGCTGACGAAGTCGAAGTCCACGCCTTCAGTGTCGGCCGTTTCCCGCATGGTGCGCCACACCGGTCCGTCAAACCCTCAGCCGATGACGATGCGTCCGTCAAACCCTTAGCCGATGACGGCACGACCGTCATACCTTTGGCCGATGACGATGGACGACCGGGACGACGTCCCCCACCACCGCCCCGGCTCCGACACCTCGGCGGCTCCGGCACACCCGCCCTCCGCACCGGCCCCCGCGGCCGGGGCCCCCACTGCCGGGGCCCCCGCGGCCGGGGCCCCCACTGCCGTCGGCTCCCTCACCACCGTCGGCCTGGCCGTGCTGTGGGCCCTGTTGTGGGCCCTCGCCTTCATCACCACCAAGCTCGCCCTGCGGGACGCCGCACCCGGCTGGGTCGTCGGTGTGCGCTGCCTCCTGGCCGGCGCCGTCCTGGTCACGCTGCGCATACGTCACTTACCGGCCGCCCGCGGCGAACTCGGCCGCCTCACCCTCGCCGGCCTGATCACCACCACCGGCTACCTCGGCGTCATCGCGTTCGCCCTGCCCCAACTGTCGGCCGGGATGGCGGCGGTGCTGTCCTCCGGCACTCCCCTGCTCGTGGTGGCGCTGAGCGTGGCGAGCGGCCGGGACCGGTTGCGCACGGTGCACGCGGCAGGCCTGGTGCTGGGCGTCCTCGGCATCGTGATGTCGGCCGTGGACCGGCTGAGCACGGGCGTGGTCACCGTCGGCGGCATCGTCCTCGGCTGCTGCGCGGTCGGATGCCTGGCGGTCGGCACGTTCCTGACGCCGTATCTGGTGCGCCCGGGCACGGACCTGTTCCTCGCGACCGGCTGGCAGTCCCTCACGGGCGCCGTACCGCTGCTGCTGGTCACCGCGTTCACCGGCGACTTGGTGCCGCCCGGTCCGGGCGGCCGGCTCATCGGCCTGATGCTGTACCTGGCGCTCGGCGCCTCCATCCTCGGGATGACGCTGTGGCTGCTGCTGATCCGCCGGGCCGGCCCGAGCCGGGCCAGCATCGCCCAGTTCATGCCCCCGCTGTTCAGCATCGCGCTGAGCGCGGCCCTGCTGGGTGAACCGGTCACGGCCCTGGAGACGCTCGCGGTCCTCCCGGTCGCCCTGAGCACGGTCCTGACGACCCGACACTGAGCACACCCCACGCCTCGCCCCGTACGGCCCCTGCCGGGACCGCCCCCACAAGGCGCCGGCGACCGCCCGCGAGGCCGAGATGGCCGTGCCGGCCCCGGCACAAACCTGCACCGGCCGACTCCGGCACCCAGGCCACCCAAACGCCCGGGACACGCCCGCCACCGGCCCCGGCGCCCAGCCGTACGAACGTCTCGGACACCCCCCGCCACCACGGCTCCCCGGCAGGTCCCCGACGGGCTCGAACGGCTCAACGGACCAGGGACACGCACCGGCCTGTCCGGCCCTCTCGGCGGCACCCTTCGTCCACTCCCCCGGCTCGGCCCAGACGTTGGGTCCCCGGTTGAAGGCGCCCGCGCACGCCTTCCTCGGGGGTCATGTGGCTGCCAAGCCCCCGAAACCGACGGAGGTCTTCCCGGCGCAGCCCGAGCAGTTCGCTCTCGCGGAGGCCAACGCGGGGGGCCGGTGGTTGCGGTTGGCGCAGCTTGTCCGGACATACGACGGCCCCACACACTCGTCGGTGCGAAGTGCGGGGCCGCTGCCACAGAAGAGTCAGCCAATTGGCTCGCCAGCCACTCCACTGAACCCAACAAGGCCGTGCTTCTCCG
The DNA here is from genome assembly GCF_042873595.1 of Streptomyces sp. NPDC004629. Taxonomy (NCBI): domain Bacteria; kingdom Bacillati; phylum Actinomycetota; class Actinomycetes; order Kitasatosporales; family Streptomycetaceae; genus Streptomyces; species Streptomyces sp. NPDC004629. The sequence continues at coordinate 23,933 of NZ_JBIALO010000002.1, read as the reverse complement.
CCAACTCGATCACTTGGGGGAGGTAATCCAGCTGTCGGACTGAAAGCCGGGCACTCAGCACTACGACGGAGCGCTGTGGTCTTGAAACCATAAGTCTGCTCCAGCCATGCAGCCGTCCTTCGCCGACCCCCTCGCATAATTGGACTTACAAGACTGCCGCACCGGCAGCGGTGGTGGCCTGGGCCTGGAGCCTTCCGCTGGATGGTGCGCCGCCCCGGCCCAAGCGGGTCCGGTCAAGCCGACGTTGGGGCAAGAAGCAGGGAGTTCAGGAATGTTGCCGTGGTGGTGGGGTCCGTCGTGTGATGTACAGTCCGGATGCCCAGCGCCTCGGCAGGCGGCAGGTTATCCGCGTGATCGTCCACGAACACACACTCCGGACCAGTCAACTCAAGGGCATCCAGGGCACGTTGATAGATCAACGGGGATGGCTTCCGTACGCCCTCCGGCTCCGACTGGGCTCGATGCCGAACGAGTTGCTGAGCATGGCGACCTTGATGCCTGCCGCCCGAGCCTGACGCGCCGCGGCCACAATCTCAGGCTCCGGATGCAAGTTGGCGAGTGCACCGCCGCACGAGGTCTGTAGGATCGATCCCGATCGCTACCCCTTCCGGATTCTCGTTCAGGGCCTCGAAGTAGGCACCCGGCCGCAGTCCCTCGGCCTTCTCGAACGCCTGGCCGTTCAACCTCATGTGTGTGGTGAGTACACCACCGAAGTCGAGAATCAGGCCACGGTACTGGGCTGGCGAGGCGGCCTCCTTGTCGATCAAATCTGGTACGCGGTCTTCAGAACGGCGTGGGAGCGGCGGAGCGGTGACTGCCCTCCCAGAGGGGAGGTAACCAGTATCGGCCTCTGTCACTGCAGCACTTACGCGTGACCCGGACAAGATAAGGACCAGAGGTATGGGACCGACTGCCAAGGTCGGACCGGGGTCAGCGCTCGCCGCCTTCCCACACGACCGTGCACGGGGCGCGCATCCGTTCGGCGTAAGCCACCACGTCCGCTGTACCTCCGAACGAGCAGGAGGGTTTGCGGTCCCAAAATGACACCACGCCTTCAAGCCGACCGCCGACTTTCAGCACCGCCTCTGCCCACCAAGCATCCGGACCGTCAGCGATGCGGCTGATCCCCACTAGGTCGGCCGCGTCAAACCGCTCGACCTGCTCGGCGAGCAGTGCCCGCGCCTTCTCCTCGATGTCCTCCGGCAGGCCCCTGTGTCTGGTGATGCCAACGCGCATCCTGGTGGTCTGCTACAGCTAGGCGATCTGGATCTGTTTGTCGAACTCGCCGGCAGTTGGGGAGAAAGGGGCACCATGATGCCCCTGTTGCCTTGGGCAGTAGGGGCCGTTTCGTGATGCCGGGGTCGCCCGAGGCGTAGATGGTGCAGCATCAGCGGAGCGGCCACCGCATTGGCCGACCGCGCCTCGCCCTGGGCGATCAGCTCGGTACCTTCGCGCGCCGGCCCCCAGCAGCGACCGGGTCACCGTCAGCGCACTGAACTCAGACGAGGTGGCCGACGGCAAGGCCAGAACGGCTCAAGTGAAGCCTGTCGAGGTATCGAGCCCGAGAGGCGCACTGGGCCAGTCCAACGGGAGCCCACGTGGCTGACGGTCGCCGCCCTCTCAGCCTTCCTCGTCGCCCCCGCGCCGACGGAGCGCTCGCTCGGCGATCCCGCTGGAGAGCTTGCCCGTCGCCGATCTGGCCCGGTCGAGGGTCTCGTTACCGAGGCGCCGGGCGGCATCGACGCTCTCCGCTCCTTTCTCGACTACCTTGTCCCTCACCTCCGCGGCCGCGTCCACCCATCGTCTCGCCTCCAGTGACTGCCGACCGCGCTCGATCCCGAGCCGCCCGTGGAAGTCAACGATGGTGTTCTCGACATGGTTGCTCGAATGCACCACATCCCGGGACGCGGTCGGGTGCAACAGCACCTTCGTGTTGGCCGTGCCGGCAGCCGCATTCATGCGGGCCATCAGACGCTCGGTGCTCCGTGAGATGAGATCCAGCCGGTTCTGTCGGGCAGCCCGAAGCCCGAGGCGATGCCGGTCCAGCTCATCCGGCGCCGCGTCGAGCACTCTGTCGAGTTCGAGCACGGCGACCGCGTCCTGCAGTTGGAAGCAACGAGCCAGAACAGCGAGCCATTCCTGGGCCTTGGACTCGGCTTCCTTGGACGTCTTGGCGAGATCACCGATCTTGGTCTTGCGCTCCACCTTCTCCGCGAGCGCGTCGAGTTGACGCAACGCGTACGCCTGGATTCGCGCGATCGTCACCGCCGTGGCCTGCACCTTCGACCACGTGACCTCGGAGACCCGGCCCACCTGCCCCCGGATGGTCATGGCCTCCTCGATCACCATGTCCACTCCGATCATGTCCGCCAACACAGCGTCCTTCTGGGCGCGGAGCACGTCGTCGACCTTCTCGTCGATCGTGGCGAGATAGTCGGTGATCTCGTCCATGGTCTGCTGCATCGCAAGCTGCGCCATGATCCCCGCGGCACCGGCCAGAAGCGCCGGGTTGGTCAGAAGCGATCGGGGCCCCCTCGTGAATTCGACGAATCCCCCGATCCGGCCCTTGTTCCCCTTCAGCACACCCGAGCTGAGACCCGTCTTGGAGCTTTCCCTCAGCCCGTACTTGTCGACAAGCTGCGCGGACTCCTTGGTCAACTTCACCCAGCGACCTGAGTTGGCGGCAATCTCGGAACCTGCCTGTGCGACTCCGGCCGCGTTGCCGAGGGCAGGTCGGAGCCGTTGCAGTCCGAGGTCCTTCGACGGCAGTCCTTCAGAGACGAGGAAGCGTTCGACCGCCGTTGGATTCCCGATGACCGCCAGGCCATCGCCGTCACTGATCAGCTGAATCTCGTCGTCCATGGTCGGCTCCTTACGTGGCTCTTCCCAAAAACAGGGGGTAGTTCGGGGCGTGCCGCGGGCGGGCGTGTCGGGGGCTGGGTAGAGGTCGAGGTCTTCCGAGGATGGAAGTTCTCTCACTGCCCATCCGGAAGACCTCGGCGTGCGTGACGCTACCTTCTCGTGCCCTGACCTGACCACGTTCTGCCGCTTGGACGAACTCGGCCTCGTCGTCGTAGCCGGCGGGACCGAAGCCGCAGTTACCGCCCGGCACCGGTCCCCGCCCCCGTTGAGCCGCTGGAAGACTCCGACCCCGAGGGTCCGCCGATCTCCGACAGGACCATGCCGGCCGTTGATCTGCATGCCCCAACTCGCCTGTAACGACGCGGAGTTGCGATGAGTCGGAGTTGCGATGAGTCGCGTGGGGAAGTCGTGAAGAGTTCGCGCACGCTTCTCGGTATTCGGTCGCGGCGGCGGAAAACTCGGAGAGTTCACTCGGCGCTTCCGAACAGGTCGGGCGCCAACCATGCGATGGGAGACGACCAACGATGTTCACTCTGGTACGGAGCAGAGCGCGGACCGCCGCACTCGCGCTCTCGGCCGTCGCGGCCCTCGCCTTCGGCACGACCGCCACGACCGGCGCGGCGGCGGCCCCCGCTCCCGCCAAGCAGGGGCCGACCTCGGTGGCCTACATCGAGGTGAACAACAACAGCATGCTCAACGCCGGCAAATACACGCTCGCCGACGGTGGCGGCAACGTCTTCGACGTCGCCGTGATCTTCGCGGCGAACATCAACTACGACACGAACACGAAGGCGGCGTATCTGCACTTCAACGAGAACGTGCAGCGCGTCCTCGACAACGCCGCCACGGAAATACGGCCGTTGCAGCAGCAGGGCATCAAGGTCGTACTCTCGGTGCTCGGCAACCACCAGGGCGCAGGGTTCGCCAACTTCACGTCTCAGCAGACGGCTTCGGCATTCGCGAAGCAGATGTCGGACGCCGTGGACAAGTACGGTCTCGACGGCATCGACTTCGACGACGAATACGCCGAGTACGGCAAAAACGGCACCGCCCAGCCCAATGACAGCTCGTTCGTGCACCTGGTGACGGCACTGCGCGCGAACATGCCGGACAAGATCATCAGCCTCTACAACATCGGCCCCGCCGCCTCGCGCCTGTCCTACGGCGGCATCGACGTCTCCACCAAGTTCGACTACGCCTGGAACCCGTACTACGGCACCTGGCAGGTCCCCGGCATCGCACTGCCCAAGTCGCAGCTGTCACCGGCGGCCGTCGAGATCGGCCGGACCGCACAGAGCACGGCCGCCAGTCTCGCCCGTCGCACCGTCAGCGAGGGATACGGCGTCTATCTGACGTACAACCTCGACGGCACCGATCGCAGCGCCGACGTCTCCGCGTTCACCAGGGAGCTGTACGGCAGCGATGCCGTGTACACGCCGTAAGGCACCCGCACGGACCGCGCCGTCGACAACGATGTCAGCGGCGCGGTCACCCGCGGGCGGTCCGCCGACACCGAGTTGGATTGTGGCTTGTTCGAGGGTGGGGGCGGGTGGCCGGCCGGTGGGATTGACGCTGGACCGGGCCGGAGGACTGGACTGGCCCTGCGCAGCAGGGCGAGGGTATGGGGCTGTTGGGCAGACCGTAACGGTGTCGCGTGTGTCGCCCAGGTTCCACGCAGCGGAGGGTGATGCGGGCAGAATCAGCGAGACAGCTGCCCGGCGCGCAGGGCGTCGGTCACGTGGCCGGCTCCGATCCGCATGGCCTCCTCGGCCCGGCAAGTCGTGGACGTGCATGGTTTCGGCTCCTGTGCCTGTTGGTGCTGTGCCACGGCGCCCCGGACGCCTTCCTCCGAGCTTCCGGGATGCCGTGTGGTGTGCGCCCGTGACTCGACGGGCCGACGCTCGGCGGTGCTGTGCAGCTGCGGGTCGGGATCGGCGCGGACGTCGCCGAGAACAAACAGCCGGTAGCCGCGATCAGCGGCCTCTGCCTCCCGCACCGTGGGCAGAACGACACCACTGTTCCTGCGAGAGCAGAGCATCGACACCCTGGTCCTGGGCGGTGTCCACACGCGGCGGCTCACGCCACCGGCGGACCGTTCACCGGTTGCCGGGCTGTTCACCGGTTGCCGGGCTGGAGGGGGCGGGCCAGGGCAGTTTCGAGTGCGCCGGCCGCGGCGCGGAGTCTGCGGGCGATGTCGTCGATTCTCGGAATGATCCGTGAGGTGGGTCCGGAGATGTTGGCGACCGCCACGAGGTCGCCGGAGGGGTCGCGGACCGGAACGCCGACGGATGTCAGTCCGATTTCCACTTCCTCGCTGGCAAGGCTGTAGCCGCGCTGCCGTTCGGTGCGCAGTCGTGCCAGGAGTTCATCGAGAGTGCGAGGGCCGGCCAGGCCGTGGGCCGGGGCGAGAAGATCGTCGGCGGCGAGGGCTTCGACGAGTTCGTCGTCGGAGTCGAACAGCAGCGCCCGGCCCGAAGCGGTGCAGTGCATAGGAGAGCTGCGTCCGACCCAGCCGCCGGCGCGCAGTGACTGCGTGGACTCCTCGCGCAGCACGGTCAGTGAGCGGTTGCCCTGCTGGACAGAGAGCAGCGCGACCTCACCGGTGTGCGCAACGACCTTGCGCAGAACGGGCCGGGCGGCGCGCAGCAGCGCGGTGTCACCGGCGCCGGACGCCAGTACCAGCAGGGGCCAGCCGAGCCGGTAGCGGCGGGTTTCCGGGTCCTGTTCGACGAGGCCGCTGCGCTGGAGCGCGTGCAGCATGCGGGAGACCTGACTGCGCTCCCGGCCGACCGCGCGGGCCAGCTCGCTGACCTTGTGGTCGCCGTCGGCGCCCTTGTCGGCGAAGGCGAGCAGCAGGGCCGCGACCCGTTCGGCCGATGAGTCCATACCTGAAGCCCTCCCTCTCAGTTGCTATCAGAGCACCATGTCCGGGCTGAGGAAGCATGCCACGTTACGAATGTTCGGGCAATGCGTTGCTGCACCAGCAACGAGGCTGGTCACCGGGTTCCCCTGGAGCGCAAACTTCCCGGCACCGCGGACACCGCGCCGCAGCGCACCGCACCGCACCGCACCGATGCTGTTGAACGAAAGGGTGAGTCACCGATGACCACCGACGTGCACACGACCACCGGGGAACAGTTCTACGGACCCCAGACCGAGCTGGGGGTGCGGAACTTCCCCCTTCGCGGCCGTACCTTCGGTGACCTGGCCCCCTTCGTACGCAACTACGCGTGGGTCAAACTCGCCGCCGCCCGTGTCAACCACACACACGGTGTCCTCGACCAGGTCCGCCTGGACGCGATCGTCGCCGCCTGCCTGGAGATAGCCGACGGCGCACACGCTGAGCAGTTCCCCACACCGTTGGTGCACGGCGGTGGCGGCACCACCGCGAACATGAACGTCAACGAGGTCGTCGCGGCCCTGGCCTCCGGGATCGCGGGTGTTTCCGTTCATCCGAACGACCACGTCAACGCCTCGCAGTCGACCAACGACACCTACCCGACCGCAATGGCGCTGACCCTGCTGGAGCTGGTGGAGGTTCCGGTCGCCGCGCTGCGCGAGCTGGCGGCGGCGTTCGACCGCAAGGCCGAGGAGTTCGCCGACGTCCCGCATCTGGGCCGCACCTGTCTCCAGGACGCCGTAAGCCTCACCGCCGGCGACTCCCACCGGGGCCACGCCGCCGCCCTGCGTCGGGTGGCGGACGGTCTGCACGAGGCCGCTCAGGCCCTGCACGAGGTGCCGATCGGTGGCACCGCCGTAGGAACGGGCATCGGCGCCCCGGACGGATTCGGGGATCAGGTCGCCGCCCAGCTGGCGGCGTTGACCGGGCGTCCCGTCGCTGCCGCGTCGAACCGGTTCGACGCCATGTCCCACATGGACCCCTACGCCGCGATCGCCGGGGCCGGCTCCCGGGCCGCGATCACCATGGCCAAGATCGCGGCAGACATCCGGCTGCTGTCCTCCGGCCCCACGGGCGGGTTCGGCGATCTGACCATCCCGGCCGTGCAGGCCGGATCGTCGATCATGCCGGCCAAGGTCAACCCGGTGATCCCCGAGTTCGTCATGCAGCTGGGCCACCGGGTGCGCGGGCAGGCGCTCACGGTGGACTGCGCCGTGGCCGACGGCGAGCTGGAGCTGAACGTGATGGAGCCGGTCGTCCTCGATGCCCTCACCTCGGTCTTCGACGACCTCACCGCCGCCGCCGACACCTTCGCTCGCCGGTGCGTCGCCGGGCTCGCCTGGAACGGTGCGCACCGCGAGCGCAACCTCGGCGGCGCCCTTGACCACTGGGTGGAGCTCGCGGTGAGCGAGGGTTACGAGAGTGCCACCACCCGGCTTCGTGGCGGGAAGGGTGTGAAGCCGGCATGAGAAAGTCGACATCATCGGGCGTCCGAGCCTCGGCGGGCACCGTGTCCGCGAAGCTGGAGCTGGAGGACGTGCCCTTCGGCCGCTTCCATCTGCACGTCGCGGTCGCCGGTTCGGGTGGACAGTTCAGTGACGGCTACATCCTGGGCATCATCGGTATCGCCCTGACCAGTGCCACGGACGACCTCGCGCTCGACGCGGTGTGGCTGGGTCTGCTGGGGGCCGCCTCCTTGGCCGGGCTGTTCTTCGGCAGTCTGTTCTCCGGTGCGCTGATCGACCGCATCGGCAGGCGTCCCATCTTCGCCTTCGACATGCTGCTTCTGGCCGTCCTGTCCCTCGGACAGTTCTGGACCGCCGCCGCCTGGCAATTGCTGCTGCTGCGACTCCTGCTGGGTCTCGTGCTGGGGGCCGACTACGCGGCCAGCAAGACACTCGTCAGTGAATTGGCGCCCCGCAGGAGCCGAGGCCGCATGATGAGCGTCCTCGCGATCGCCTGGGCCGCCGGCTACACCGTCGCTTACCTGGTCGGCTACCTCATCTCGCGCACGGCGTCGGGCGGCGAGCCGTGGCGGTGGATGCTGGCCAGTAGCGCCGTACCCGCGTTGCTCGTGGCGATCGCCCGGCTCGGTGTGCCGGAGTCGCCGCGGTGGCTGATCGCCAAGGGCCGCGCCCAGGAGGCGGCCGCGATGATCGCGGCGAAGATCGGGCCGCATGTCACGCTGCCGGCGACGCCGTCACCGGCTTCCGTGGCCGGGGCCGAGTCGGGCTCACTGCGGGCGCTGTTCGCGCCGGCGCTGCGGGCACGGACCTTGATCGCTTGTGCGTTCTATCTGTGCCACATCATGCCGTACTTCGCGCTGAGTACGTTCAGCCCCCGCATCCTCAAGTCACTCGGCGTGGACAACGCGTACTTCGGCGGGGCGGTCTACAACCTGCTGCTCCTCGTGGGCGCCGTCGTGGGGATGGGCATCATCGACCGGCTCACGCGACGCCGGTTCCTGGTCGGCAGCTTCGCGGTCGCCGCGGTACTCCTCCTGCCGCTCGGCATTCTGCACGACCTGCCGATCCCGCTGGTGATCACGCTGTTCGCGGCGCTGGCCTTCGCGCTGTCGGCGGCCGACACCCTCGCCTTCGTCTATCCGCAGGAGCTGTTCCCGACACGGATGCGGGCGACCGGTGTGGGTGCGGCCGTCGCGGCCAGCCGGATCGGCGCCAGTATCAGCACCTTCCTGCTTCCGGTCGTGGTGGATTCGTTCGGTATTCGTACGGCCATGACGGCGCTGGTGCTTGTTCTCGCCGCCGGTGCACTCGTCTGCTACCGCTACGCCCCGGAGACCAGCGGCGCGAAGCTGGGGAGCCAGTAGTGCCGCACGACAACCACGCCACGTCCTTCGAGGACGCGGCCCGCACCGCCCTGACGACCGTGTTCGCCCACCCCCGGCACGAGTGGGAGCCGGCCGAGCAGACCTGCTCGACACACTCGCCTGCATCGCGCACGGGCGCGCGGGCCAAGTACCGCTGATCGTGCGGGAGTCGCGGCTGTGCGGCCTGCCCCGCGCGCTGGTGCTGAACGGTGCCGTCGACGGCGTCGGTCCACGGGAGGGGGCGTTCGTCAACGCCGCTTTCGCCCACTCCCAGGACTTCGACGACACCCAGCTCTCGACCACCGCTCATGTCTCCAGCGTTGTCTGGGCGGCGCTGCTGGCGGCCGCCCCGCCGGACACCGACGGTGCCGCCCCGGCCGAGGCATCCGCGGCCGGCCACCGTTTCCTGCACATGCTCAGCCCCTTCGTCGTACCCCGGCACCTGCGCGCGGGATGGCATGCGCGACCGGACCGTACGTGCGGTCTTCGAGCGCAGTCCTTCGGCAACCCCTTCGCCCTGCTGGCCCCGGAGACCGAAACCGTGTTCTTCAACCGGGTCGTCGGTCTGTCCGTGCTTCAGCAGCCGAGCCGCACCCTCGTGCACGATGTCGCGGACTTCTTCCGCGAGGCCGAGGCGCGATTCATGGTGCACGTACCCGAGGTGGCCGCCCGTACCGAACTCCGGGACCGGCTGGGCGAGGAGGGACTGGAGCCCCAGAACGAACGGATCACCCTGCGACGTGGCGCCGAGCCGGCCACGCCACCCCGAACCGGTTCCCCCGCGGATGATCCGAAGCAGCCGTCTGCCTTCGTCGTCGTCGATCTCGCGTACACGTACTCGTTCTGCCTCCTGGACAGGGTGACGGCCACGCGCCGCCCGGCACAGCATCCGGACGACGCGTCACATCACCAACAGGGCAAACATCGCCTGCTACGGCGCTAGAGGATGCCTCCGTTGGCGCGGATGTTCTGGCCCGTCAGCCAGCGCCCGTCCGGCCCTGCCAGGAAGGCGACGACGTCCGCCACGTCCTCCGGCCGGCCGAGGCGTCCGAGCGAGGTCATTCCGATGACCATCGTCAGCTTCTCCGGCTCGTTGGCCCCTCGCAAAAGATCGGTGTCTGTGGCGCCCGGCGAGACGGTGTTGACGGTGATTCCCCGTGCGCCCAGCTCGCGCGACGCCACCAGGGTGAGCTGCTCCAGCGCGCCCTTGCTGGCGGCATACGGGGCATTGCCAGGCGCGGGGAAGACGGTGTTGAGGGTGGAGATGTTCACGATCCGACCGCCGTCGCGCATGTGCCGCGCTGCGTAACGCATCGTGAGGAAAACGGACCTGGTGTTCACGGCCATCACACGGTCGAAATCCGCCTCCTCCGTCTGCGCAAGGGGCACCACCTCCGTGTGCGTAGCGGCGTTGTTCACCAGGATGTCCAAGTCGCCGAGCTGCCGGTCGGCCGTCTCCATCAGCTCCTCGGCCGCGCCGGGCTCGGCCAGATCCATCTGTACCGGGATGACGTTCCCGCCTGCCTCCTCGGCCTGCCGTACGACCTCGTCCGCGGCGTCCCGACTCCGTGCGTAGTTGAAGACCACAGCCGCCCCGTCCCGCGCGAGCCGCAGCGCGATGGCCCGCCCGATCCCCCGCGACCCGCCGGTGACGACAGCCGTCTTGCCCTTGAGTACTGCCATGGCCACTCCCGCTCCTCCACGACCGTGTGTGCTGCGAACACCTACACCCCACAGGACGGCTCCGGAAGAGCGCCTCTGCCGGATCAGCCAACAGCAGCTGCCCTTACATGGGATTCAGAAGCAGTCTGAGCGTTCTGCCGAGCCGCACTCGGCGAACTCGCCGCAACTTTAAGGCTCAGCTGCGGAACATGCGGTGGGTTCCCGGTGAAGCCCCCTCAGTCTCGCTGAACTCACGGCCCTCTACACACAGCACGGGCGGTTTCCGGAGCCGGTTCGAACTGCCGGGCGGAGCTGTGGAGTTCGTCGCCCGGCAGGTCAGGGCTCACGCGCGTCGAAACATGCCGGAGGCCCGCCAGGTTTCGTGAAGTCCACAGCGGCGCAATGACCCGCCACGCCTACCGATCTGCCGTTCTCTTCGCATCCTCCTCCCTGGATGCCGCCACACGGTTTCCCAGGCTGGCACTGTCAGTGGTGGGTGGCAGCATCGGGCGTATGACGGACACCACGGCATTCGACTGGCGGTCCTTCCTGCTCAGGTGGAGCGGGGAGTGGGCGGATTCCTTGCCGGACGGCGCGGCGCGGGGCGAGGACGACGAGTCCGCCCGGCAGGCGCGGTGGCTTGGGTTCCCGCCCGCGTCCGAGGAGCGGATCGCGGCCATGGACGAGCGGCTCGGCCGACGAATGCCCCCGTCGTACCGGGAGTTCCTCAAGGTCAGCGACGGGTGGCGGCACGCGGGCGGGTTCGTGTGGCTGCTGGCGGGAACCGAGGACGCGCGCTGGCACAACGACGAGTCGGGACTGGCGGACACATTCGAGGAGTACCTGGACGAGGACGCCGGGCCCGAGGAGCGGCGGGAGGCGGACATCTGGCGGCGCGGGCTGCAGCTCGACGTGGAGTCCGACATCACCCACGTCCTGATGGATCCCGAGGACGTGGACGAGGACGGCGAGTGGGCCGTGTACACGTGGGCGAGCTGGCGGGCCGCGCCACCTGAACGGCACGGGAGCTTTGCTGAGTTCATGCTGGAGATGTACCGGGAGTTCCACAGCCTGCGGGCGGGCCGGAGCGACGGGGAGCCGGTGTTCGTCAACGACACGACGCGAAAGCTGGACACCCAGGTGGAGGAGGCCCGGCTGGAGGCGCTGCGCGGCGGCTGGGAACGGGCCGGGAAGGCACTGGACGAGGCCAAGGAGTACGGCAGACCACGAGCCGCCGGGCTGGGTGACCAGATACGCCGTCTGCTCGGACAGACCCACATGGTGTACTTCGAGGACTTGGTCACGGACCCGAGGTACGCGCCCGAGCTGCTGCCACCGCTGGTCGCCGCGCACGCGGTGCACTCGTATCATGACTCCACGCTGACGTTCCATCTGCGGGGCGCCGACGACGACCTGGTGTCACTGGCATACGTGACGCTGGATCAGGTGAGGAGCGGCACGTACCGGTATGCGGCGGCTGGACCGTTCGGCGAGGCGGTCGAGCGGGCGCGGGAGCTGGCGCGGTGGGGAGACACCGACGAGGCGTGGCGGACGCTGAGGAACGCTGTGCCCCTGTGGGAGCCGCTGGGACCGAACCACCTGGCGCCGCTGGGGTGGGTGGCCGACCCCGTACTCGGACCGCTGCTGACCCCGGAGCGGGGCCGCGAGCTGCTGTCCACGCCCAGGGGCGGGCAGGCGGGTGAGGCACCGCGGCCGACGGCCGGGCTCGACCCGGACGACCTGGCGTGGCTCGCGGAGCCGGACCCGGGCAACAACCGCACGTCCTACCGGTTCGTCCTGGTGGAAGGGGTGGAGCCGGAAGAGCTGCCCGGACGTCTCGCTGACGGGGACGGCACCGTGCTGAACGAACCCATGGCGTTGTGGGAGGCGCGCCACAGGTCGCTGCACGACCAGAGGGAGTTCTCGTCCTACGACGACAGGGCTCTGATGGCGGTCGGCCGGGCCGGCACCGCCTGGAGCTTCGCCTTCGACGGCGATCCCGCCCCGTTCGACCGGCGGCGGTTCGTCTCCCCGGCCGCGGCCATCAGCGAGGGCACGCGCGCGGTGGTGGTGTGGAGCGGCCTGAGGACGTGGCACGGGCAGCCGTTCTTCCACCTTTCGGTGGCGCGAGACGGTACCGAGCGGTACGCCTTCACATACGCGGACGGAGAGGTCCGGCCAAGCGGGGAGATACCGCGAGCGCTGGATCCGGGCCGGTTCTTCGGTGACCTGGCGGACGGCGCCGAGGCGGAACGGTCGCTGCTGGAAGCGGTGGCCAGGGAGTTCGGTGCCTCTCTGCCGCGTCACGCAATCATGCACGGACGGCTGCACACGTTCGCCACCCGCTCCTGGACGCGACCGCCCAGGGACGGAGAGACGCGAGCGTCTCGCCCGGATCACGGGACATTGAGGCCCGGTCCCAGGAGGTGTGATCGCGTATGAGCCACAGCTATGTGCCTGCACCAGTACCACGTCCCGGTCCTGCGCATCTGGCCGGACTCGCCCTGCCCGCCGAGCGGCCGCCCCACATGTCCGAGCGGCGCTGGGCCGATCTGCTGGACATCGGCTGGGCAGGCCAACTGTGTGACCCGGCTGGGCAGAAGCGCTTCCGGCTGCGCCACCACGGAGAGTTGCTCAACGGAATGATCACCGACGTACAGCGACTACCTCCGCTGGTGTACGCCGTGCCGCCGTCCGGGAAGCCGATTCTGCTGTTCGACGGCGCGGCGCACGGCTACAACGCTCTGTTCTGCGACAGCTGGGACGAGCGGGAGTTGCGCGCCCGCCGGGCCGACCGGACGTATGTCGACTCCGACGGGGAGGACACCTTCGAACTCGTCGTCTGGACCGGCTACAACATCGACTGGGACGACGAGGACGAACGGGCGGATGTCGAGGACCCCGACGCCCCCGGTCTGGCCCGGCTCGTGGACGGCCGCCGCCTCCCCTTCGCCGCCGTCGCGGCGGCCGGATTCGACAGCATCACCGTGACCGCCACGAGCGCACGCGGACACGCCCGGGACGTCCTCAGCGAGGAACTGGCCTGAACCGGCTCTGCCGACGCGGCGGACCATCGATAAGCCGCAAAACCTGCTCTCGCTCGGTCTCCGACATGGCTGCAAGGACTTCCGTCACGCGCCTCAGCTCATCAACGGTCAGCCCTCGCCCACGAGGTCGAGACCGTCGCGAGACGCCTCCGGGGTGATCTCCGGAACGGGCCACTTGCGGTGCAGCGGCAGGGACACATCCCGCCACCACGGACGCGTAGGGAGGTCCCCGGCGGGCTCGAAGGGCTGGCCCGGAACAGGGGCGGCGACCGCCTGCCCGACCGCGTCGGCCGCGGCCAGCGTCCACTCACCCGGCTCGGCCCAGGCATGGGTGGCCAGGTTGAAGGTGCCCCAGTGGATCGGCAACAGCGCCCCGTGCGCCCGCCCGCCCTGGAGATCGAGGTGCGCACGCACGCCCTCCTCGGGGGTCATGTGGATGTCGGGCCAGAAGTCGCTGTAGGCGCCGATCTGGATCATCGTGGCGTCGAACGGGCCGTGCTCCGCTCCTATGTCCTTGAAGCCCTCGAAGTAGCCGGTGTCGCCGCTGTGGTAGATCCGGTGCCGGTCGCCGGCGACGGCCCAGGACGCCCAGAGGGTGTGCTGAACGTTGCGCAGGCCGCGACCGCAGAAGTGCCGGGCGGGGGTGGCGGTGAGGGTGAGTCCGCCGACGCGGGTCGACTCGTGCCAGTCCAGCTCCCGCAGCCGGTCGGCGGACACCCCCCAGTGTTCGAGGTGGGCGCCGACGCCGAGGGGCACCGCGAACAGGGTGTCCGTGCCGGCCAGCGCCTTGATCGTGGGCAGGTCCAGGTGGTCGTAGTGGTCGTGCGAGATGACCACGACGTCGACAGGGCCGAGCGCGGCCAGCGGCAGCGGCACCGGGTGCAGCCGCTTGGGCCCGGCGAACGCGAACGGGGAGCAGCGCTCGCCCCAGACGGGGTCGAAGAGCACCCGGTGCCCGTCGATCTCCGCGAGCACGCTGGAGTGGCCCATCCAGGTGAGCCGGAGCCCGGTGGCGGGCGGCCGTGACAGGTCGGCGAGGGTGGTGGCATGCACCGGGACCGCACCTCGCGGGGCGCGGCGGGGCCGCTGGTCCCGGTCGAAGTAGACCTTGGCGAAGTCCAGCATCGACCCGGAGGGCCGGGTCCGGGCGGGGCCGCCGGGGTTCTGGAAGACGCCGTCCTTGAAGTGGGGCGACTTGCGGATGCGCGCCAGGCGGGCCCCGCCCGGGTCAGCGCCGAAGGCCGCGGGCTGCAGCGCGCGGAGCCCGGGGCTCAGGGAACGCAAACCGGACACGGTACCTCCTGGTGGGGTCGGTGGAGTCCTCCATTATGGTCGGCCCCTGCGACAGTCAGGGACCGGACCGATCACCTCACCGGCCGCCGGGGCTTCGCGGAGACGGTCGGCATGCCGGCGCTCGATGCGCGCCCCGATCGGCCTGGCGCCGGCCCGTGGGGTCCGCGGGGGCCGGCCCCCGCGGACCCCACGGGCCGGCGTCGAGCAGATCGCGCTGTGCCTGAAGGCCCTGGGCGGGCTCGCCGTGCGGCGCACGTCGTACCCGGGCGTGGTGCCCCGGTCAGGGGCGCAGGTGTGGGTGGACGAGGGGGTCTCCCGCGCACTGTGCCTGGTCCGGGAGACACCGACGGCACGGCTGCGGTCCGCGCGCCGGGGCGGGGACCCGGTGCGGCCCCGCCCCGGCGTTTCAGGCCACGGATGCGATGCGCGTCCTGATGTCGTCGGGGGAGAGCGCGCCCTTGGCCGTCACATGGTCGCCCGAGGACTCGCCGCGCAGCCGGCGCCCGATCCACGGGACCAGGTACTCGCGGGCCCAGTGGACGTCGTCGCGGCGCACTTCGAGGGTGCCGCGGGGCGGCAGCAGCGGCCAGGGCTGTTCCGGGTCGGCCGGGACCTCGACGCCGAGGACCTGGCCGGCCCGCAGCGCGACGCGCGTGTGCCCCTCCGGTGAGAGGTGGAGGCGGTCGTCGTCCCAGGCCCTGCGGTCCTGTACGGCCTTCAGGGACCACAGGTCGAGCACGGGGCAGCCGTACCGGTCGGCGATGGCCCGGACGTGCCCGTTGTAGGTGGCGATCCTGCCGCGCAGATGCTTGAGCACGGGCACGCCGCGGGTGTCGAAGCCGGTCGTCACCATGACGGTGCCGGCCGCCGCGGTGAGCCGGGCCACGGCCCGTTCGAAACGCTCGGCCACTTCGTCCGGGTCGGTGCCGGGCCGCAGGATGTCGTTGCCGCCCGCGCAGAAGGAGACGAGGTCCGGCGCGAGTTCCACCGCCTGTGGGATCTGCTCGGCCACGATCTGGTCGAGCAGCCGTCCGCGCACGGCGAGATTGGTGTACTGGAAGTCGCCCTCGGGCCGGCGGTCCGCGAGCAGGACCGCGAACCGGTCGGCCCAGCCGACGAACGCCCCGTCAGGGCCGGGGTCGCCGACGCCCTCGGTGAAGCTGTCCCCCACCGCCACGTACGACCCGATCACAGTTGTGTTGTCACTCTTCGAATCGTCTGCCACGTCGGCCCATCATTCCCCTTCGGATGTGACCTACGCGATCGTAGGAAGGGGTTGACGAGCGGTGAGATAAGCCACTCCCCAAGAGTTTCCCAACGCGGGAATAGGCCGGAGGGCGGGGGTGTTGCGCAGAGAATTGCCGCGTCCGCCGGGCGCATGCGCTGAGGGCCGCACCCGGGATCCCGGGTGCGGCCCTCAGCGCATGCGGGGATGCCGCGTTCCGTCAGACGGTGACGCCGTGCGAGCGGAGGTAGGCGAGCGGGTCCACGTCCGAGCCGTAGTTCGGCGTGGTGCGGATCTCGAAGTGCAGGTGCGGGCCCGTCACATTGCCGGTCGCGCCGGACAGGCCGACCTGCTGACCCGGGGTCACGGTCTGGCCGGCCGAGACGGACAGCTGCGACAGGTGGGCGTACTGCGCGTAGTAGCCGTCGCCGAGCTTGAGGACCACCTGGTTGCCGTAGGCACCGCCCCAGCCCGCGGAGACGACGGTGCCCGCGCCGACCGCCTTGAGCGAGGTGCCGGTCGGGACGACGAAGTCGACACCGGTGTGGTAGCCGCTGGACCACATGCTGCCCGCCTTGTGGTAGGCGGTCCCGATCCGGGCGCCGTCGACCGGGAGGCCGTAACCGGTGGCGGCGGCCGTGTCGGTGGTGCCGGCGGTGCCGGTGTTCTGGGCGACCGGAGCGCTGTCGGCCGAGGTGTCGGGCGAAGACGGCGTCGACGGCTGCGCGGACCCGGTGGATTCGGTGGACGAGGACTTCGCGGAGGACGGCTCGGTGGACGGCTCGGTGGACGAGGAGTCGGTCCCCGTCGCGGCCCGCTCGCCGAGCGTGAGCTTCAGACCGGGGTGGATCAGTGAGGGGTTGCCGCCGATGGCCTCGCGGTTGTCCCGGTAGATCCGCTGCCAGCCACCGCTGACGCCCTGTTCCTCGGCGATCTTGGCGAGCCAGTCACCCGGCCGCACCGAGTACGTCCGGGTGCCGGAGTCCGCGGCGGCCGTCTTCTTCTCGACGGTGCCGGCGCCGGTGCTGATGCCGGTGCCGGTGCCGGACTGGACGGACTGCTGCGCGGCGGCGCGGGGCGCCGTCTCGGGCGTGGCGGCGTGCGCCCCGGCGGCTCCGATCAGCGGTAGGGCGAGCGCGGCGCCGCCGGTTCCGGCGGCGGCGATGGAGCGGGTGAGGCGCTGGGACTTGGGGCGGCGGTGCTTACCCTTCGCGGGCATGGCGAATTCCTCTCCGGCGCCTGCGAGGTGAGCTGTCGGGTTCGGGCTGGAGCTGCCCGGCCGCGCGCGGTGCGGCTTCACCCCTAGCCGTCCCGGAGACCGGGACAGGCAGTCGTGCCTGGTGGGTCCCCCGCTCCTGCCGAGCACGGGTGAGTGGTGTGTCGGGGATCCGGGCGGCGGCAGGATTCGGCGGTCCGTCCGGATTGGTGGCGAACGTAAGCGAGCAGGACGCAAACGGACAAGGAGCCGCTTCACCCGGTGCGCGTTTCCCTTGATCCGTCGCGGGAATTCCCGGTCACCGTCCGTGCATGTCGGGGTGGCAGTCTTTCCCAATTCCCGTAAGGGGGCTGTGCATTACGTGGTCATGACGGACGACGCACCGTCACGGGTATGACCCTGCTCACGCCCCTCATCGCATAACTGGCAATTCGGTCAGAAGGGTCAGACGCGATGCAGCGGAGGGACGTGGCGTCCAGGTCATCACGGAGTCCGGCGCGCAGCCCGTGGCGCAACAGCGCGGCGTTGCGATGCATTTCGCCCGTTTCGCGGCATTCGCGCGATACCGATGGATCGAGGCCGCGCAGCCGCAACGCCGGAACGGGTTGACCATCTCGGGTTCAACCCAGATGCCGAACCGCATGCCGAGGGGGTGCACCTGGTCGGCGAGCGGCTTGAGGCCCTGCGGGAAGCGGTCGGGGTTGCGCGTCCAGTCGCCGAGTCCGGCCCGGAAGTCGCTGATGCGGGCGCCGAACCGGCCGTCGTCGACCACGAACAGTTCCACGTCGATCGCCGTGGCCCGCCGGGCCGGCTCGCCCTGCTGCTCCTGGGCGACGGCGAAGTGCGTGGCCTCCCAGGAGTTGAAGAGCACCGGACGGTCGCGGTGCTGCGGCCTCGACACCCGCGAGCCCGCCGTCCGCGTCCGGGATGACGCACACCCGCTGGTAGGCGCGGCTCGCGCCGCCGAAGCCGCCGTAGCTCCACGGCCCCGCGAAGACGGGCCGGTGTACGGCTCCCCCGGCTCCAGCATCAGCAGGCCCGAGGCGTCGTCCTACCCGGCGCCGCCGGTGATCTGCACGCGCGCGTCCGGGAGTTGGGCGACCGCGATGCGCCAGGAACCCGACCGGCCGAGCGCGCAGCGGTACACGTCGCCGCACTCCTCGGTGGCGTCGGTGTCCGGCACCACCCAGGGCAGGTGCTGGTGCCCGGGGTGGCCGCGGCGGCGCGGAGCAGTTCCACGCGTGCCTCGCCCCGGTTGTCGAGGCGCGCCCAGCGCTCCACCACGTCACCGCGCATCCGGCAGTGCACGGTGATGGCCGGCCCCGCGCCCCGGAAGCGCGACCTCAGCTCCTCGGGTCGTACGCCTCGAAGACCCACTCGGTGCCGCGGCGCCCGGCGATGCGCACCGACAGTGCCCGACGGACGAAGCGGGGCCGCCCTCGACCGGGTACTCCTCACGCCCGTCGAGCGGCGACCCGAAGGCTCATCAGGCGGGCAGCGGACGTACGGCCGGCGCCTCGGCTTCGGCGAACGCGATACGGGGACCCCAGTGCAGGTGGAGCAGTTCGCCGGCGTCCGTGATGTGCAGCGCGCAACTGCCGCCCGGTCCGCCCGCGGCGGGAAAACCATGTCGTATGGTCGACGGCGTGCCCGCCGACGAGCCGCGTCGCGGGGTGTGACCGCAAGGAGCCTCCGTGACACAGCAGGTCCCGTCGACCGAACCCGAACTCGCCGGTGTACGCAACTTCCGTGACGTGGGCGGACTGCCGACCGCGGACGGCCGGCGGGTGCGCCCCGGCGTGCTGTTCCGCAGCGGCCACCTGGCGCACGCGACCGAGTCCGACGCCGCGTTCCTCTCCTCCCTGGGCCTGCACACGATCTTCGACTTCCGCAACGTCGCCGACCAGAAGCTGGAGGGACCGGACGTCGAACTGCCCGGCGTGCGCAACGTCAACCTGCCGCTGACCGACCCGGCGGACGGCGCCGAGTTCTGGACGATGGTCCGCGACGGCGATGTCGGCCAGCTGCGGCAACTGCTCGGCGACGGCAAGGCCGAGCACCGGATGATCGTCTCGTACCGCTCGATCATCACGGAGCGCACCGCCGAGCACTCCCGGGTGCTGCACGCGCTGGCCGAGGACAGCGTCCCGGCGCTGATGCACTGCGCGGCGGGCAAGGACCGCGCGGGCCTGTCCATCGCCGTGACCCTGCTCGCCCTCCGAGTGGAGCGGGAGGCGATCCTGACCGACTACCTGGAGTCGAACGCCAAGCACCGCCGCTACCGGGTGCGCCGCAGCGGCAGCGCGGACACCGCGTACACCCCCGAGATCATGGAACTGATCAGCCCGCTGTTCGACGCGCGCGCCGAGTATCTGACGGCCGCCATGGAGACCGTCGAGCAGACCTGGGGCGATGTCGACGCCTATCTGGAACAGGGGCTTGGTCTGGCGCCGCGGACCCGGGAGCGGCTGCGTGAGCGGCTGCTGGACTGACGGACGCTCACCCCTTGGCCCTCACTCGGCCGCCGCCCCGTCGCCGCTCACCCCTTGGCCGTCACCCGGCCGCCGCCCCGTCGCCGCTCACCCCTTGGCACCCACCTCGAACAGCAGATAGATGAAGCCCGCCACGACGTGGCCGACGGCGATGTAGATGATCAGCCGGATCCACAGGGCACGCGGGAACTTCTCCTCCATGTCACTCATGGCAGCTCTCCAGTGATGGGGCCCAGGCACAGTGCGGCCATGGGACTTTGCAGCAGGGTGTGGACGAACAGGAGCTCCACCCCGTCGTGGTCCTCGGCGGCGAGGCGGTGCGGGGTCAGCGAGTCGAAGTGCGCGCTGTCGCCGGGAGCGAGGACATGGGCGGTGTCCCCGAGGCGCAGTGCGAGCCGGCCCTTGAGGACGTACAGCCACTCCTCGCCGGGGTGCACCCGCACGATGTCGCGCTGCGAGCCGTGGGGCACGCGGACGCGCAGCGCCTGCATGCCGCGGCCGGGGGCGCCGGCCTGCCAGTAGGTCCAGCCGCCCGCACGGGTCGGTTCCATGTCCGCGGCGCGCACGATCGCGTCCCGGTCGGCGACGCTCTCGCCGAGCAGCTCCGAGACGGTCGTACCGTAGACGCGGGCCAGTGCGAGCAGCATCGGCAGGGAGGGCTGGCGCTGCCCGGTCTCCAACCGGGACAGATGGGCGGGCGAAAGACCCGCGGAGTGCGCCGCCGCCTCCAGTGTGAGGCCGGCGCGGCGGCGCAACGAGCGGAGCTGGGGCGCGACCGCGGACAGCTCGGCGTCGGAGGAGCTCATGCCTCCATTCAGCCGCAGGTTTGCCTTTCGGGCAAATTCCTTGCCTCAGAGGCAAAGCCTCATGGTCAATCGGCGAACCCGGTCGGGCCGGTCACCGGTTGGCGACCGCCTGCTTGATCAGCGTCTTGCCGAAGTCCCACATCAGACCGCCACCGCTGTGCGCGTCGTCCATCACGGCGGTGAAGGCGTCCACGAACCGGTCGACCTCGGCCTCCCCGATGACCAGCGGCGGAATCAGCTTGATCACCTCCAGATGGTCGCCGGAGACCTGGGTCAGGATGCGGTGCCGCTGAAACAGGGGGACCACGACCATCTGCGCGAACAGGCCCTTGCGGGCGGCCTGCAGCATGGTCCAGCGGCTGCGCAGCTTGAGCGAGCTGGGCCTGCCGAACTCGATGCCGATCATCAGGCCCCGGCCGCGGACGTCGGCGAGCAGTTCGTACTTGTCGACGAGCGCGGCCAGCCGGGAGCGCAACAGCTCGCCCGTCGCCCGGGCGCCCGCGACGGTCTGCTCGTCCTCCATCACCGCCAGCACGGCAAGACCGGCGGCCATCGCCTGCGCGTTGGAGCCGAAGCTCGCCGAGTGGACCAGCACGCGGTCCATGGACGAGTAGACCTTCTTGAAGATCCAGTCCTTGCCGAGGGTGGCGCCGACCGGCACATAGCCCCCGGACAGTGCCTTGGCCACACACACCAGGTCCGGCTCGACGCCGTCCTCGTGCTGGTAGGCGTAGAAGTCACCGGTCCGGCCGAGTCCGGTCTGCACCTCGTCGGCGATCAGCAGGGCCTTGTGCCGGTGCAGCAGGTCCTGCGCCGCGCGCAGATAGCCGGGCGGGGCCTCGTGCACGCCCTTGCCCTGGATCGGCTCGACGACCAGCGCGGCGACGTCGCCCTTCGCCAGTTCCCGGGCCAGGGCGTCGAGATCGCCGAGGGGTACGGCCGTGTCGGGCAGCAGCGGGGCGAAGCCGTCCCGGAAGCCCTTCTCGCCGTTGACCGAGAGCGAGCCGGTGGTCAGGCCGTGGAACGCGTGGTCGCAGTAGAGGATCCGCGGTCTGCCGGTGGCGAACCGGGCGAACTTCAGCGCGGTCTCCACCGCCTCCGTGCCGCTGTTGCCGAAGAACACCCGGTCCAGGTGCGGGCTGTGCGCGAGGAGCCGTTCGGCCAGCAGTCCGGGCAGCGGCTGGCAGTCGAACCGGGTCAGGTCGGCGAGTTGGGCGTCGAGGACGTCGTGCAGCGCCTTGCGTACGACCGGGTGGTGGCGGCCCAGGCCCATCACCCCGAACCCGGCGAGCATGTCCAGGTAGTCGTTGCCGTCCGCGTCCCAGAAGTAGGCGCCCTCGGCCCGCTCGTAGACCTTGTCGAAGCCGATGGTGTGCAGCATGCGCGGGAGCTGGTGGTTCAGGTACTTGGCGTGCAGCTCGTAGCGCTCGGCTCCGCGCTCGGCCAGGAGGGCGCCGAGGTCGAACTCCTTGGTCATTCAGCTTTCTCCTTGACTGTGCCGTCGCTGTGCTCCCCGACGGCGAGGCTCGCGCCGATCCGTCCGGCGATCTCGACGGGGGTGAGACCGATGTCGGCCAGCACCTCCGCGCGCTTGGCGTGCGCGAGGAACTGCTCCGGGATGCCGAACCGGCGCACCGGCACGTCGACGTCCGCGTCGCCGAGCGCCAGCGCCACGGCGGAACCCACCCCGGCGGCCCGGCTGTTGTCCTCCACGACGGCCACCAGGCGGTGGCCGGCGGCGAGCCCCGGCAGATCCGGGTCGACCGGTTTGACCCAGCGCGGGTCGACCACCGTGCAGCCGATGCCGCGCGCCTGAAGCAGCTCCGCGGTCTGCAGACACACCGGGGCCATGACGCCGACGGCCACCAGCAGGACATCGGGCCGCTCGGCCCGGTGCAGCACGTCCATGCCGCCGACACGGTCGACCGCGGGGATCCGCGGCCCGACCGACTCCTTCGGGAAGCGGACCAGCGTGGGCGCGTCGTCCACGGCCACGGCCTCGCGCAACTGCGCACGCAACTGGTCGGCGTCGCGCGGCGCGGCGATTCTGAGGCCGGGCACGACCTGGAGGAGCGACATGTCCCACATGCCGTTGTGGGAGGCCCCGTCGCTGCCGGTGACACCGGCCCGGTCCAGGACGAAGGTCACGCCGCAGCGGTGCAGCGCGACGTCCATCAGAAGCTGGTCGAAGGCGCGGTTGAGGAAGGTGGCGTAGACGGCGACCACCGGGTGCAGCCCGCCGGTCGCCAGGCCCGCCGCCGACACGGCCGCGTGCTGCTCGGCGATGCCGACGTCCCAGACCCGGTCGGGGAAGCGCTCGGCGAACTTGCCGAGGCCCACCGGGTGCAGCATGGCCGCCGTGATCGCCACGACGTCGTCCCGCTGTTCCCCGATGCGAACGATCTCGTCGCCGAACACCGACGTCCAGGACGGCCCGCCCGCGGGCGCCAGCGGCTCGCAGGTGAGCGGGTCCATCACGCCGACGGTGTGGAAGTGGTCCTCCTCGTGCGCCAGGGCCGGTTCGTAGCCGCGGCCCTTCTCGGTGAGGCAGTGCACGAGGACCGGCCCGTGGAAGCGTTTCGCGCGGCGCAGCGCGGACTCGACGGCCCTGATGTCATGGCCGTCGATCGGGCCGACGTACTTCAGGCCCAGGTCCTCGAACATGCCCTGCGGGGCGAAGGCGTCCTTGAAGCCCTTCTTCGCGCCGTGCAGCGACTCGTAGAGGGTGTGGCCGACCACCGGGGTGCGCAGCAGGACGTCCTTGCCCCAGGCGAGGACCTTCTCGTAGGAGTCGGTCGTGCGCAGGGTGGCGAGGTGGTTGGCGAGGCCGCCGATGGTGGGCGCGTACGACCGTTCGTTGTCGTTGACGACGATGATCAGCGGGCGGTCCTTCGCGGCGGCGATGTTGTTCAGCGCCTCCCAGGCCATGCCGCCGGTGAGCGCGCCGTCGCCGATGACCGCGACCACATGGCCCTTCTCGCCCTGCACCTGACGGGCCTTGGCGAGCCCGTCGGCCCAGCCGAGCGCGGTGGAGGCGTGGCTGTTCTCGATGACGTCGTGCTCGGACTCCTCGCGGGAGGGGTAGCCGGACAGGCCGCCCTTGCCGCGCAGCTTCGAGAAGTCCTGACGCCCCGTCAACAGTTTGTGCACATAACTCTGGTGGCCGGTGTCCCACAGGATGCGGTCGACCGGCGACTCGAAGACCCGGTGCAGTGCGACGGTGAGTTCCACCACGCCCAGGTTGGGCCCGAGGTGACCGCCGGTCCTGGCCACCGCGGTCACCAGGAACTCGCGTATTTCTTCGGACAGTTCACCGAGTTCCGCCTCGGACAGCCCCTTCAGGTCGCGTGGTCCCCGGATGCTCTCCAGAATCGTCACGCTCGGCCCCCTCTCGGTTTGTGCTTGCTCAACTCACTGTCACTGCCGGTGTTCCCGTGCCGGTGGGGGCGCCGTCGGCCTCCATCTGCGCCGCGATCTTCATCGCCTCCTCGATGAGGGTCTCGACGATCTTCGACTCGGGCACCGTCTTGATCACCTCACCCTTCACGAAGATCTGCCCCTTGCCATTACCCGACGCCACACCCAGATCCGCCTCCCGGGC
>NZ_JBIALO010000001.1:573192-673964 GCF_042873595.1 Streptomyces sp. NPDC004629 | reverse complement strand
AGACGGCACCAGACGACAGCTCGACAAAGCCACTACAGACGGCGATCCACCGACGAAGCCACTGGATAGCTCACGAAACCACACTGGAGTACTAGCCCTGGCCGGGCGGGGACGACAACGGCCCCGCGATGCCCCCCGGGGCCCGCGAACCCACCCCTTCCGCCCCGGGCCGCCCCGCCGACCCGGGGTGCCCGGCATCCGGACCCATCCGACCGGTGCAGCCGCCCCCGCCGGTTCGGCCGGATCCACGGGTCGGCCCGATGAGCCGGTCCAGCAGGATCCACAGGATCAGCGGGCCCCATCGGGCTGGCCGGATCAGTCCGATCGGCCAGGACCAGCCGACTCCGTCCACCGGACCAGCCCGATCAGCCGGTCCAGCCAGATCCCCCGGATCGACATCACGCAGCGGAGCGGCGGTTCCGGCTGGCCCGCCGTCACCGCCCGGCGGGCCCAGCACGAGCGGACCACCCCAAGAGCCCCGATCAGCGGGCCCCACCGGATCAGCCGGTCCCACCGGATCCACCGGATCAGCCGGTCCGATCGGGTCGGCCGGACCAGTCCGATCGGCCAGGGCCAGCCGGTTCCGTCTCACCGGTCCCACCGGATCAGCCCGATCAGCCGGATCGACATCGGCGCGGCGGAGTGGCAGGTCCGACTGCCCCGCCGTCACCGCCCGGCGGGCCCAGCACGAGCGGACCACCCCAAGAGCCCCGATCAGCCGGTGCAGTCCGAACGGCCGGATCCACCGGTTCCACCGAACCAGCCCGATCAGCGGTCCAGCCGGTTCCGTCGGATCGGCATCGGCGCGGCAGGTCCGGCTGGCCCGCCGTCACCGCCCGGCGGGCCCGGCACGGGCGGACCACCCCGAGAGGCCCGATCAGCCGGATCAGCGGGACCCACCGGATCGGCCGGCCAGCCGATCAGCCGGTCCCAACGGATCAGCCCGACCAACCCGATCAGTCAGCCCCACCGCATCGGCCGCAGCGGCGTCGGCGGGCGGTTTCGTCGGTTTGGGGCTCCCTCGCTGGGGCCTGGTTACTTGAGGGCGAGGAGGAGGGTGTCCGACGGTGAGGACCACACCGGCCGAGCCTCCGAGAAGCCCTTCTCCCGCAGCACGCGCGCGTGCCAGGCGACGGAGGGCATGTCCCCGTCGGCGTGCTCGCCGTAGATCTCGAAGCGGCGGGCCGTGGGCTCGGCGAGGACCGGGTCCTTCGCGGCGAGTTGCCACCACTCCGCCCAGTCGAGCGCGCCCACGCGCTTGGCCTGATCCATGCGGGCGTGCCGCTGGGCCCGTTCGGCGGCATTGATCCGGGGCGTGCTGTCATCGATCATGTGGTCCGCGTTCATGAAGACACCGCCGTCGCGGACGAGTTCCGCGACCTGACCGTAGAGGGCCGCGAGGGGGTCGCTGTGCAGCCAGTGCAGGGCCGTGGCGGTCAGCACCGCGTCGTACGCGTCGTACGGCAGCAGCGCGGGCCACTGCGGGTCCTTGAGGTCGGCGGTGACGAAGGTGACCCGTTCGTCGCCCGCGAAGGTGCCCTCGGCGATGGCCAGGAGCGCCGGATCGAGATCGACGCCGGTGCTGACGGCCTGCGGGAACCGCTTGAGCAGCCGGCCGGTGATGCTGCCGGTGCCGCAGGCGAGGTCGAGCACGCGCGGCGCGGTGCCGACGAGCGCCTCGACCATGTCGAGCATGATCGTGAACCGCTTCTCGCGGTCGGGCATGTACCACTCCTGCTGCCGGTCCCAGCTCTCCTGCCAGGCCCGCCAGTCGGCTCCGGTCGTGGCCGTGTTCGCGTCCGTCATCGCAACCCCTCCCACGCGAAGGTCCCGTAATACCCTGGAAGCGCGATCGGTCATTACCCGATCGCGTCCACGACCATAGAGCACCACCGTAAGGACTACAAGTGGAACTGGCCTATTACTCGGATTACGCCGTGCGCCTCGTCAACAGCGAGGAACCGCTCCGGGGCAAGGACTCGCTCACCACGGTCGAGGCCGTCCGCGGCCTGTTCGGCGTCAACCAGTCGGCGGGCCGCCGCGCCGCCGACGCCGACGTCACCCGCTTCCGCTCGGTGCGCGCCCGGCTGCGCGCGGTCTTCGAGGCCGCCGACCAGGGCGACGAGACCCTGGCGGTGGACCTGCTGAACTCACTGCTGCTGGAGTTCCCGGTCAGCCCGCAGATCTCCGGGCACGACCACCGGGACGACGACGGCCGCCCGCTGTGGCACATGCACCTGGCCGACCACCCGTCGAACGCCACCGCGGGCTACGCGGCGATCGCCGCCATGGGCCTGGCCTTCCACCTGACCGAGTACGGCGTGGACCGCCTGGGCCTGTGCCAGGCGGCCCCCTGCCGCAACGCCTACCTGGACACGTCTACCAACCGCTCCCGGCGCTACTGCTCCGACCGGTGCGCCACGCGGGCCAACGTGGCCGCCTACCGGGCCCGCAAACGCCTGGAGGCCGACCGGTCAGGGAACACCGGTCTCGCGGCCGAGAGCGCCCAGCGCACCACGGCCAGCGGCGAGCGCTGATCCGGCCTGCGCGGCCGCAGCCGCAGCCGGACCCGGCCGAGGATCAGCTCCTGCGGCACGGCCCCGTAGTCGGTGCTGTCACCGCCCGCGTACGGATTGTCCCCCAGCACCCACCAGCCGGCCTCGCGGCGCTCCACCGCACGCTTGACGACGAGCAGGTCCTGCTGGAAGGGATGGCGCAGGACCACGATGTCCCCGGGCCTGATCCGGGCGCCGTACTGCAGCACGAGCCGGTCCCCGTGATGCAGCGTCGGCACCATGGACGGCCCCGTCACCTCGGCCAGTCCGAAGGGCGGCGTCGCCCTCCCCCGCTCGGTCTCCTGCGACAGCTCCGGCATCGCCGGCACCTCCCCGGTCCGTTCCTCCACCAGTCTCAGTCTGACCCTGGACTTTTGTCCTAAGCCCTAGGGGGCACTCGCGAAATCCCGCTTCTCAGGGAGTAATGTCCCACCTGAGAAGACGATCACGAGGAAGGAATGCTCCATGCTTTCCCGCCTGTTTGCCCCCAAGGTCAAGGTCAGCGCGCACTGTGACCTGCCCTGCGGCGTGTACGACCCGGCCCAGGCCCGCATCGAGGCGGAGTCGGTGAAGGCCGTCCAGGAGAAGATGGCCGGCAACGACGACCCGCACTTCCAGTCGCGCGCCACCGTCATCAAGGAGCAGCGCGCCGAGCTGGCGAAGCACCACGTCTCCGTGCTCTGGAGCGACTACTTCAAGCCCCCGCACTTCGAGAAGTACCCCGAGCTGCACCAGCTGGTCAACGACACCCTGAAGGCGCTCTCGGCCGCCAAGGCGTCCACCGACCCGGCGACGGGCCAGAAGGCGCTCGACTACATCGCCCAGATCGACAAGATCTTCTGGGAGACCAAGAAGGCGTGATCGTTATTCATGCCTTCTGACCTGCGATTACTTTGGTTGCAGCGTCTCCCCGACCGCACCCGGCCCACAGTCCGCCGACCACGGCGACCCTGACGGCCCGGGTGCGGTCTTCTTCCCTGGCCACAGGTGGGCACAGGTCCGCCCGGATCTCGCAGGCGAGGGCGGTCGTCATGTCCGACTGGGATCCGGAAGGCGGTGCGGGTACAGACACCGGGGCGGGCCCCGGAGCGTCCTGGAGGCCTGCCTGAGCGGAGCGGTCTGTCTACGATCGCCGCATGAGCATCCGCTGGACCCATGCCTTCGTCGACCGGCCCGCCGAGCGGATCACGGTGGCGTGGGCGTTCTGGACGGCCGTCACCGGCACCCGGCTCTCCGGACCGCGGGGCGAACGCGGCGAGTTCGTGACCCTGGTGCCGGCGGGCGCCGACGCCTGCGTGAAGGTGCAGGGCGTCGCCGCCGGTCCGGGCGGTGCCCATCTCGACTTCTCCGTGGACGACGTCGAGGCGTTCGTGACGTCCGCGCGAGCACTCGGCGCGGTCCCGGTCGCCGAGCACGGGGGCTGGTGCGTGCTGCGCTCCCCGGCCGGGCAGCCCTTCTGTGTCGTGCCGTGGCACGGGGAGTCGGTCCGGCCCCCGGTGGTGGCGGGCAGCAGACTGGACCAGGTGTGCCTGGACATCGCGCCGTCCGCGTACGACGCCGAGTCCGCGTTCTGGGCCGAGTTGACCGGCTGGGAGCCGCTGACCGGCTCGCTTCCCGAGTTCCGGGTGCTCCGGCCGCCGCCGGGCCTGCCCGTCCGGATCCTGCTGCAACGGCTGGGCGAGGAGCGGCCCGCCGGCGCCCACCTCGACCTGGCCTGTGCGGACATCGCGGCGACCCGGACCCGCCACGAGGGCCTCGGGGCCGCCGTCGTGGCCCACGGCCCGCACTGGACGGTGCTGCACGACCCGGCGGGCGGCACCTACTGCCTGACCGGCCGGGACCCGGAGACGGGCGGCCTGCCGGGGTCGTCGCTCAAGAACGCACGCTCGTGACCGCGCACCGGGGGACGTCCGGACCGCCGGGCACGGCGGAGGGCAGGACCCCTGGAGACGGGTACGCCGTCACCCCCAGGGCTCCACGTCCACCACGGCCTTGACCGGCACCGGCCCGTACACATGCGGGAACTCCTCGCCGCCCGGCTCCGCGGCCTCATACTTCACGGGTACGCCGAGCAGCGCCGGGTCCACGACCAGGACCACCAGGTCGTCCGGGCGGTCGTGCGCGCCGTACAGGAAGGCCGCCACGCGCGGGAGTTGGGCGCGGGTGGAGAAGTGGACGAAGCCCTCCTCCCGGAGCGTGCGGCCACGGGTGGACATCTCATAGCTGCCGCGCTCGCGGGCCGCTTCCCACAGGGGGCGTTCCGTGATGTGGAGGATGTACGGGAGTTTCGGCATGCGGCCACGCTACGGCCCCGACCGGACGTACGGCTCGCGCCCGGGACATGGGCGCCGCACCGGTGAGGCCGGGACGGGCTCAGGGCTTCTTCGCGTCGGCCGCGTCGGGCTCGCCCTGCCGTTGCTCGGCGGCGGGGTCGGCGCAGGCCGGGCAGTCGGGGTTGTGGCACGGGCCCGGGCCCCACACGGGGACCCAGGCGCCCAGGGTCTTGTGCCGCTTGACGACCGTTTCGACGGGCTGTCCGCAGGCGGGACAGACGTGTTCCTCGCTGTCCATGTCCCCAGGGTAGGGCGTGCGGGGGCACCGCGCGTCCCGCGCCGGGACGGCCCCCCTCAACCCGCGCGGGACGGGAGTCGGGGGCGAGTGCGGTCCGCGCGGCCGGCCGACGAGAGAGGGCCGGTACGCCCCGCCCGGCATGCGCCGGCCGGGGCATGCCGGGCGCCGTGGGGATCCACGAGGCCCACCGGGCCGGAGCCGTCGGGGGACGTGCGGCGGTCAGAGGCCGCACGCGCCCGGTGGCTCCGGGAGCCTTCCGGGGCCCGGCCGTCGGCCTCAGCTGCTGCGCCGGGTGACGAACTCGGCCAGCGCGATGAGACTCCCCGCCGCCTCCGGATCGGGAACCGCGCGGGCCAGTTCCTGCATCGCCCGGGACATCCGGTCGGCCGCCTCGGCCTGCGCCCAGTCCCGGCCGCCCGCCCGCTCGACGGCCAGCGCCGTCCGCTCCAGGTCCTTCTCGTCGTACGGCCGTCCGTACAGCGCGGCCAACTCGGTCGCCGCCGCCGTACCGGAGGTGAGGGCCGCGACCACCGGCAGCGACTTCTTGCGGGCGGCGAGGTCCGCGCCGGCCGGTTTGCCGGTGCGGCCCGGGTCGCCCCATATCCCGATGACGTCGTCGATCAGCTGGAAGGCGAGCCCGGCCTGCCGTCCGAACCCGTCCAGCGCCGCCACCTTCTCCTCGGCCGCCCCCGCGTACAGCCCGCCGAGCGCGCAGGCGCAGCCGATCAGCGCACCGGTCTTGGCCTCGGCCATGGCGATCACCTCGTCGAGCGTGACCTCCTCGGGGGCGCGCTCCTCCATCGCCGTGTCGGTGTGCTGGCCCTCGCACAGCTCGACCACGCAGTCGGCGAGCCGGACGGCCGCGGCCCGGGACGCCGGGTTCGGGTCCTCGGCGAGCAGCCGCAGGGCCAGCGCCTGCAGGGCGTCCCCGGCGAGGATCGCGTCGGCGACGCCGAACACGGTCCACGCCGTGGGCCGGTGTCTGCGGGAGGTGTCCCGGTCCATCACGTCGTCGTGCAGCAGCGTGAAGTTGTGCACCAGTTCCACCGCCGCGGCGGCCCGGAGAGCCGCCGTACGCGCCCGGGGACCGCCGAGCGCCGCCGCCGCGGTGAGGACGAGCGCGGGCCGGATCGCCTTGCCCGCGTTGCCCGCGGCCGGGGTGCCGTCCGCGTGCTCCCAGCCGAAGTGGTAGCGCGCGATCCGCCGTATGGCGTCCGGCAGCGAGTCGACAGCGGCCCGCAGTTCCGGGTCGACCGATGCCCGGGCCCGGTCCAGGACGGCCGTGGCCTCGTGCCCGTCGAGCGGGGGCGCGCCCTCCCGGGCGGGCCGCGGCCGGTTGTCCGGCACCGGGGGCTCGCCGGTCCCCGGCGGGCCGGCGGGGTACTGCTTCGTCTCCGTCAAGAACTCGGCCATGGGTCCCCCTCGCAGAGTCCGCGGACGGTGGCGTGGCCGTCCCGGCTGGGCGGGTATCCCGATGGTGTACCCACCCGAGTGGGCGGGAACACGGCTGCGACGTGCGGAGACGTCACCTCCACCGGCCGATCTCGACGTTCTCCAGGACACCGAGCGCGTCCGGCACCAGGACCGCCGCCGAGTAGTAGGCGGTCACCAGGTAGTTGATGACGGCCTGCTCGTTGATGCCCATGAAGCGGACGGACAGGCTCGGCTCGATCTCGTCCGGGATCCCCGCCTGCCTGAGGCCGATGACCCCCTGGTCCTCCTCGCCCGTACGCATGGCGATGATCGAGGTCGTGCGCGCCTCGCTGATCGGGATCTTGTTGCACGGATAGATCGGGACTCCGCGCCAGGTCGGGATGCGGTTGCCGCCGATGTCCACGGTTTCGGGGACGAGTCCGCGCTTGTTCAGCTCGCGGCCGAACGCCGCGACGGCCCGCGGGTGGGCGAGGAACAGCTTGGTGCCGCGCCGACGGCTCAGCAGCTCGTCCATGTCGTCCGGGCCGGGCACGCCGTCGTGCGGCTGGATCCGCTCGTCGTACTCGCAGTTGTGCAGCAGACCGAACGCACGGTTGTTGATCAGCTCATGCTCCTGGCGTTCCTTCAACGCCTCGACGGTGAGCCGCAACTGCTGCTCCGTCTGGTTCATCGGCTGGTTGTACAGGTCGGCGACGCGGGTGTGGACGCGCAGCACGGTCTGGGCGATGCTCAGCTCGTACTCACGGGGCTTCGCCTCGTAGTCGACGAACGTGTGCGGGATGTCCGGCTCTCCGGAGTGGTCGGCCGCGAGATCGAGCGCCTTCTCGCCGTACTTGTTGGTGCGCTGCGCCGGGATCGCGCGCAGCCGCCGCAGATGCTCGCGCAGGGAGTCCGCGCGCTCCGCGACCTGTTCGAAGTCCTGGCGGGACAGGATGAGTACGGTGCATGTGGTGCCCGCGCGGGCCGTGTACTCCCAGATGGCGTCCGGGTCGAGCAGCGCCTGTTCGCCGAAGTAGGCGCCGTCGGCGAGGACCCCGAGGATCGCGTCGTCGCCGTACGGGCCCGTGCCGAGCTTTTCCACCCGGCCGTGCGCCAACAGGAACACCTCGTCGGCCCGGCCACCGAACGAGGCGATCACCTCGCCCGGGGCGAAGTCGCGCTGACGGCAGCGCTGGGCCAGTTCGGAGAGCACCTGCCCGTCCTCGTAGGACCGCAGGGCCGGCAGTTCGCCGAGTTCGGCGGGGATCACCTCGACCTGGTCACCGGTCTTCACAAAAGTGATGCGGCCGTCGCCGACGGCGTACGTCAGTCGCCGGTTCACCCGGTACGTGCCGCCCTGCACGTTCACCCAGGGCAGCGTCCGCAGCAGCCAGCGGGAGCTGATCTCCTGCATCTGGGGCGCGGACTTGGTGGTGGTGGCCAGGTTCCGCGCGGCCGCCGTGTCCAGAGACTGCTGCGGCTTGCCCTGATCCGTGCGGACCTCTTCGCCTACCGACATAAAGAATTGCCCTCCCAGTCTGCACCGGCACACGAACTGCGCCGGGCATCGGCCTCGCTCGCAACCAGCCTTTCAGCACGGAGCGTGTTCGCGCCATTACCCAAAAGAGCGGGAATGGATCATCGCATTACTGGGCAGAAAGAGGGACCTCCATTCCGGACGGCGCCTTGCGCGCACGATGTCCGGATCGACTCGCACGGCGCCCGAACAAGGTGGCCAAGACGTCCGATTTCACTGACACTTACCGCGTTCGATCGAGCACACCGGGTGACTCGCGTCCGGCACGAAGGAGGCGTCCATGGCTTCACCCATGTCCGCGAGCCGTTTTCGGGACGCCTTGAGGGCGGAGGGTGCGACGGTCGTCGAGGTCGGCGACTGGAAGCATCACAATCGCAACCACAAGGGCGCGTGGGGGCCCGTGCACGGAGTGATGATCCACCACACGGTGACCAGCGGCAGCCAGGCGACGGTGGAGCTCTGCCGGGACGGGCACGCCGAACTGCCGGGCCCGCTGTGCCACGGTGTGATCACCAAGGACGGCAAGGTCCACCTCGTCGGCTACGGCCGGGCCAATCATGCCGGACTCGGCGACGACGACGTGCTCCGCGCGGTCATCGCCGAGACGGCGCTTCCGCCGGACAACGAGGCCAACACCGACGGCAACCGGCATTTCTACGGCTTCGAGTGCGAGAACCTCGGCGACGGCAAGGACCCCTGGCCGGCGGCCCAGCTCACGGCGATCGAGCGGGTGTCCGCGGCGATCTGCCGCCACCACGGCTGGACGGAACGCTCCGTCATCGGCCACCTGGAGTGGCAACCGGGAAAGGTGGACCCCCGTGGCTTCACCATGAACTGGCTGAGGCAGCGCATCAAGGAGCGCCTGGCAAGCTGACGGCGGCGGTCGGCAGGCGGCCCCGGGCGGCAGGCGGCCGGGCGGCGGCCGCCCGGCAGGGTGCTGCGCCGCGGCGACCGCCAGGTGGTGACAATGGGGTGGTGGTCGCTCCTGGGTCTCTTGCCGCCCGGCTCCCGTCGCCCGTCGAAGTCGTCGATGACCGGCGGTTCTCCCGGCACGGGGTACGTCTGCTGCTGAAGCGGGACGACCTGATCCACCCGGAGCTGATCGGCAACAAGTGGCGCAAGCTGGCGCCGAACCTGGCCTCGGCGGCGGGGCGGACGATCGTCACGTTCGGCGGGGCGTACTCCAACCACCTGCGGGCCACCGCCGCCGCGGGCCGCCTGCTCGGCCTGACCACCATCGGAGTGGTCCGCGGCGAGGAGTTGGCCGACCGCCCCCTCAATCCCTCCCTGGCCCGGTGCGCGGCCGACGGCATGCGACTGCACTTCGTCGACAGATCGACCTACCGCGCGAAGACGGACCCGCGGATCCTGGCTGCCCTGCTGCGCGCGACCGGCGCCGAGGACGCCCATGTCATCCCGGAGGGCGGCAGCAACGCCGAGGCCGTACGCGGCTGCCGGGCCCTGGGCGAGGAACTGCGCGGGCACGCCGACGTCGTCGCCGTCGCCTGCGGCACCGGCGGCACCCTGGCCGGTCTCGCCGCCGGCCTCGCCCCCGGCCGGCGCGCCCTGGGCATAACGGTCCTCAAGGGCGGCTTCCTGGCCGCCGAGGTGCGCGCCCTCCAGGAGCGCGCCTTCGGCGCCCCGCGCGGCTCCTGGTCCCTCGACGACCGCTTCCACTGCGGCGGCTATGCCCGTACCACTCCCGAACTCGACGCCTTCGCCGAGGACTTCGAACAGCGCCACGGCCTGCCCGTGGAACGTCTCTATGTCGCCAAGTTGCTCTATGGACTCGTCGCCCTGACGGACGAGGGCGCCTTCCCGCCCGGCACGACCGTCGCGGCCGTCGTCACGGGCCGCCCCTTCCCCGAGGCCGGCTAGGCGTCGGCTAGGCGGTCTCCCGGTACGCGGCCGCTTCCTCCAGGTCCAGTCTGCGCAGCAGCGTGCGCAGCATCTCGTCGTCGATGTAGCGGCCGTCCCGCAGCCGTACGAACACGTCGCGCTCGGCGCTGATCATCTCCCGGGACAGCCGGCGGTAGGTGTCGTCGGCGGTCTCCCCGGTCACCGGGTTCACCGCGCCCAGCCGCTCCCAGACGGCGTTGCGGCGGCGTTCCAGGACGGTGCGGAGGCGGTCCGCGAGCGGCTGCGGCAGGGCGTTGCGCTCGTCGGCGAGCAGGTCGTCGAGGCAGGCCTCGGCGGCCCGGGACGCCTGCGCCTGGGCATTGGCCTCGGCAAGGGTCTCCGCCTGCGGGTCGCGGCCGGGGAAGCGCAGCACCCGGATCAGCGGGGGCAGCGACAGGCCCTGTACCACCAGCGTCCCGATGACCGTCGTGAACGTCAGGAAGAGGATCAGGTTGCGCTGCGGGAAGGGCAGTCCGCCGTGCGTGGTGGCCGGGATCGAGAAGGCGATGGCCAGCGACACCACGCCCCGCATCCCGGCCCACGAAGTGATCATCGCGCCCCGCCAGGTGGGGTCGGCCTCGCGCTGTCTGATCCGGGCGGACAGCCGCCGGGGCAGGAAGGTCGCCGGATACACCCACACGAACCGGGCCGCGACCACCACCAGGAAGAGGGCTACGGCGTACCCGGCGGCCTCGGCGCCCGCGTACGATCCGAGCCCTCTGAGGACGACCGGCAGTTGCAGTCCGATCAGCGCGAACACCGCCGACTCCAGGACGAAGGCGACCATCTTCCAGACCGCCTCCTCCTGGAGCCGCGTGGCGAAGTCGACCTCCCAAGCACGGTGTCCCAGATACAGCGCGACGACCACGACCGCGAGCACACCGGAGGCGTGCACCTGCTCGGCGACGCTGTAGGCGACGAACGGAATCAGCAAGGAGAGCGTGTTCTGGAGCAGGGGCTCCTTCAGGTGAGTGCGCAGCCAGTGGAGCGGGGCCATCAGCACCAGGCCGACGCCGACGCCGCCGACCGCCGCGAGCAGGAACTCGCCGATCCCGCCGGCCCAGGTGGCGCCCTCGCCGACGGCCGCCGCGAGGGCCACCTTGTACGCGGTGATCGCGGTGGCGTCGTTCAGCAGGGACTCGCCCTGGAGAATGGTCGTGATCCGGGAGGGCAGCCCGACCCGCCGGGCCACCGCCGTCGCGGCGACCGCGTCCGGCGGTGCCACCACCGCGCCCAGCACCAGGGCGGCGGTCAGCGGCATCCCGGGCACGATCAGGTAGACCGCCCAGCCGACGAGGAACGTCGCGAAGAGCACGTATCCCACGGAGAGGAGCGCCACGGGGCGCAGCTGCGCGCGCAGGTCCAGATAGGAGCTGTCGCTGGCCGAGGTGTACAGCAGCGGAGGCAGCAGGAGCGGCAGGACGACCTCCGGGTCGAGGGCGTACTCGGGCACCCCGGGGACGTACGCGACCGCCAGTCCGACCGCGACCAGCAGCAGCGGTGCCGGCACCGGGGTGCGCCGGGCGGCCCCCGCCACCGCCGCACTGCCCGCCACCAGCAACAGCAGCGGCATCACGTCCATGTCCTCGCCCGCCCTCGTTTTCCGCGCGGTCAACCGCACACCCGTCGTAATCTGGCAATCATGAAACAGTGCACGCACGCCGACGCGCTGCCGCACCCCGAACCGAAGCCGCTCACCGAGACCTGCCCGGAATGTCTCGCACAGGGCACGCACCCGGTGCAACTGCGGCTCTGTCTGACCTGCGGCCACGTCGGCTGCTGCGACTCCTCGCCGGGGCGGCACGCGACGGGGCACCACGATCAGTCCGGTCACCCGGTGATGCGGACCTTCGAGCCGGGCGAGGACTGGCGGTGGTGCTTCGTCGATCATGTCCTCGTGTGACACTGCATGGCGACGCCGGGTTTCGACGGTTCGACCGTCTGACGCCTGGGTACGTCAAACCGGCGCGTGCTCTTCCCATTTGGGCCCGCAGAACCCCTAGACACGGAGCGTATCCACAGTTTTACTGTGAGTAACGACAGGGGTTGGGGTCCCGGGGACAGAAAAGTTCGGAGCGCGATAGCGTCACCGCTGAACCAGGAACCGCGTTACCCCGGGGGGCGACCCTCGGCCCTGTAGAGCTTGTACCACCTTGGAGGTGAGGGTGTCCCAGATCGCAGGCGAGCCCGCGACCCAGGACTTCGTGGAAGTCCGGCTGCCGGCTGCGGGTGCCTACCTGTCGGTGCTGCGGACGGCCACGGCCGGACTCGCCGCCCGCTTGGACTTCACCCTGGACGAGATCGAGGACCTGCGCATCGCGGTGGACGAGGCCTGCGCGATCCTGCTCCAGCAGGCCGTGCCGGGCTCTGTACTCAGCTGCGTCTTCCGACTCGTCGACGACTCGCTGGAGGTCACGGTGTCGGCGCCGACCACGGACGGGCACGCCCCCGCGCGGGACACCTTCGCCTGGACCGTGCTGTCGGCCCTGGCGGGCAAGGTCTCGTCGGCCGTCGACGAGGACAAGACCGTGTCGATCAGCCTGTACAAACAGCGCGGCGCGGGACCCGGGCCGGCGTGAGGAACGGGGACGGTCCGGTGCGGGACGAAGAGCGCGGCACACGGGAACTGCCCGCCGAGGGCGGGGGCGCCCCGAGCGGATCTCGGCGCCCGGCGGACGGCATCGACGGCATCGACGGCATCCCCGAACAGGCCAGGCCGCATCCGGAGGACGACTCCGCGCAGGCTGATCGGGACGGTGCCATGCAGAGCGCGCCTTCGGCGGGACGGAACGGGGTCGTGTCCCCAGTCCGAGCGGAGGCGAGGGCTCGGGGAAGGTCGACGGGCGGGACGATGAGCGAGCACGAGCGATACTCCGCGGACGATGCGCTGGGCGCACAGGGCGTCCCAGGCACGCAGCACGATCCTCAGGACCGCAGCGGGGCACGTGCCATGTTCGTCGAGCTGCGCACGCTCAAGGACGGCAGTCCGGAGTACGCGGAGCTGCGCAATCAGCTGGTCCGCATGCATCTGCCGCTCGTGGAGCACCTTGCGCGCCGGTTCCGCAATCGCGGCGAGCCGCTCGACGACCTCACCCAGGTCGCCACCATCGGCCTGATCAAGTCCGTGGACCGGTTCGACCCGGAGCGCGGAGTGGAGTTCTCCACATACGCCACGCCCACGGTCGTCGGTGAGATCAAACGGCACTTCCGGGACAAGGGCTGGGCGGTGCGCGTCCCGCGGCGGCTGCAGGAGCTGCGGCTCGCGCTGACCACGGCCACGGCCGAGCTGTCGCAGCTGCACGGCCGCTCCCCCACAGTGCACGAGCTGGCCGAGAAGCTGGCGATCTCGGAAGAGGAGGTCCTGGAAGGGCTGGAATCGGCCAACGCCTACTCCACGCTCTCCCTGGACGTCCCCGACACCGACGACGAGTCCCCGGCGGTGGCCGACACGCTCGGCGCGGAGGACGAGGCGCTGGAGGGCGTCGAGTACCGCGAGTCCCTCAAACCGCTGCTCGAAGACCTTCCGCCGCGCGAGAAGCGGATCCTTCTGCTGCGGTTCTTCGGCAACATGACCCAGTCGCAGATCGCCCAGGAGGTCGGCATCTCCCAGATGCACGTCTCCCGTCTACTGGCCCGAACCCTGGCCCAGCTCCGCGAGAAGCTCCTGGTGGAGGAGTAACCAGCGCCCGGCCGGCTGCGGTGACCGGAGCCCGCCATGGGGTGTGGCTCTCACGGGAGCCGGCTTGACGTCGGAGGCACGCGATCCGGCACGGCGAAGGGCCCCCACGCAGAGATGGCGTCCTTCGCGGGGCCGGGCCCGCGTGCCAGAAGCGACGCCCGTCCACCGGCACGAGTCCGCTCTCCCGCAGCGAGACCGACGCGCCGAGGGACCGAGCCAGGCACGGGAGCGGGACACACCGCCGTGGCGGGGCATCGCCTCTCGAAGCCCGTCACCTCCCGATACGCGGCTTCCTCGGCGACATCCGCTCCGGGGTGCACCGCCGCCGATCTGCCCCGCCGCGCGCCCCTCTCGTGATGCGGCCCGCGTCTTTCCGCGGCAGCCCGCGCCCCCGCGGTCGGTGTCTCCGGGGCGTCCCCCTGCCGTGAGCATCCCCGGCGCCGCCGCAAGCCGCCCCGCCTCCGTTGCGGTGCGGCACCGGCGTCGTCTTCCGTGGCGCCGGGCTCGTCGTGGGGACGGTGTCGGCGTGGTTCAACGTCTCGGGTCCCGGGTGTGGCCCGGGGTGTGGATGCCCAGGGCCCGGGTGGTCTCCGCGTTGATCAGCAGGACCAGGGCCGCCACCGCCACCACCGCGAGGACGATGCCCGCCGGGATGGCCACGCTGTCGGCCTGGAGCAGGCTGTAGGCCACCGGCAGCGCCATGATCTGGGTGATCACGGCGGGCCCCCGGCTCCAGCTGCGCCGTAGCAGCAGACCGCGCGCGGCAAGCAGCGGCAGCAGCGCCAGGACGATCAGGGTGACGCCCAGCGTGATGGCCTGCTGCCGGTCGTCCGGCGCGCCGGTGAGGCCGAGGACGAACGTCCACACGCCCCCGATCACCAGCGCGGCCCCCTCCAGCGCGGCCAGCGCCGCCGCCAGGGTCAGCCGGCGCGGACGCGGGCCGTCGGCCGCCGCGGGGTTCGGGGAGGGGTTCTGCTCACTGCTCACCCCCGCAGCCTAGCCGCCGTCGCTGCACCCCGGATGTCCAGGCTCACGCCCTCACCTCTTACCGGATCCCTACCTCGGTCTGGGCCCGGTACCACCCAGTAGGTACGCTGCAACCCATGCGTGCACTACTCGTGGTCAATCCGGCGGCAACCACCACAAGCGCACGTACGCGCGACGTACTGATCCATGCCCTGGCGAGCGAGATGAAGCTGGAGGCGGTCACCACCCAGTACCGGGGGCACGCGCGCGACCTGGGCCGGCAGGCCGCGGACAGCGACGACATAGACCTGGTCGTGGCGCTCGGCGGCGACGGCACCGTCAACGAGGTCGTCAACGGCATCCTGCACGGCGGCCCCGACCCCGACCGCCTGCCCGGCCTCGCGGTGGTGCCCGGCGGCTCCACCAATGTGTTCGCCCGCGCGCTGGGCCTGCCCAACGACCCGGTCGAGGCCACCGGCGCCCTGCTGGACGCGCTGAGCGAGAAGCGCGAGCGCGTCGTCGGCCTCGGTCTCACCGCGGGCACCCCCGGCACCTCGGACGAGTCGGTCCCGGCGCGCTGGTTCACCTTCAACGCGGGACTGGGCTTCGACGCCGGTGTCGTCGGCCGCGTCGAGCAGCAGCGCGAACTCGGCAAGACGTCGACGCACAGTCTGTACGTCCGTCAGGTCCTGAGGCAGTTCCTCGGTGAGCCGAACCGCAGACGCGGCACGATCACCCTCGAACGTGAGGGTGCCGACCCGGTCGGCGACCTCGTCGTGGCGATAGTCTCGAACACGTCGCCCTGGACGTATCTCGGCAATCGCCCGATGTATACGTCGCCTAAGGCCTCGTTCGACAAGGGCATCGACGTATTCGGACTCAGCCGTCTGTCCACGGCCGCGGTTGCCCGGTATGGCACCCAGTTGCTCACTTCGTCCCCCGAGCGTGGACCCCGTGGCAAGCACGTCGTGTCCCTGCACGACATGGACCGCTTCACCTTGCATTCGAAGGTGCCACTGCCCCTCCAGATGGACGGCGACCACCTCGGACTGCGTACGAGCGTGACGTTCACAGGCGTACGCCGTGCACTGCGTGTGATTGTGTGAGCGGAACGCGCCAAAGTCCTTTCACTCGAACGTTTAGGCCAGGCTCCACCCCATGGAAGTACGGCTGTGACTCAGTCGACACCGAGGAATCAAAAAAAACTTTCCGGAAGGGGTTGTATCCGCCGCTGAGGTTTGCGAGTCTCTACGTGGCGATCGGGACGGCCCGCAACACCAGCCTCCGCTGATCACCGGAACCCCTCTTCAAACCACAGGACCACGCCAGGGAACCTGGCGGTCGGCCCTTCACTTGTTGAGGGATTCGTGAAAGCGTTCACATTCACAAGCAACCTGCATGTAATACCAAGGAGAGGTAGCAGCCATGGACTGGCGTCACAACGCCGTTTGCCGCGAGGAAGACCCCGAGCTCTTCTTCCCCATCGGCAACACCGGTCCTGCGCTGCTGCAGATCGAGGAAGCCAAGGCCGTCTGCCGTCGCTGCCCGGTTATCGAGCAGTGCCTGCAGTGGGCGCTTGAGTCCGGTCAGGACTCCGGCGTCTGGGGTGGTCTCAGCGAGGACGAGCGCCGCGCCATGAAGCGCCGCGCCGCTCGCAACCGGGCCCGTCAGGCCACCGCCTGACAGTCCCACCCCTGCACGACGGCCTGAGCTTGGCGGCGCGTACAGCGAGTGCGCATCTCCCGCCCCCGAGCCGCAGCGCGCAGTACCCCCGATGCGCTTAGAACACGCAGCAACGAGCACTGGCCTCGGACCCGACGCGGGTCCGAGGTCTTTTGCTGTACGGGGCTACTTCCGCGCCGGCACGGG
This sequence comes from Streptomyces sp. NPDC004629, assembly GCF_042873595.1. Classification (NCBI taxonomy): domain Bacteria; kingdom Bacillati; phylum Actinomycetota; class Actinomycetes; order Kitasatosporales; family Streptomycetaceae; genus Streptomyces; species Streptomyces sp. NPDC004629. The sequence goes on along the minus strand of NZ_JBIALO010000001.1, from coordinate 657,475 downwards.
GATGTCCAGGATCACCCGCGTCCCCCGTTCGGGCGCCGGCACCATGTCGAACGTACCGCCCAACTCGCCCTCGACCAGCGTCCGCACGATCTGCAGACCGAGGTTGCCCGAGCGGTGCGGGTCGAAGCCCCCGGGCAGGCCCACGCCGTCGTCCTGGACGGTGACGAGGAGGCGGGCCTCCGTGGTGGTGCCGCCGCGGACCGCCGTGACCTCGACGGTGCCGGTCTCGCCCTCGCGGAAGCCGTGTTCGAGGGCGTTCTGCAGGACCTCGGTGAGGACCATCGACAACGGAGTCGCCACCTCGGCGTCGAGTATGCCGAAGCGTCCGCTGCGCCGCCCGGTCACCTTGCCCGGCGAGATCTCCGCGACCATCGCGAGGACCCGGTCGGCGATCTCGTCGAACTCCACGCGCTCGTCCAGATTCTGGGACAGCGTCTCGTGCACGATCGCGATGGAGCCGACCCGCCGCACCGCCTCCTCCAGCGCCTCCCGGCCGCGCTCCGACTCGATGCGCCGGGCCTGCAGCCGCAGCAGGGCGGCGACCGTCTGGAGGTTGTTCTTCACCCGGTGGTGGATCTCCCGGATCGTCGCGTCCTTGGTCATCAACTCGCGTTCGCGGCGCCGCAGCTCCGTGACGTCCCGGAGCAGTACCAGCGAACCGATGCGCGTGCCCTTGGGCTTGAGCGGGATCGCCCGGAACTGGATCGCGCCGTCGGCCGACTCGATCTCGAACTCGCGGGGTGCCCAGCCGCTGGCGACCTTGGCCAGCGCCTCGTCCACCGGCCCCCGGGTCGGGGCGAGTTCGGCGGTGGTCCGGCCCAGGTGGTGGCCGAGCAGGTCGGCGGCGAGGCCGAGCCGGTGGTAGGCGGACAGAGCGTTCGGGGAGGCGTACTGGACGATGCCGTCCGCGTCGAGCCGGATCAGACCGTCGCCGACGCGCGGCGAGGCGTCCATGTCGACCTGCTGGTCCGGGAACGGGAAGGAGCCGGCCGCGATCATCTGCGCGAGGTCGGAGGCGCTTTGCAGATACGTCAGCTCCAGGCGGCTCGGCGTGCGCACGGTCAGCAGGTTGGTGTTGCGGGCGATGACCCCGAGGACGCGGGCCGCGCGGCGCACGGGAATCGACTCGACCCGGACCGGGACCTCCTCGCGCCACTCGGGATCGCCCTCGCGCACGATCCGGCCCTCGTCCAGCGCCGCGTCCAGCATGGGGCGCCGGCCGCGCGGGACGAGATGGCCCACCATGTCGTCCTGGTAGGAGGTCGGGCCGGTGTTGGGGCGCATCTGGGCGACCGAGACGTACCGGGTGCCGTCGCGGGTGGGGACCCACAGGACCAGGTCGGCGAAGGAGAGGTCGGAGAGCAGCTGCCACTCCGAGACCAGCAGATGGAGCCACTCAAGATCGGAGTCGTCGAGGGCGGTGTGCTGGCGTACGAGTTCGTTCATGGAGGGCACAAGTGCGAGCGTACCCGGCGGTTTGTCCGCCCTGAAAAAAGCCGTTGCCCGGCCCCGGGAACACCCGCGGGCCGCGGCGCCTGAGAGGGACCCTCAACCCTCCCGGCACCGCAGCCCGGAGCAGCAACGGCCGTGGGGTGTGCGGTCCCGATCGGCCGAAGGATGAGGAGCCGGGGCAGTCAGGGCAGAGAGCTCCGGTTCCTCGGTCCGCCTTCCTGTGCGGGGAAGACGGATGACTGGGGCTACGTCGTACGGTCCTGCCGTACGCGGTACCTGTACGCATTGTGGACTAGACCACGTAGGTGTGTCCATGTGTTGGAGGCTGTTCGTCCTCGGCGCTTCGCAGCCTAAGCGCTCCGCCGGTAGTGCCGCGATGCGCCGCCGGTCGTCCGCGGCGCCGTCGTGGCTCGTCGCGCAGTTCCCCTCGCCCCTTCGGGGCGCTGCCGGACCGCGGTGGACCCAGAGGGTCGGCGCCCGTGGGGGGTCGATGCTAGATTGGTCTAAACCACATAGACCTTCCAGCCCTCTTCAGAACGGCAGGCCCAGCGTGGAAGTTGTCATCGTCCCGGACGCCGCGGCCGGCGGCGAGCTGATCGCCGAGGCCATGGCCCAGCTGCTCCGGCGCAAGCCCGGCGCCGTGCTCGGCGTGGCCACCGGCTCGACCCCGCTGCCCGTCTACCAGGCGCTGACGGCCAAGGTGCGCTCGGGCGCCGTGGACATCTCGCGGGCGCGCATAGCGCAGCTCGACGAGTACGTGGGGCTGCTTGCGGACCACCCGGAGTCCTACCGTTCGGTGCTGCGCCGGGAGGTGCTGGAGCCGCTCGGGATCGCCATGGACGCGTTCATGGGGCCGGACGGCACGGCCGAGGACATCCTGGGCGCCTGCGCGGCGTACGACCGGGCGCTCGCCGAGGCCGGCGGCGTGGATCTGCAGTTGCTCGGGATCGGGACCGACGGGCACATCGGCTTCAACGAGCCGTGCTCCTCGCTCGCCTCGCGCACCCGGATCAAGACGCTGACCGAGCAGACCCGCATCGACAACGCGCGCTTCTTCGACGGCGACATCGAGCAGGTGCCGCACCACGTCATCACGCAGGGCATCGGCACCATCCTGGAGGCCCGGCACCTGGTGCTGCTCGCGACCGGCGAGGGCAAGGCGGACGCGGTCGCGGCGACCGTGGAGGGACCGGTGGCGGCGGTCTGCCCCGCCTCGGCGCTGCAACTGCACCCGCACGCCACCGTCGTCGTGGACGAGGCCGCGGCGTCCAAGCTGAAGCTCGCCGACTACTTCCGGCACACGTATGTGAACAAGCCGGAGTGGCAGGGCATCTGACCGGTCCCGGCCGGCCCCGGACCACTCCGGGCCGGGCCGGACGCAGCGGGCCGCCGGACTCCGCCGTGGAGCCCGGCGCTCTCGCCCGTCACGGTCGGCGCGCCCCGGCGACGGCCTCCGCCGCCGCCCGCCCGCACACCCGGGCCGCGCCATGGGTGGCGATGTGCAGGGCGCCGCGCGGCGGGGCCTCGGGGATGCCCATCTCGACCACGATCGTGTCGGGGCGGGCCGCCAGCAGGGTGTCGAGGGCCCCCGTCATCCAGGGGTGGCGGTGCTCGTCGCGGACGACGACCACGATGCGGCGGTCGCCCGCCGCGGCCAGCGCCACCGGTCCCGCGTCCACACCGGTGAAGCTGCCCGTCTCGGTGCCGGGCAGCAGCCGTGCCAGCTCCGCCGCGACGCCCCAGGGGGTCTCGTCGCCGACGGCGATGTTCGCGACGGGAGTGAAGGCGGCGACGTAGGGGGCCGAGGCCGGCGGCTCGTAGGGGCCAAAGCGGGTCACCGTGAGCGCGCGCCGGGCGGCGACGAGCCCGATGTCGTCCTGGTCCTGGGACGCCCCGGCCGCAAAGCCGTTGGCTGCCGGTCCCGCAGAGCCGTTCGTACCGGGTGCCGTCCGCGCGGTCCAGCGGGCCAGTCGGCGCACCCGCTCGGCCGCGTCCGCGAGCCGTTCCTCGGGCAGTTCGCCCGAGCGGACGGCGGACACCAGGGCGTCGCGCAGCCGGCGCACCGTCTCGTCGTCGTTGAGGCCCCCGCCGACGCAGATCGCGTCGGCGCCGGCCGCGAGGGCGAGGACGCTGCCGCGTTCGATGCCGTAGGCGGCGGCGATGGCCTGCATCTCCATGCCGTCGGTGACGATCAGGCCGTCGTAGCCCAGCTCGCCGCGGAGCAGGTCGGTCAGGATCCGGCGGGAGAGGGTGGCGGGGCGGTCCGGGTCCAGGGCGGGGACCAGGATGTGGGCGCTCATCACGGCCCGGGTGCCGGCCGCGACGGCCGCCCGGAAGGGGACCAGATCACGGGTCTGAAGCACCTCGGCCGGCACATCGATGCGGGGCATCGCGAGGTGGGAGTCGACGGCCGTGTCGCCGTGTCCGGGAAAGTGCTTGGTGCAGGCCACCACTCCGGCGGACTGGAGGCCGGTGACATAGGCGGCCGTGTGCCGGGCCGCCAGGTCGGGGTCGGCGCCGAACGAGCGGACGCCGATGACCGGGTTGGCGGGGTCGGCGTTCACGTCGGCCGCCGGGGCCCAGTTGAAGTTCACCCCGCAGGCCGCGAGCCTGCGGCCGAGTTCGCGGGCCACGTCGTGGGTCAGCGCCACGTCGTCGACGGCTCCGAGCGCGTGGTTGCCGGGGAAGCTGGAGCCGGTGCGCACCTCCAGGCGCGTGACGTCCCCGCCCTCCTCGTCGATGGCGACCAGGACGTCGTCGCGTTCGGCGCGCAACTGGGCGGTCAGGGCGGCCAGTTGTTCGGGCGAGGCGACATTGCGACCGAACAGGCCCACCGATGCCAGGCCCTCGCCGAGCCGGCGCAGCAGCCAGTCGGGGGCGGTGGTGCCGGGGAAGCCGGGCTGGAGGACGGTGAGGGCGTTGCGGGTGAGGGTGTCGGTGCGGCCGGCCAGGGTCGTCATCGGGCGCGTCATCCCTTCACGGCGCCCGCGGTCAGCCCCGCGGCCATCTTGCGCTGGACGAACAGGAACAGCACGACGATCGGCACGGCCATCATGGTGGCGCCGGCCATCATCGGCGCGTACTCGGTGCCGTGCTTGGTGGTGAAGTTGCCGAGCCACACGGTCGCGGTCTGGTTCTGCTGGCTCATCAGCATGAGTGCGTACAGGTACTCGTTCCAGGCCTGGATGAAGCCGTAGACGGAGGTGGCGACCATGCCGGGGGCGAGGAGCGGGAAGACGACGCGGACGAAGGCACCGGTGCGCGAGCAGCCGTCGACCATCGCGGCCTCCTCCAGTTCCTTCGGGATGTTGACGATGAAGCCGCGCAGCGTCCACACCGTGAAGGGGAGGATGAAGGTCAGGTAGGTGATGATGAGGCCGGTGAGCTTGTCGTACTGCTTCAGGTCGTTCAGTAGCAGGAAGACCGGGATGATCATGGCGACCAGCGGGACCATCTGCACCGCGAGGATGCCCACGATCACGATCTTGCGGCCGCGGAAGGCGAACCGGGAGATGGCGAGCGCGGCCAGCATGCCGACGACGATGCCGATCGCCACGACGGACAGCGACACGACCAGGCTGCGCCCGACGGGCCCCCAGAAGTCGGCGATGTCCAGCGCACGGCTGAAGTTGGACAGGGTCAGGCCCGTGGGCAGCAGGCTGGGATCCGGGTCGATGGCGTCCTTGGCCGGCTTGAACGCCGTGTTGAGCATCCAGTAGACGGGGAAGCCGACGATGACGAAGACGAGGAGGCCGAGGAGGTTCCAGCCGAGCCGGGACCCGTTCCTGCGCCGGCCGCCGGCGGCGATCGCACTCGTGCCGCTCATGTCGCTCATGCCGCTCACTCGACGTCTCCGATCTTCAGCATCTGGCGCATATAGACGGCGACCACACCGAGCAGCAGCACCACGGTGATCAGGGCGATCGCCGAGCCCTGCGCGTAGTCGTTGACCACGAAGGCGCGGTCGTAGGAGTAGGTGGTCAGCAACTGGAACTCGGCCTCGGGATGCCCGTTGCGCATCACGAAGACCTGCGGGAAGACACCCATGTCCCAGATGACCGACAGGGTCGTGAGCATCACGATGATCGGCTTGAGGATGGGCAGGGTGACATAGCGGAAGACGCCCCAGGCGCCCGCGCCGTCGAGGCGGGCGGCCTCCTCCAGTTCCTTGGGCACCTGGGTGAGGCCCGCGCTGAGCGTGATGACGACGAACGGCACGGCGCCCCAGACCACCAACAGCATGATCACGGCCAGGCCCTGCGGCCCGCTCGCGAACCAGTTGTGGCCGATCAGATCGACGCCGGGCAGCCTGCTCAGCAGCGCGTTGAGGATGCCGTAGTCGGCGTCGAAGAGCCATTTGAAGACGGTGGTGGCGACGATGACGGGCATGCCCCAGCTCGCCACCAGCGCGATGTTGATCAGGGTCTTCACCCAGCCGGAGACCCGTTGCAGCAGCAGGGCGACCAGCATGCCGAGGACCATAGTGAAGATCACCGAGCCGGCCGCGAAGACGATCGTGCGGACCACGACCTGCCAGAACTCGCCGTCGCCGAGGACCTGGGAGAAGTTGTCGAACCCGACCGACTCGGCCGGCTGGAAGCCCCACAGCTGGGACTGCCCGAACTTCTGGAAGGACAGGGTGACCAGGCGGACCAGCGGATAGCCCATGACCAGGACGAGGATCACCAGGCAGGGGGCGAGCAGCAGCCAGGGGGTGCCCGCGCCGCCGGACGTGCGCTTTCCGCGTGGCCGTTGCGTGCCGCCCGGTGGTGGTGCCTGCCGCGGCGGCGGCACCGTGGCGGGGGTGGTCGTGTCTGCGGCACTCATCGCGCGCTCCTCAGCGGTCCCTCTGGTCGTACGAAGCCGACATCCCGTACGGAAACCGGAGTTCCGCACGCAGGCCCGGTCCCGGAGGGCGGCGTCTGGGTACGGAGTCCGGGTCCCGCAGGGCCACGCGGCGCCGGACCCCGCGCGGCCGTACGAGAAGCAGGGCCCCGCCCCCGAACTCCCCCGGGGTCCACGGGCCCTGCGCTCACGTCACTTGGTGTTGATCACCTTGTCGATCGCGGCGTCCGCTTCCTTCGCGGCGGCCTCGACCGTCTTCTTGCCGGTGCCGATGCTCTGCAGCATGGTCTGCAGAACCTGGGCCTTCTCGATCTGGCCCCAGCCGGGGGCCATCGGGACGAACCAGTTGGACTCGGCCGCGGTGGCGGGGACGGCGGTCGCCGGGTCGTCCTTCAGGGTGGCGAGGTCCGTCTTGTTGTTGGGCAGGTTGCCCTTGGCCATCAGGCCCTTCTGGCCTTCGGGGCCGGTGAAGGCGTTGATCCACTCGGCGGCGACGGCCTGGGCCTTGGACTTCACCGGGATGGCGAGGTCGGAGCCGCCGAGGAAGACCGGCATGTTCTTGCCGGACGGGCCGGGCATCACGAAGTTCTCAAGGTTGTCCTTGAGCTTGCCGGTCTTGTCGTTCTTCGGGTCGGCCGCGGTGCCGCCCTCCCAGGCGGGCGCGAAGATCATGGCGGACTTGCCCTGGCCGTAGACGATGTAACGGTCGGACTCGTCCTTGGTCTTGTCGCCGTGCATGTACGTGTCGACGACGCGCTTGAACTCCTTGAGGCCCTTGAGGGACTCGGGCGAGGAGAGGGTGCCCTTCCACTGGCCGCCCTCCTCCTTGGCGATGGAGCCGCCGGCGTCGTAGACGAAGGACATGGCCGCGTACCAGTCGCGGGTGGGCTGGTACCAGGCGCTGAACTTGTCGCCCTGCTTCTTCTGGATCTTGTCCAGGGCGGAGGTCAGCTCGGCGTAGGTCTTCGGGGGAGTCTTGACGCCGACCGAAGCGGCCACGTCCTTGCGCCAGTTGGCGACCCGGCCGCCGGCGTAGTACGGCACGCCGTAGGGCTTGCCCTCGTACGTCACGGAGGCCTTGAGGCCGTCGAGCCAGGCGGCCGAGTTGCCGTACTGGGCCGGGTCGATGGGTGCGAAGGCGCCCTTGACCATGTAGCCGAGCATCTCGGTGTTGCCCATCTCGACCACGTCGGGGGCCTTGTCCGTGGCGAGGACGGCGTCCAGCTTGGTGTTCTTGTCCGGCCAGCCGTAGTACTCGTGCTTGATCTTGATGCCGGGGTGCTTCTTCTGCACCGCGGCGTCGGCGGCCTTGACCAGATCGGGCCAGTTGTTCTGGGCGTCCACGGTGAGCCAGACGGTCAGCTCCTTGGCGTCCGCCCCCTTGCCCGAACCGTCGTCGTCCTTGCTGTCGCTACCGCACGCCGCGATGGAGACGACCATGCCCGCGATACCGATCGCGGCTATCAGCCTGCGCTTCACGCCACCCTCCTCAGGGATGCCACAAACCCCCCTGCCTCCCCGCGGCGCGCGTCAGCGCTGTGTACCGCCCATGGGGCCGGGACCTGGACCAATGGTGTAGACCAGTATGGGGAGCTTGGCCCAGACCAATACGGCTGTCAAGGCGTTCAAACAGGCTCGGGGCGTCCGTGATGGGACCGAGATATGCAGAGACCTTTCATTCACCAACCGACAGATCGGACGGACCACTTCGGGCCTATCGGGGCCACTCGGAGGGACCTATGGACTAGACCAACGGGGGGCGCGACGGTATACAGAGGAGATCACGGACCGTTCGGGTGGCCTCCCGTCACACGGAGCCGTGCCACGATGTGATCCGTGGCCGATGGGATGTCGGTCGCTTTCGGCACCAGGAGCCGGGAAGGCAGAACATGAGCACCGACGTCGGCAGTGCGGAGAACGAGGGTGGGACGACCGTCCGTACCGCGCGTGTGCCCAAGTACTACCGCCTGAAGAAACACCTGCTCGACATGACGGAGACGCTCCCGCCGGGCACACCGGTTCCACCGGAGCGCACACTCGCCGCCGAGTTCGACACCTCGCGCACCACCGTCCGCCAGGCCCTGCAGGAGCTGGTGGTCGAGGGCCGGCTGGAACGGATCCAGGGCAAGGGCACGTTCGTCGCCAAACCGAAGGTCTCCCAGGCGCTGCAACTCACCTCCTACACCGAGGACATGCGCGCCCAGGGTCTGGAGCCGACCTCGCAGCTGCTGGACATCGGCTACATCACCGCGGACGACCGGCTCGCCGAACTGCTCGACATCACGGCCGGCGGCCGGGTGCTGCGCATCGAGCGGCTGCGCATGGCCAACGGCGAGCCGATGGCCATCGAGACCACGCATCTGTCCGCCAAACGCTTCCCTGCGCTGCGCCGCAGCCTCGTCAAATACACGTCCCTGTACACCGCCCTCGCCGAGGTGTACGACGTCCGTCTCGCCGAGGCCGAGGAGACCATCGAGACCTCGCTGGCCACCCCGCGCGAGGCGGGCCTGCTCGGCACGGACGTGGGTCTGCCGATGCTGATGCTCTCCCGGCACTCGCTGGACGAGGACGGCAACCCGGTGGAGTGGGTGCGCTCGGTCTACCGCGGGGACCGCTACAAGTTCGTCGCGCGGCTGAAGCGCCCACAGGAATAGGCAGGTCGGCTACTTCCAGCCCTGCTGGTCGCGAGCGTCGTCCAGGACGCGTTGCGGATGTGCATTCCGCGCCTCCGCCACCCGGCGCCGTCCCCCTGAGCGAGGCGCCCTACGTCGCCGCGAAGATCACCGCCCCGCACGGGCCGATCCTCGCACGGGCCGAGAAGGAGGCGGCACGGCATACGGCCGGCAGTGCGGCCGATGACTGCACGGACGGCACGGACTGCGCTGGTACGGGCGGGAATCGACGGGCGAGTCGGCCTGCGAACGCCATGCCGCGCATATCCGGAAACGGCACCCGAGGCGGCGCCGTCCCGCCGGGAATTCGAGTGGATGCGCACGGACCGCCAGGAATCGGATCCCCGCCAGGGCTTGCGCCGTTGCCGAGAACGCCGTTTGCGACCGAAATACGGATGGGTACTTCCGCTTCATCGGCACCGTCACCTACATTGCCTGCGCGTTACAACAGGTGATCAGTGAGGGGACGGAGCCCAGACATGCCAGACGCGTCCGAAGTGAAACCACCGGTGGTGACACCGGTACGGGTGGTGATCGCCCTGTGTCTCGTCGCACCGTTCGTGGCGATGCTCTGGGTCGGCTCCTACGCCAAGGTCGACCCCACGTTCATCGGGATCCCGTTCTTCTACTGGTACCAGATGCTGTGGGTGCTGCTCTCCACCGCGCTGACCATGACCGCCTACAAGCTGTGGCAGCGTGACCAGCGCGCCCGCCGGACCCGGGTCGGAGGTGACGCGCGATGAACGACGGCGTCAACGGCGTCGCGCTCGGCGTCTTCGTCTTCTTCTTCCTGGCCGTCACGGTCGTGGGATTCCTGGCCGCCCGCTGGCGCAAGGCCGAGAACGAGCACAGCCTCGACGAATGGGGCCTGGGCGGCCGGTCGTTCGGCACCTGGGTCACCTGGTTCCTGCTCGGCGGCGACCTGTACACGGCCTACACCTTCGTCGCCGTCCCGGCGGCGATCTACGCGGCGGGCGCGGCCGGGTTCTTCGCCGTGCCCTACACGATCCTCGTGTATCCGCTGATCTTCACGTTCCTGCCCCGCCTGTGGTCGGTCTCGCACCGGCACGGCTACGTGACGACCTCGGACTTCGTGCGCGGCCGGTTCGGCTCCAAGGGGCTGTCGCTGGCGGTGGCGCTGACCGGCATCCTCGCCACGATGCCCTACATCGCGCTCCAACTGGTCGGCATCCAGGCAGTCCTCGACGTGATGGGCGTGGGCGGCGGCGAGAACACCAACTGGTTCGTCAAGGACCTGCCGCTGCTGCTCGCCTTCGGCGTGCTGGCCGCGTACACCTACTCGTCGGGCCTGAGGGCACCCGCCCTGATCGCGTTCGTCAAGGACACGCTGATCTACATCGTGATCGCGGTGGCGATCATCTACATCCCGATCAAGCTGGGCGGGTTCGACGACATCTTCGCCAAGGCCGGCGACGCCTTCGCCCAGACCAATCCGGCGACGGGGGCGCCGCGCGGGGCGCTCGCCCCGCCGGAGGCGGGCCAGTGGACGTACGCCACGCTGGCCCTCGGCTCCGCGCTCGCGCTCTTCATGTACCCGCACTCGATCACCGCGACGCTGTCGTCGCGCAGCCGTGAGGTGATCCGCCGCAACACCACGATCCTGCCGCTGTACTCCCTGATGCTCGGCCTGCTCGGTCTGCTGGGCTTCATGGCGATCGCGGCCGGGGTCAAGGTCTCCAACGGCCAGCTGGCCATCCCCCAGCTGTTCGAGGACATGTTCCCCGACTGGTTCGCGGGCGTGGCGTTCGCGGCGATCGGCATCGGCGCCCTGGTGCCCGCGGCCATCATGTCCATCGCGGCCGCGAACCTGTTCACCCGCAACATCTACAAGGACTTCATCAATCCGGACGCGACGGCCCATCAGGAGACCCGGGTCTCCAAGATCGTGTCGCTGCTGGTGAAGGTGGGCGCGCTGGTCTTCGTCCTGACCATGGACAAGACGGTCGCCATCAACTTCCAGCTGCTGGGCGGCATCTGGATCCTGCAGACCTTCCCGGCCCTGGTCGGCGGCCTGTTCACCCGCTGGTTCCACCGCTGGGCGCTGCTCGCGGGCTGGGCGGTCGGCATGGTGTACGGCACGGTCGCCGCCTACGGGGTGGCCTCGCCGACACAGAAGCACTTCGGCGGCTCGGCCGAGGAGATCCCCGGGATCGGTGAGATCGGCTACATCGGCATGACGGCGTTCGTGCTCAACCTCCTCGTCACCGTCGTCCTGACCTTCGTCCTGAAGGCCGTGAAGGCTCCCGAGGGCGTGGACGAGACGAGCCCGCAGGACTACACGGCCGACGCGGGAGACGCGGGCGTCCAGGTCGAGCTTCCGCCCGCGACGGCGGGCGCCGGGCACTGACAGCACGCCCCCGCACGGCCGCGGGGCACCGCGCGGGCCACCGCGCACGCCCCGCAACGGGCCGCCGAAGCCGAACCCGGCAACGGCGGCCCGTTGACGTACGACACAACATCTGGGGGTGCCACCACGGCCCGGCACTAGATGTATGCTCATGCTCGCTGTCGCCGCAGGGGAATCCGGTGCGAATCCGGAACTGTCCCGCAACGGTGTACTCATGCGCGTATGCCCGCATACCCGCATGCAGGCTTCAGTCCGAGGACCTGCCGACGGCGCGCCCGGCCGTCCGGCCCGGGTGCTCTGACGTCCGGGCCTCGTGGAATGGGCCGGTGGACGCGACGCCGTGCGCGCTCGCGTGCTGCCCCCTGCCCTCCGCAAGGCCCCGTGCCGAGCGAGGGAGAGCCCCACGTGACCATCGCGCCAGCCGACCCGGCTTCAGCCGCCCAGGCGACCGCGGCCCCGGTGGAGACCGACGGCCCCGGTGCCGCGCTGCTGCGGACCCTGACCGAGCTGACCGCCGACCTTCCCGACGCCGACCCCGGCCGGGTCGCCGCCGCCGCGCTGCGCGGCCGGTCCGCGCGGTCCGACGCCGCTGCCGCCGCGGAGCTTCGGGAGCTGGCCACCGAGGCGGCCGCCGGCCTGATCTCGGAGGACCCCGCCTACTCCCGGCTGGCCGCCCGGCTGCTGACCCTGTCCATCCGCGCCGAGGCCGCCGCACAGGGCGTCACCTCGTTCACCAGGTCGATCGCCGTGGGGCACCGGGAAGGGCTCATCGCCGACCGCACCGCCGCCTTCGTACGGCGGCACGCCGAGCGGCTGGACGCGCTGATCGACACCGCGGCGGACGACCGTTTCGGGTACTTCGGGCTGCGCACGCTGCACAGCCGCTATCTGCTCCGGCACCCCCTGACCCGCCACGTCATCGAGACACCCCAGCACTTCATGCTGCGCGTGGCCGCCAGCCTCGCCGACGGTGCTGCCGACGCCCTCTTTGGGGAAGACTCCGCGCACGCCGTGGACGAGGTCGCCGCGCTCTACCGGCTGATGAGCCGCCTCGACTACCTGCCCTCCTCCCCCACGCTCTTCAACTCCGGCACCCGCCACCCGCAGATGTCGTCCTGCTACCTCCTCGACTCCCCCAAGGACGAGCTGGACTCCATCTACGACCGCTACCACCAGGTCGCCCGTCTCTCCAAGCACGCAGGCGGCATCGGCATCGCCTACTCCCGCATCCGCTCCCGCGGTTCGCTGATCCGCGGCACCAACGGGCACTCCAACGGCATCGTGCCGTTCCTGAAGACCCTCGACGCCTCCGTGGCCGCCGTGAACCAGGGCGGCCGGCGCAAGGGCGCCGCGGCCGTCTACCTGGAGACCTGGCACTCGGACATCGAGGAGTTCCTGGAGCTGCGCGACAACACCGGTGAGGACGCCCGCCGTACGCACAACCTCAACCTCGCCCACTGGATCCCGGACGAGTTCATGCGCCGGGTCGACGCCGACGAGCCGTGGTCGCTGTTCTCCCCGTCGGACGTGCCGGAGCTGGTCGACCTGTGGGGCGCGGAGTTCGACGCCGCCTACCGCGCGGCGGAGGCGGCCGGGCTCGCGAAGAAGACCATCCCGGCCCGTGACCTCTACGGCCGCATGATGCGCACCCTCGCACAGACCGGCAACGGCTGGATGACCTTCAAGGACGCGGCCAACCGCACCGCCAACCAGACGGCCGAGCCGGGCAGTGTCGTCCACTCCTCCAACCTCTGCACGGAGATCCTGGAGGTCACCGACGACGGCGAGACCGCGGTCTGCAACCTGGGCTCGGTCAACCTCGGCGCGTTCGTGAGCGGCGGGGGCATCGACTGGGAGCGGCTGGACGAGACGGTCCGCACCGCCGTGACCTTCCTGGACCGGGTCGTCGACATCAACTTCTATCCGACCGAGCAGGCGGGCCGTTCCAACGCCAGGTGGCGGCCGGTCGGCCTCGGTGTGATGGGCCTGCAGGACGTCTTCTTCAAGCTGCGCCTGCCCTTCGACTCCCCCGAGGCGAGGGCCCTGTCCACCCGGATCGCCGAGCGCATCATGCTCGCCGCCTACGAGGCGTCCGCCGACCTCGCCGACAGCAACGGCCCGCTTCCCGCCTGGGAGAAGACCCGTACGGCGCGGGGTGTCCTGCACCCCGACCACTACGGCGTCGAGTTCACCTGGCCCGAGCGCTGGGCGGCGCTGCGGGCGCGGATCGCGACGACCGGCCTGCGCAACAGCCTCCTGCTCGCCGTCGCGCCCACCGCGACCATCGCGTCCATCGCCGGTGTCTACGAGTGCATCGAGCCCCAGGTCTCCAACCTCTTCAAGCGCGAGACCCTTTCCGGTGAGTTCCTCCAGGTCAACTCGTACCTGGTGCGGGACCTCAAGGAGCTGGGTGTGTGGGACGCCCGCACCCGCGAGGCGCTGCGCGACGCCAACGGCTCCGTGCGGGACCTCACATGGATCCCAGCGGAGGTGCGCGCCCTGTACCGCACGGCGTGGGAGATCCCGCAGCGCGGCCTGATCGACATGGCCGCGGCCCGCACGCCCTACCTGGACCAGTCGCAGTCCCTGAACCTGTTCCTGGAGACGCCGACCATCGGCAAGCTCTCCTCGATGTACGCCTACGCCTGGAAGCAGGGCCTGAAGACGACGTACTACCTGCGCTCCCGCCCGGCGACCCGCATCGCACGCGCCGCTCAGGCGCAGTCCCGAGCCACCGTCCCCGTACAGCAGGCCGCCGACCCCGAGGCCGTCGCCTGCTCCCTTGAGAACCCCGAGTCCTGCGAGGCCTGCCAGTGATGTCTCACCGTTCCCGTAACCTTCTCGACCCGGGCTTCGAGCTGACGCTGCGCCCCATGCGCTACCCCGACTTCTACGAGCGCTACCGGGACGCCATCAAGAACACCTGGACCGTGGAGGAGGTCGACCTCCACTCGGACGTCGCCGACCTCGCCCGGCTGACCCCCGCCGAACAGCACCTCATCGGCCGGCTGGTCGCGTTCTTCGCCACGGGCGACTCGATCGTCGCGAACAACCTGGTGCTGACCCTGTACAAGCACATCAACTCCCCCGAGGCACGGCTGTATCTGAGCCGTCAACTGTTCGAGGAGGCCGTGCACGTCCAGTTCTATCTGACGCTGCTGGACACCTATCTGCCCGACCCGGAGGACCGTACGGCGGCGTTCGCGGCGGTCGAGAACATCCCGTCCATCCGGGAGAAGGCCGAGTTCTGCTTCAGATGGATGGACTCGGTCGAGAACCTGGACCGCCTGGAGTCGAAGGCCGACCGCCGGCGCTTCCTGCTCAATCTGATCTGCTTCGCCGCGTGCATCGAGGGCCTGTTCTTCTACGGCGCTTTCGCGTACGTCTACTGGTTCCGCAGCCGGGGCCTGCTGCACGGCCTGGCCACGGGCACCAACTGGGTGTTCCGTGACGAGACGATGCACATGTCCTTCGCCTTCGACGTGGTCGACACCGTCCGCAAGGAGGAGCCGGACCTCTTCGACGATCAGCTGCGGCAGCAGGTCACCGACATGCTCGGGGAGGCCGTCACGGCGGAGCTGCAGTTCGCGCGCGACCTGTGCGGCGACGGCCTGCCGGGCATGAACACCGACTCGATGCGGCAGTACCTGGAGTGCGTCGCCGACCAGCGTCTGACCCGCCTCGGCTTCGCCCCGGTGTACGGCTCCGAGAACCCCTTCTCCTTCATGGAGCTGCAAGGGGTTCAGGAGCTGACCAACTTCTTCGAGCGGCGTCCGTCGGCGTACCAGGTGGCGGTGGAGGGCACCGTCGACCTGGACGAGGACTTCTGATCCCGCTCCTCGTCCGCCGTCTCCTCGGCCTCCCGGAGCTGTCGGTCGATGCGCCGGTCGCGCACGATGCCGAACACCGACGGGAGGACCAGGAGGACGAGGATCCCGAGGACCGTGACCATGCCGATCAGACCTTCGATCTGGTTCGTGTTCATGGACACCACTGTCGTCTCTGACACCCCTTACCGGCAGTGGCAGGACTGCCGCACACCCTCGAATTACTGCCAGGAACGAGGCACACTGGCAGCGTGTTGAAGAACGTGGTGGCCGTGCTGCTGGACGGCGTGCACCCCTTTGAGCTGGGCGTCCTGTGCGAGGTGTTCGGCCTCGACCGCAGCGACGACGGGCTGCCGGTGTACGACTTCGCCGTGGTCTCGGCGGAGGGCCCGGCCCTGCGCACCCATGTCGGCGGGCTGACCGTCTCGACGCCGTACGGGCTGGACCGGCTGGCGGAGGCCGACCTGGTCGCGGTGCCGGCCGGCCAGGAGTTCGCCACCCGCGACTTCCCGCCCGAGCTGCTGACGGCCCTGGTGGCGGCGGCGGAGCGCGGGGCGCGGGTGCTCAGCGTCTGCTCCGGGGTGTTCGCGCTCGGCGCCGCCGGGCTGCTCGACGGGCGGCGGTGCAGCGTGCACTGGAGGCAGGCCGCGGACCTGGCCGTGCGCCATCCGCGCGCGATCATCCAGCCGGACGTGCTCTACGTCGACGACGACCCGGTGATCACCTCCGCGGGCACCGCCTCCGGAATCGACGCCTGTCTGCACATCGTGCGCAAGGAGCAGGGCCCGGAGGTCGCCAACAAGATCGCCCGGCGCATGGTGGTGCCACCGCACCGCGACGGCGGGCAGGCCCAGTACATCGAGCGCCCGCTGCCCAAGGACCGGTGCGACACCGTCGGCGACGTGCTGGCCTGGATGGAACGGCACCTGGACCGTGAGGTCACCGTCGAGCAGCTTGCCGCCCGCGCCCACATGGCACCGCGTACCTTCGCGCGCCGCTTCCAGCAGGAGACCGGCACCACCCCCTACCGCTGGATCCTGCGCCAACGGGTGCTGCTGGCCCAGGAGTTGCTGGAGGGCACGGACGAGACGACGGACGTGATCGCGGCGCGCACCGGGTTCGGCACCGCCGCCGCGCTGCGCCACCAGTTCGTCCGGGCGCTGGGCACCACGCCGCACGCCTACCGGCGCGCGTTCCGGGGCCCCGAGGCCGCCTGAACGCACACCGGGGCCAGAAGACGGGCGCCGTCACCGCACGAGTCTGCCAACTGCGGTTAGTCAGCGCCCGAAGGGGCGCGGGGAACTGCGCGACCAGCCACAACGGTGCAGCAGACGACCGACGGCATAGCGCGGCACTTCCAGCGGAGCGCTCGGCGTCAGTCGTTGGCGACCACGGCGTAGCGCGGCTCGTTCTCGGCCATCTGCCGCAGTGCGTCCTTGCGCTCGCGCTTGGAGAGCCGGTCGATGTACAGGTACCCGTACAGATGGTCGGTCTCGTGCTGCAGACACCGCGCGAAGTAGCCGTTGCCGCGCACCTTGACCGGGTTGCCCCGCTCGTCCTGCCCGGTCACCTCGGCGTAGTCGGGCCGGGCCAGCGGCGCGTACGCGGTCGGCACGGAGAGGCAGCCCTCGTTGCTGTCGTCGAGGCGGCGCCGATCGGCGGGCAGGTCGACGAGCCGGGGGTTGCAGACCACGCCGACGTGCCGGAGGCCCGCGTCGTCCTGGCAGTCGTAGACGAAGACCTTCAGGTCGACACCGATCTGGTTGGCGGCCAGGCCCACGCCCTCGGCGGTGCGCTGGCTGGCGAACATGTCGGCGACCAGCTGCCGGAGTTCGTCGCCGAACTCGGTGACGTCCTTGCACTCCTTGTGCAGCACCGGATTGCCGACGACCGTGATCGGCCGCGAGGTGCCGCGCTCCCGCCAGGCGGCCTCGCGCTCCTCGGTGTCCTCGGTGTCGATGACGAAGCCTTCGTCGTCCACGGGGAGCACGCCCGCGTGCTGCTGATCGGTGTCCTGCTGCGCCATGACCGACGTATGCCTTCCTGACAAGAATGGGGAGTGGATGCTGATACAGGGTACGGGGATCGCGCCCCGCCAGGCGCGGGGCTGTGTCCGCTGTGCGGCTCCGCCGCTCCGGCGCGACCAGCCGGCCGAACCCGCGGCCGGGCAACGGTTCTCAACAGACCTCTTCGAGATCCCGCCAGTCCCGGGAATCGGGGCTGTCCGCGACCCACCCGTCCAGCAGCCCCCGGACCAGCGACGCCGGGGCGGCAACGCCACACTCCCGCTCCGGCACCCACAGCTGCCCGTCCGTACGGTGCCCGAGCGGCCCGGGATGCCCCGGCTCGCTGTGATCGTGCGGATCGAGGTGTTCCCCGTCGCCCTCGTCGGAGGGCATCCGCGACTCGGAGCACATCCGGCACAGCAGCCGCACGGACGACGACCAGTCCTCCGCGGCAAAGCCGGCGTCGGCGGCCAGCTGTTCCAGCGCGTCCCGGTCGGCCTCGCTGGCGGCCTCCAGCAGGACCACCCAGGTGGGCACGGGCGAGGGGGCCCACAACTCGATCTCGTCGAAGACCGGGTAGGCGTGCCCCGCGGCGGTGGTGCGCTCCCCGTGCGGTACGCCGTCGTGCAGCACGACCTCGCCCCAGCGCCGCCCCGACGAGGGCAGCGGAATGGACAGCACCTCGATGCGCGCCGGGTCGAGCCGCCTGCCCCAGACGACCTCGGCCTCTCCCTCCGGGGACAGCCGTACGACCGCGCTGCCCAGCTCCATGCCGAGCGGTTCACCGGTGGCGGTGGCGCCGCCCCCGGGCACCCGCAGTCCGTAGGCCTGCCAGGCGCGGTGGGCCAGCGGCCAGTCCTGCAGGGCGGTGGCGGCGATGCCCACGTTCCACCAGTCGGGCGCGCCGGTCTCCCGGTCCAGCAGGGCCACGGCGCGCAGTCCTGCGGCGCGGGCCTGCTCCCAGTCGTGCCGGAACTTGTGCAGCAGGGCGAGGTTGAACCAGGACTCGGACAGCCAGGGCTCCAGGTCGGCGGCGCGTGTCAACAGCTCGCCCGCGTCCTCGTACCGGCCGTCGCCGATGAGCGTGAACGCCCGGTCGGTGGCCTGCCGCCAGGAGGCGGAGGGCCGGTGCCGTCCCTTGCCGAAGATCCTCACGATTCCCGCCTGCCAGTTCCAGATCCGCACTGTGGGCTGGCTTGTGCCCCCGGACACCCTCTCCCTCGCATCCAACCACGTGCGACGGGAGAGTCGCTCATTACCCATGGGTTACCCAGCCGGGGCCGGGTCAGACCGGCCGGTCCGGCGTCCGCCGCCCCGGCCGGGGCGCTCGCGCGCCGCATCCTGGTCGCCCAGCACCCGCGCGAGCGACTCCACCACCTCGGGCGCGTAGTCCCCGGCGGTGCCCAGCCGCAGCTCTTCCAGGGCCTTGAGCGGGCCGCCGGGACCGGCGTCCCGCGTCTTCTCCTCGTACGCGTTCACGGCCCGGATGATCCGCGCGGCCACCGGCTGCTCCCGGTAGGGATCGGCCTGCCGCTCCACGACCACCGCGACCGCCGCGTCCACCCCGGTCTGCCGTACGACGGCCCCGCCGAGCAGCGCTATCCGCCGCTGTTCCGCGGCGGGCAGTGCGGCGGTGGCCCCGGCCGGCACCGGGTCGACCAGGCTCAGCTGGCCGATGTCGTGCATGAGGGCCGCGTACTCCAGCACGGTCAGCTCGGGCGCGGTCAGCCCGAGGTCCCGGCCGACGGCCTGGCTGAGCGCGGCGACCCGGTGGGCGTGTCCGGCCGGGGTGTAGCCGGCCACCTCGGTGGCCCGGGCGAGGGAGGCGATGGTCTGCCGGTAGGTGGCGCGCACGGCGGCGTACCGGCGCAGCGTGAGCTGGGTGAGCAGGAGCGGCAGACAGAACACGGGCAGCGCCCACAGCCCGACGACGGCGACCGCCAGCGCCATCACCGCGCCCGTCGCGGACACCGCGGATCCGATGCCGAGCAGCCCCCTCAGCTCGTCCCGCAGCAGCGGGCCGAACGGCCACCGGGTGCGGGAGTGGGCCAGGGCGGCGGCCAGGACCGCGTCGCACAGGGCGGTGAGCAGGAGGAGCGCGAGCAGCAGCACGGCGTGCGCCAAGCCGCCCAGGGCCCCGATCAGGCCGTCGCTGTGCAGGGGTGGGAAGCAGACGGCGGCGAAGCCGATGGTGAGGACCCGGCGGGCCAGGTGGTCGAGCGTGCGGGTCCGGCCGCACCAGATGCGCGGGGCGCTGCCGAGCAGCGAGGCGGCGAGGACGACGGTGACGACCTGCGCGGCCCGGCCGGGTGTCCCCGCGCTCTGGGCCGCAGCGAGCGCCTGCGGGGCGGCCGGGTGCCCGGCTCCCTCGCCGAGCAGCGCGTACGACAGGGCGCCGGCCGCGCCGAGCGAGGCGGTCTCCCGGACGTCGGCGCCGGCGACGGTCACGGGGACGTCCGCCACCCGGGCCGGGCCGGACGGCCGCGGGACGGTCAGCTCGCCGACGGCTATGAGCACGCCGAAGGCGAGGGCGGTGCCGCGGTCCTCCAGTCCGCCGAGGAGGGTGACGGTGAGGGAGCCGGCGGCGAGCAGCGCGGCACAGCCATGCACGAGCCGCAGCGCGTTCATCGGCGCGCCTCGCGCGGGCCCACGGCGGGTTCGGAGGGTGGCACCGGGTACCGCGGTTCGTCGGCGGTGACCGCGGGGTGCCAGCCGCCCCCGCTCTCGGCTGCGCTCGACCGGGGGCACCCCCATCGCCCCACGGCCCGGACCAGCGCGGCGACCATCCTGGGGTCGAACTGGGTGCCGGCGCAGCGCTCCAGTTCCCGCAGGGCCGTCGGCACCGGGCGCGCCCTGCTGTAGGAACGGGTGGACGTCATTGCGTCGAAGGCGTCGGCGACGGCCACCACCCGGGCGCACTCCGGGATCTGAGCGCCCGCCAGCCCGTACGGGTAGCCGCTGCCGTCGAGCCGTTCATGGTGGTGCAGGATCGCCGCCCGGGCCTCGCCGAGGAAGGAGATCCCGCGGACCATCTCATGGCCGTACTCAGGATGCAGCTCGATCACGCGCCGTTCCTCGGGGGTCAGCGGGCCGTCCTTGCGCAGCAGCCGGGTCGGCACGCCGAGCTTGCCCACGTCGTGCAGGATCCCGGCGAACCGCAGCACCTCGACGCGGTCGTCGTCCAGGCCGAGTTCGCGGGCGATCATCACGGACGCCTGCCCGACCCGCTCGCTGTGGCCGCGGGTGTATCCGTCCTTGATGTCGACGGCCTGCACGAGCGCGCGGATCGTCGCCTGGTGGGCCGCCCGCTCCCGGTGGTACTGCGCGAAGGCCCACCAGGACACGCCCATCGGCAGCAGCACGAGCAGCGCGACGACCGGCCCGTGCGGGCTGCGCCACAGCACGGCCATCATCAGCCCGGCCAGTCCGTGCACGGCGATCGGCGCGAGCGAGCGGGGCAGCAGCCCGCGCCAGGCCCGGCGCACCGGCACCCGCTCGGCCAGGACCAGGATGCCGCCGTCGAGCGCGGCGATGACGAGGCAGAAGGCCAGCACGGCGGCGGCGACCGGCACGAGGGCGTAGGGGAAGTCGGAGTGCACGACCGCGGCCCGGCCGCCGAGCAGCCAGTGCACACGGGCCGCGACCCCCACGGCGAGCGAGCACTGGGCGGCGCGCCAGATCCGGCGCAGCGCGCGGGGCCGGTCGGCGGGCGACAGCAGGGCGCCGGGCAGCGGTACGAGCGCGGCGGCGGGCGCGGGCAGCAGAAAGGCCCCGGCGAGCAGGACGGGGTGGAAGGTGCCTCCGAAGCGGCGCCGGACGATCTGCTCGCAGGCCGCGTACACCGCGGAGAGCAGCGCGACCGCCCACCAGGGCGCGTGAGTCCGGGGCAGCGGCAGCACCCCGAGCAGGGCCAGGGCGGCGACACAGGTCACGTAGACGCGTGCCCGTGCCGGAACCGCCTCCATGAGCCCTCCCCCGACCATGCCCGTCCTGGCTCCGGAGCCTAGGGCGCGGATCGCGGGGTCCGGGGGGCCTTGCCGCCCGGATTAGCACGTTCGGGTGATGACCGGCGAGTCAGCGGCGGGGCCGGACCGCGGCCGCGGAAGGCGCGGACCGCACGCCCGGTCAGGACTCCTGGGGGGTCGCCGTGATGTCGTGCTCGGGCACGGTCTGGCCGGAGCGGATCAGATCGATCCGGCCCATGACCTTGGCGCGCAGGTCGATCGGCACGTCGTCATGGCCGCAGCACCGCTTGACCAGCTTCTTCACCGCCTTCTCCAGGCCGTACTTCTCCAGGCACGGCGAGCACTCCTCGAAGTGCTGCTGGAACTTGTCGCGATCGGCTGCCGGCATCTCGCTGTCGAGGAACTCGTACAAATGATCGAGTACCTCACTGCAGTCCGTCTCGTGCGGCCCTCCGCAGCTCATGAGCCCGAGCCTTTCGCTTCGTTCGACTCTCCGGCGCCCGCCGGGACCAGCCCGCGCTCGCGGGCGTAGTCCTCCAGCATGCCGCGCAGTTGACGGCGGCCCCGGTGCAGCCGGGACATCACCGTACCGATGGGTGTCCCCATGATGTCCGCGATCTCCTTGTAGGCAAAGCCCTCTACGTCCGCGAGGTAGACGGCGATGCGGAATTCCTCGGGGATCGCCTGCAGCGCTTCCTTGACGTCCGAGTCGGGCAGGTGGTCGAGCGCCTGCGACTCGGCCGAGCGCAGACCGGTCGACATGTGCGACTCGGCGCGGGCGAGCTGCCAGTCCTCGATCTCCTCGGCCGCACTGCGCTGCGGCTCGCGCTGCTTCTTGCGGTACGAGTTGATGAAGGTGTTCGTGAGGATCCGGTACAGCCACGCCTTGAGGTTGGTGCCCTCGCGGAACTGGTGGAAGGACGCGTACGCCTTGGCGTACGTCTCCTGCACCAGGTCCTCCGCATCGGCCGGGTTGCGCGTCATACGCAGCGCGGCCGAATACATCTGGTCGAGGTATTCGAGCGCGTCCCGCTCGAAGCGCGCGTTGCGCTCCCTGCTGGACTCCGCGCCGACGCCCCGGCCCTCGGGCTGCTCCGCCTGGCCGTTGTCGGTCCCTGCGTCGGTCCCAGTGACCGGACCCACCTCCTCAAGATCGCGGGCAGAACCGATACCGGTCCCACTCGAATCGGAGGATAGAACACGACCCGTGCCTGCCGCCGCTCGAATCGGAGCGGTCTTGGCCGCGTGCAGCACCGTCCAGTCCAGGTCAGTGCGGCTGCTGCGGCTCGGGCAAACGGTCGAACCCATGCGGCGGACTCCCTCTCCCACGGCGTCGGTGCTGGAGCTTCAGCACTTCTGACCGCCACAACAGCGGGTCGGCGCGCGGCATTCCCGGCTGTCACCCGAGTGACGCGATCCACTCCGCGACGCCGTCGGTGACGATCTCCAGAGCCCGCTCCTGGCCGATCTCCGCACGCTTGGGCACGGCGAGGCCGTGGTCGCCGTAGGGCACCTCGACAAGCCGGTACGCGCCCGGCGGGAACTCGGCCGGCCTGCCGAACGGATCGTTGCCGCCCTGCACGACCAGCGTGGGCACCTGCGCCCCGAGCAGCTCCGCGGCCCGGGACTTCTCGGGGCTGCCCGGCGGGTGCAGCGGGAAGCTCAGGGCGAGGACGGCCTGCGCCCCCAGCTCGGCCGCCGTGCGGCAGGCGACCCGGGCCCCGGCGCTGCGCCCGCCGGAGATCACGGGCGGGCCCGGCGCGGTGAGCGCGGGCCAGACCCCGCGCCAGCCGGTGTCGAGGGTCTTCGGTGCCGGGGCGACCTTCCGGCCCGCCACCCGCCAGGGTTGCTCCACCAGGGCCACGGTGACGCCGTGGGCGGGCAGCGCCGCCGCGAGCGCCCGCAGGTCGCGCGCCTCGATGCCGCCGCCCGCCCCGTGGCTCACTGCCAGCACGAACCGGGGCCGCCGCGCCGGGTGCCAGGTGATGCGGGCGTCCCCCGCGTCCGTAGCGATGATCTCTGTGGTCACGTCAGAAGAGTGTGCCCGCTTCCGGACCCGCCAGCTCCTTCAGCAGCTCCGGACCGTTGTTGCGGACGTTGCTGACGGCCGTGGCGACCGGGTAGGCGCGCATCAGGCCCTCCGGCGGCGGCTCCAGCAGCGACCGCAGGTCCTCGACATCGGTGCGGGCCGGATCCAGCCAGGCGTCCCAGCGGTCCGGGGTGAGCATCAGCGGCATCCGCGGGTGGATCTCGGCGAGGCTGTGCGGCCCCTCGGCCGGGGCCACGGCCAGCGGGGTGGTCTCCGCCTCGGTGGTGAGCACCGAGCAGGTCACCCACCAGGCCCGCGGATGGTCGTCGGGCAGGGTCCGGTCCCGCCAGAACTCGTACAGGCCCGCCATCGCGAAGACCGAGCCGTCGGCGGGCAGCACGAAGTACGGCTGCTTGCGCGGCCGCTTCTTGCGGCCCTCGACCTCCAGGTCCCGCTCCTGCGCGCCGGTCACCCACTCGTAGTAGCCGTCGGCGGGCAGGATGCAGCGCCGGGTGGCGAAGGCACGGCGGTACGACGGCTTCTCGTGCACGGTCTCCGCGCGGGCGTTGATCATCCGGGCCGCGCCCTCGGGCGACTTGGCCCAGGACGGCACCAGGCCCCACTTCAGCCTGCGCAGCTGCCGAACCGGACGCGGGTCGTCGGCGTCTTTCACCGGACGGTCGAGTACGGCGTAGACCTCCTTGGTGGGCGCCACGTTGTAGTCGGCCTCAAAGGTCTCCTCGGGCTCCCTCTTGTCCACCTCAAAGATTCCTGCGAGATCCTCGGGCCTACGACTGGCTGCATACCGTCCGCACATACGTGCCACACTGCCAGGCCCGGCCGCCACCCGGCCACCGGCTCCGCCGACCAGGCCCGACCCGACCGGCCCCCCGAGCCCCGACCAGAGGGAGCGACCGCACCACATGGACAGCACCGCATCGACCGCGCTGCCCGACCTCTGGAACCGGCTGTGGGGCACCCAGCCAGGACCGGACCAGTGGGTGGTGCTGATCACCCTGACCGCGGCCCTCGCCGTGGTCGTCCCGCACGGGCTGTGGCGCGTCTCGCGCAACGCCATCACCATCGCGCACGAGGGCGGTCACGGCCTGGTGGCCCTGCTCACCGGCCGGCAGCTCACCGGCATACGCCTGCACTCCGACACCAGCGGCCTCACCGTCAGCCGGGGCAAGCCGCACGGCCTCGGCATGATCCTCACCGCC
The DNA here is from genome assembly GCF_042873595.1 of Streptomyces sp. NPDC004629. Taxonomy (NCBI): domain Bacteria; kingdom Bacillati; phylum Actinomycetota; class Actinomycetes; order Kitasatosporales; family Streptomycetaceae; genus Streptomyces; species Streptomyces sp. NPDC004629. The sequence goes on along the minus strand of NZ_JBIALO010000001.1, from coordinate 633,091 downwards.
GCGGCGGGCTACACCGCGCCGCCGCTGCTGGGCCTGGGCGGGGCCGCGCTGCTGGCCGCCGGGCGCACCACGCTCCTGCTCTGGCTGGCCACGGCCCTGCTCGTCGCCATGCTGGTGATGATCCGCAACGCCTACGGCGCGCTGACCGTGCTCCTCACCGGCGGCACCTTCCTGCTGGTGTCCTGGCTGGCCGGTACGCAGGTGCAGGCGGCGTTCGGGTACGCGGTGGTGTGGTTCCTGCTGCTGGGCGGGGTGCGGCCGGCCTTCGAGCTACAGGCCAAGCGGGCGCGGGGCGGAGCGGGCGACTCGGACGCGGACCAGCTGTCGCGCCTGACCCACGTGCCGGCATGGCTGTGGCTGTTCCTGTTCCACACGGTGTCGCTGTGCTCGCTGATCGGCGGGGGAAGGTGGCTGCTGCGGGGCTGAGGGCACACCCCGAAGGAGTGACGGGTCGACGTCCTCAGGGCGCGGGGCCGTATCGGTATGCGGCCGCGCCCCGGTTCGAGCGGGGCCGTATCGGTATACGGCCGCGCCCCGGTTCGAGCGGGGCCGGGAACTTCCGCCGGGCGACAAGCCCTCGCGCACCCCGCGGCCGACGGCGCAGCCCCGGTGCACGCACCCGCACCCGGCGACCCCCCGCCCACTAAAGTGGGGCCATGGCCCCGAACAACGCGCACACCGCCCTCTGGCCCGCCCCGCACGCGAGCGGAGCCGTCGACGCGACGGTCCACGTGCCCGGGTCCAAGTCCGTCACCAACCGCGCCCTCGTCCTTGCCGCCCTCGCCTCCGAACCGGGCTGGCTGCGCCGCCCGCTGCGCTCCCGTGACACGCTGCTGATGGCGGGCGCCCTGCGGGCCATGGGCGTCGGCATCGAGGAGGGCGTCGGCCCGGACGGCTCCGGCGAGGCCTGGCGGGTACTGCCGACGGGCCTGCACGGCCCGGCCGCGGTCGACGTCGGCAACGCCGGCACCGTCATGCGCTTCCTGCCGCCCGTCGCCGCGCTGGCCGACGGCCCGATCCGCTTCGACGGCGACCCGAGGTCGTACGAGCGCCCCCTGCACGGTGTGATCGACGCCCTGCGCGAGCTGGGCGCCCGGATCGACGACGACGGCCGCGGCGCGCTGCCGCTGACCGTGCACGGCGGCGGCGCCCTGGAGGGCGGTCCGGTGTCGGTCGACGCCTCGTCGTCGTCCCAGTTCGTCTCGGCGCTGCTGCTGTCCGGGCCCCGGTTCAACCAGGGCGTCGAGGTCCGCCACACCGGCGCCTCGCTGCCCTCCGTGCCGCACATCCGGATGACCGTCGACATGCTGCGCGCGGTCGGCGCCCAGGTCGACACCCCGGAGTCGGGCGGCGAGCCGAACGTCTGGCGGGTCACGCCGGGTGCCCTGCTGGGCCGCGACCTGACCATCGAACCGGACCTGTCGAACGCCCAGCCCTTCCTGGCCGCGGCCCTCGTCACCGGCGGCAAGGTGCTCGTCCCGGACTGGCCGGCGCGCACCACCCAGCCCGGTGACCGGCTGCGCGAGATCTTCACCGAGATGGGCGGCTCCTGCACACTGACCGAGTACGGCCTGGAGTTCACCGGTTCCGGCGCGATCCACGGCATCGACGTGGACCTGAGCGACGTGGGCGAGCTGACCCCGGGCATCGCGGCGGTCGCCGCGCTCGCGGACTCCCCATCGACCCTGCGCGGCGTGTCCCATCTGCGACTGCACGAGACGGACCGGCTGGCCGCGCTCACCAAAGAGATCAACGAGCTGGGCGGCGATGTGACCGAGACCGCCGACGGGCTGCACATCCGCCCGCGCGCGCTGCACGGCGGGATCTTTCACACGTACGAGGACCACCGCATGGCGACGGCCGGCGCCGTCATCGGCCTGGCCGTCCCGGGCGTGCGGATCGAGAACGTGGCGACCACCGCCAAGACCCTGCCGGACTTCCCCGAACTGTGGGCCGGGATGCTCGGGAACTGACGGGCGGACCGGGATCATGCGCCGCTACGGCAAGCACACCGACGAGGACGACATCCGCAGCCGCCCGAACCGCAAGGGCAACCGGCCCCGCACAAACATCCGGCCCAAGCACGAGGACGCCGCCGAGGGCATGGTCCTCACGGTGGACCGGGGCCGGCTGACCTGCCTCGTCGACGGCCGTACGGTCCTCGCGATGAAGGCACGCGAGCTGGGCCGCAAGGCGGCCGTCGTGGGCGACCGGGTGGCGCTGGTCGGTGATCTGTCCGGGCGGAAGGACACGCTCGCGCGGATCGTCCGCATCGCGGAGCGCACGTCGGTGCTGCGCCGCACCGCGGACGACGACGACCCCTACGAGCGGGTGGTCGTCGCCAACGCCGACCAGCTCGCCATCGTCACCGCCCTCGCCGACCCCGAGCCCCGCCCCCGGCTGATCGACCGCTGCCTGGTCGCCGCCTACGACGGCGGCCTCGACCCGCTGCTGATGCTGACCAAGTCGGACCTGGCCCCGCCCGACAAGCTCCTGGAGCTGTACGGCGACCTGGACATCCCGTATGTCGTCACCAGCCGCGCGGAACTGGCGGACGGCGCCGCGGCCGACCGGGTGCGGGAGCAGCTGGCGGGCAAGGTCACCGCGTTCGTCGGTCACTCCGGCGTCGGCAAGACGACGCTGGTCAACGCGCTGGTCCCGGAGGACCTGCGGCGTACGACGGGCCATGTCAACGCGGTGACGGGCCGCGGCCGGCACACCACCACGTCGGCGCTCGCGCTGCCGCTGGGCGACGTGACCGGCTGGGTCGTCGACACCCCGGGCGTTCGCTCCTTCGGCCTCGCCCACATCGACCCTTCCCGCGTGATCCACGCCTTCCCGGATCTGGAGCCCGGCACCGCGGGCTGCCCGCGCGCCTGCAGCCACGACGAACCGGACTGCGCGCTGGACGCTTGGGTGACCGAGGGACACGCGGACCCGGCACGCCTGTACTCTTTGCGCCGGTTGCTGGCCACACGGGAACGCAGGGACGGCGACTGACCTCAGCGGTGTTTGCGGGGGCGCGGGTCTGGCAAGTGCATAATCGCACCGGAGCCGGACATACGGCCGGACATACGGGAGGACAGCACATGGCGTGGCTGCTGGTCGTGGTGGCCGGACTGCTCGAAACCGGCTTCGCGGTCTGTCTGAAGCTGTCGCACGGCTTCACCCGGCTGTGGCCGACCATCGCGTTCGCGTGTTTCGCCCTCGGCAGCTTCGGCCTGCTGACCCTCTCCCTGCGGAAGCTGGACGTGGGGCCCGCCTACGCCGTGTGGACCGGCATCGGCGCCGCGGGCACCGCGATCTACGGCATGATCTTCCTGGGCGACCTGGTGTCGACGCTGAAGATCGTCTCGATCAGCCTGGTCATCATCGGCGTGATCGGACTCCAGCTGTCCGGCTCGGCCCACTAGCCGGACCGCCGGCGGGACGGCTCCCGACGGCGCTGGCAGGGGTTCACGCCGGCGAGTGGGAGCAGGGGTTCACACCGGCTGGTGGTGCAGTGCGTCACGCACCAGGTCGGCGATCCCGCCCTCCGCGGGCGGCGCGGCCACACACGACAACGCCAGCCGCGCCACCAACTCACAGGACCGAACCAGCTCCCCGCCCGCACCCGGACCGGCCAAGGCCGCAAGCGCCCTGTCCCGCACCATCCGCACCAAATCCCCCGGCGACGGCAACGCCCCATCCGCCCGACGCTGCGCCGGCACAACCGAAGACGACACCACAGCGGACAACGACGGCGCGGGCAGTCGCTCGCTCCAGCAACCGGTGAGCATGGCACGCACGATCGGGTTGTCACGGGCGACGGCGGCGGTCCACTCGGCGGTGGCGGTGAGCCGCTCGTGCGGTTCGACGCCGCCCGCCAGGGCCCGCTCGACCCCCGCGAGATAGCCGTCGGCCTCCCGGCGCACGAGCGCCCGGGCGAGCCCGTCCTTGCTTCCGAACTCGTTGTAGAGGGTCTGCCGGGACACTCCGGCCGCCGCGGCCACGTCCACCATCCGCACGGCGGGCCACGGCCGCAGCGCGAGTGCGGTGTAGGCGGCGTCCAGCAGGGATTCCCGGGCAGCAGGCATCGTCGCCTCCCTGGGGGTGAGCGGCTCTGCGCCCAGGTTTGACGCGCCCCTGTGCACTGTCAAGGGTTCGCGTAGCGGGCGCATCCCGCGGGGGCGGTTGTGCGCCATGCCGTGGCCGAGGCGGCCGCGCCGGGGCGGGGCCCTCGCCCGCGGCCCCCGCTGGCCGCGCCGCGAGTGGGCCGGATACGGTGCATCACATGCCCGACTACCTCGACGACCTCCGCCTCGCCCACGTCCTCGCGGACGCGGCCGACGCCGCGACGACGTCCCGCTTCAAGGCCCTCGACCTCAAGGTGGAGACCAAGCCGGACATGACCCCGGTGAGCGAGGCGGACAAGGCCGCCGAGGAGCTGATCCGCGGCCAGCTCCAGCGCGCCCGGCCCCGGGACGCCGTCCTCGGCGAGGAGTACGGCATCGAGGGCACCGGCCCGCGCCGCTGGGTGATCGACCCGATCGACGGCACCAAGAACTACGTGCGGGGCGTGCCGGTCTGGGCCACGCTGATCTCGCTGATGGAGGCGGCCGAGGGCGGCTACCGGCCCGTCGTCGGCGTGGTCTCCGCCCCGGCCCTGGGCCGCCGCTGGTGGGCCGCGAAGGGCCATGGCGCCTTCACCGGCCGCAGTCTGTCCTCAGCGACCCGTATCCACGTCTCCCGGGTCTCCGAGCTGGCGGACGCGTCCTTCGCGTACTCCTCGCTGTCCGGCTGGGAGGAGCAGGGCCGGCTCGGCGGCTTCCTCGACCTCACCCGCGCGGTGTGGCGCACGCGCGCGTACGGCGATTTCTGGCCCTACATGATGGTCGCCGAGGGCTCGGTGGACCTCTGCGCCGAGCCCGAGCTGTCCCTGTGGGACATGGCGGCGCCGGCGATCGTCGTCACGGAGGCCGGCGGCACCTTCACGGGCCTCGACGGCCGCCCGGGCCCGCACGGCGGCGACGCCGCCGCGTCCAACGGTCTGCTCCACGACCGGTTGCTGGGGTATCTCAACGGGCGCTACTGAGAAGCGCGAGGTGCCTGCGCACGCCCTCGGTCAGCTGCACGCGCCCCCTTGTTGACTCGCGCTTTGCCTGCGACTCTGAGAGTCCCCCCATTTGTGAATTTGTGAATCCGTGAACTACCGATCCGTCGACGTGATCGATCCATCGATCTGCCGAATTGCCGAACTGCCGCCCTGTCGCCCTGTCGATCCATCGATCGGCACGACCGCCGGTCGGCCACTTCGTCGCCAGGTCACCGCGTCGTCCACGATCGGCCCGGATTCCTCGGAGGATTCTCCCTAGGAGGTGGCTTACTGCCATGCTCGTCCGTGACGCCATGAGCACGGTGGTCCTCACCGTCGGCCCCGCACACACCCTCCGCCAAGCAGCCGCCCTGATGTCCGCCCGCCGCGTGGGCGCCGCCATCGTCCTCGATCCCGACGCCGGCGGCATCGGCATCCTCACCGAGCGCGACATCCTCAACTCCGTGGGCCTCGGCCAGAACCCGGACACGGAACGCGCCCACGCGCACACCACCAACGACGTCGTGTTCGCCACCCCGACCTGGACCCTGGAGGAGGCGGCCCGCGCCATGGCGCACGGCGGCTTCCGCCATCTGATCGTCCTGGACCACGGCGAGCCCGTGGGCATCGTCTCGGTCCGCGACATCATCCGCTGCTGGGCTCCGCTGCGGCAGCGGGTGCCGGCCTGAGACATGCCGACGGGCCGGAGCCCCCGTACCCGGGAGATCCGGCCCGCGCCACGGCAAGCGGTCCAGTGCTGGTGATCAGCCGCGCAGGGCCTGGACCGCGGCCTCCAGCCGCTTGCCGAAGTCGTCGTCCGCCCGGCGGAAGTTCCCGATCGCGCGCTCGGCGATGTCGTCCCTGGACACCTTGGCGATGAAGCCCGCCAGGTTGCCGATCAGGCGCTCCTTCTCGTCCTCGGACATCAGCCGGTAGAGGGTGCCCGCCTGCACGAAGTCGTCGTCCTCGGCGTGCACCGGTGCCGGGTGGTCGCCCGTGCCGCCGGCGACCGCCGTGGACTGCCACAGCGGCCGGTCGGTCTGGAACGGGCCGCCGAAGCTGTTCGGCTCGTAGTTCTTCGCGCCCTTGTGGCGGCCGTCGTAGAGGAAGCCGTCACGCGCGTGGGTGCGCGCCTCGGTGGCGTGCGGCCGGTTCACCGGCAGGTGGTCGGCGTTGATGCCGACGCGGTAGCGGTGGGCGTCGCCGTAGGCGAAGAGGCGGCCCTGGAGCATCTTGTCCGGGGACGGGCCGATGCCGGGCACGAAGTGCGCGGGACTGAAGATCGACTGCTCGACCTCGGCGAAGATGTTCTCCGGATTGCGGTTGAGTTCCAGCTTGCCGATGGTGATCGGCGGGTAGTCCGCGTGCGGCCACACCTTGGTCAGGTCGAACGGGTTGAAGCGGTACGTCGCCGCGTCGGCCGCCGGCATGATCTGCACCTGCACGGTCCAGCTCGGGAACTCACCGCGCTCGATGGCCTCGCGCAGGTCCCGCTGGTGGGAGTCGGGGTCCTCGCCGGCGAGCCGGTTCGCCTCCTGCTGCGTGAGGTTCTCGATCCCCTGGTCGGTCTTGAAGTGGTACTTGACCCAGAAGACCTCGCCGGCCTCGTTGTTCCACTGGTAGGTGTGCGAGCCGTAGCCGTTCATGTGGCGGTAGGAGGCCGGGATGCCGCGGTCGCCGAACAGCCAGGTCACCTGGTGGGTGGACTCGGGCGACAGCCCCCAGAAGTCCCAGACGTTGTCCGCCTCCTGCGAGCCGGTGTACGGGTCGCGCTTCTGGGTGTGGATGAAGTCGGGGAACTTGATGGCGTCCTTGATGAAGAACACCGGGGTGTTGTTGCCGACGAGGTCGTAGTTGCCCTCCTCGGTGTAGAACTTCAGCGCGAAGCCGCGCGGGTCGCGGACCGCGTCCGCGGCGCCCAGGTTGCCGGCCACGGTCGAGAAGCGCAGGAAGGTCTCCGTCTGCTTGCCGACCTCGGACAGGAACCCGGCGCGGGTGTACCGCGTGACGTCGGCGGTGACCGTGAAGGTGCCGTACGCGCCGGCGCCCCGTGCGTGCACCACACGCTCCGGGATGCGCTCACGGTTGAAGTGGGCCAGCTTCTCCAGCAGCAGCTGGTCCTGGACCAGCACCGGGCCGCCGATGCCCGCGGTCTCGCTGTTCTGGTTGTCGGCAACCGGAGCACCGGCCTCCGTCGTGAGAGGTCCCTGCGTCACGTGCGCCTCCTGGGTCGCTTGCCACTGATCCTGTTGCTTGGCCAAAGCCGAACCCGATCCTACAATAGACATTGTCTAAGTCAAATGGCGATCCAAAGTCACACTTGTTCGGAACCTGGTCCCTTTAGCTGTTAGGCTGGTTTTCATGAGTGACCTTCTGGAACGGCTGCGCGGACGCGGATGGCGGATGACCGCGCAGCGCCGCGTCGTGGCCGAGGTCCTGGACGGCGAGCACGTCCACCTGACGGCCGACGAGGTCCATGCCCGCGCCGTCGACCGGCTGCCGGAGATCTCCCGCGCGACCGTCTACAACACCCTCGGCGAGCTGGTCTCGCTCGGCGAGGTGCTTGAGGTCGCCACCGACAAGCGGGCCAAGCGCTACGACCCGAACGCCCACCGGCCGCACCACCACCTGGTGTGCGCCCGCTGCGGCGCGATCCGCGACGTCCACCCGAACGGGAACCCGCTCGCCGACCTCCCCGACTCGGAGCGCTTCGGCTTCACGGTCTCGGACGTCGAGGTCACCTACCGCGGCCTGTGCCCGGACTGCGCAAGGGCCTAGCCCACTCACCGCGCACACCCGACGAAGACCCGGCGAGCCCCGGCAGCGACATCTGCCGGGGCTTTGTGCTGCGTACGGGCTTCCTGAAACTGACGACCCGTCATATGGTCAACGGCGCCCACCAGTCCGTTCCGCACTCCGCGAGGAGACGCCCGTGGGAGAGCCGTATCCAAAACTCCGAGCCACCGAACTGACCCGCACCTTCGGCCGAACCCCCCACACGGTCGACGCCCTCGGCCCCCTCGACCTCACCGTCGACGCCGGCGAGTTCGTCTGCGTCGTCGGCCCCTCCGGCTGCGGCAAGTCCACACTGCTGCGCATCGCCGCGGGCCTGCTGCGCCCCAGCACGGGCACGCTGGAGATCCGCACGACGAGCCCGCACCCGGTCGCCATGATCTTCCAGGACTACGGCATCTACGACTGGAAGACCGTCCAGGCGAACGTGCGCTTCGGTCTGGACGTGCAGCGCGTGCCGCGCCGCGAGGCGAACGCCCGCGCCGCCGACTGGCTGGCCCGGCTGGGCCTCGCGGACTTCGCTCACGCCCATCCGGCGACGCTCTCGGGCGGCATGCGCCAGCGCGTGGCGATCGCCCGCGCCCTGGCGGTGGAGCCCGAACTGCTGCTGATGGACGAGCCGTTCGCCGCGCTGGACGCCCAGCTGCGCACCATCCTCCAGGACGAACTGCTGGAGATCACCCAGGCGCTGCGCACCACCACCGTGTTCATCACCCACAGCCTGGAGGAGGCGATCGTCCTCGGCGACCGGGTCCTGGTGATGTCCGCGCGCCCCGGCCGGATCATCGCCGAGCGGCGCCCGCCGTTCCCGCGTCCGCGCACCGGCGACATCCGCTCGGCGCCCGCGTTCACCGCCCTCAAGGGCGAGCTGTGGGACCTGCTGCGGAAGGAGGCGGTGCCGGCATGACGACCGTGCTTTCCGACCGGGAAGCCGTCCTGGTCCGCCGCCCCGGCTCCCGCGAACTGCATCCGGCCGGCGCCCACCGCCGGCACCGCGCCCTGGAGCTGTCCCTCGCGGTGGCCGTGCCCCTGCTGCTCGTCCTGCTGTGGCAGCTGGCCGCGAGCCGGGCGTGGATCGACGACCGCGTCTATCCGGCACCGTCCGCGATCCTCGCCGACGGCTGGGACCGGGCGGCGGCCGGCGAGCTGTGGCCCGACGTGTGGGCGACGCTGCGCCGCGTCCTGGCGGGCTACGCCGTCGGCACCGCGACCGGTTATCTGCTCGGCCTCCTGATGGGTTCGCTCCCCCTGGTCCGGGCGGCCCTGGAACCGCTTCTGGACGCCCTGTACGTCGTACCGAAGCTGGCCCTGCTCCCCGTCTTCCTGAACATGTTCGGCCTCGGCGAGGGCCCGCAGGTGGCCCTGGTCGCGGCGACCGTCTTCTTCTTCGTCTGGATCTCGACGATGTCGGCGGTGATCGCCGTCCCGGCCGGCCACCGGGACGCGGGACGCGTCTTCGGCGCCTCGCCGTGGCAGATGTTCCGCCATGTCCTGCTCCCCGCCTCCCTGCCGTCGGTCCTGGTCGGCGCGCGGATCGCGGCGGGCGTGGCGGTCCTGGTGATCGTCGCCTCGGAGCAGATCGCCGCATCCGACGGCCTGGGCCATCTGATCTTCGACTCGCGCGCGCTGTTCCAGAACGACGTGATGTTCGTGGGGATCGTCTGCGTGGCCGTGCTCGGGGTGCTCTTCTCCGAGCTGGTCCGGATCGCGGGCAGGCTGCTCACTCCGTGGGCGCCGCGGGACCGGGGACGGGGGCAGTCATGAGGAGACGCTCCGGCCCCGGGCGCAGGACGGCGCTCGCCGCGGGCGCCGCCCTGCTGGCGGTGGCCGGCTGCTCGTCGGCGCACTCCGGGGACGCCCGGGCGCGGTCCGGACCGGAACACCGCACGATCCGGCCGGTCGACGGCTGCGGCACGGCGTCCTGGACCGACCCCGCGGACGTGTCCCCCGGCCGGGCACCGGCCCGCTGCGCGCCGCGCGCCCCGGCCGCCCGGCCACTGGCCCAGGACCGGAAGATCACGATCGCCACCGGGACGCTGAGCGCGGAGTATGTGGCCCCGTTGCAGGTCGCCCTCGACAAGGGTGAGTTCAAGGCGGAGGGGCTGGATGTCACGCTGCGTGTGCTGCCGACGCCGGACGCGCTGCCGCTGCTGGCCAAGGGCGACATCGATGCCCTCTGGGCGGCTCCGGAGGCGGCCGTGATGAACGGCGTCCGCGGCGGCTTCGACATCAAGTGGGTCGCGGGCAACTTCTCACCCGCCCCGGAATCGAAGAGCGGCCTGTGGGTGAAGCTGGCGAGCGGCGAGGGCGCACACCGGGTCCGGATGGCGGGCCGCACCATGGGGACCATGATCGGCAAGGGCTCGGTGATCGCGTACCCGATGCAGCGGGCCCTGGCCCGGCACGGCGGCGGCCTCGACGAGATCCGCTACCAGCAACTGGGCTCGGCGGACGTGCTCACGGCCCTGCAGGGCGGCGGCGTGGACTCGGCCTGGCTCCTCGACCCGGTCTGGCGCCGGGTGGACGGCGAGCGGGGCTATGCCTTCCTGGGCGGCCAGCCGCTCGGGGAGCCCCTGGGCGGCATGCTGTACGGCCGCACGCTGCTCCAGGACGACGTGGACGCCGGGGTGGCCCTGCTCCGGGCCTACATCCGCACGGTCGACACCTACTTCGCCGCCGACTACAAGAAGGACGCGGGTTTCGTCGCCTACCTGGCGAGGCTTCTGAAGACGGACGCGGCGGTCCTGAAGTCGACGCCGTCGCTCCGCATGGACTGGGAGATCAGATCCGGCACCGTCACCCGCCTCCAGGCCGCCTACCGGGCCCAGGGAGTCGCCGAGGGCGCGGCCCTGCCGGAGTCGAAGACGGTGGACCGCTCGCTGTACGAGGAGGCGGTGGGCCACGCCCCCTGACCCGCAGCCCCGGCATCGGGCCGCCCGGAAACACACCGAGGGCCGGAATCCACTGCCTGGATTCCGGCCCTCGGTATCAGTAGCGGGGACAGGATTTGAACCTGCGACCTCTGGGTTATGAGCCCAGCGAGCTACCGAGCTGCTCCACCCCGCGTCGGTGAACGCAACATTACGTGCCCCCCACCCCCAGACGCAAATCACTTACTGCCCCCTGCCCCGGAACTCCTCCATCACGCCCACACCACAACCCACCCAGGGGCGCGGGGAACTGCGCGCTCAGCCCCCACCCACCCGCACAAACAACCCCACCTGCAGGCCGAGCGGTCTTCCCGGCCAAAGCTACGCAGTAAGCTCGTCGCGGAGCGCATCGCTCAGCCGAGCCGCGCGTTCCGTGACCTCCGCGGGACCCAGCGTCACCGCACGGTCGGCCCACCGCTGGCCCTCCGCCAGCTCGCCGCGGCGGGCGTAGACGAGGGCCAGCCGCAGTGCCGCACGGCCGTGCCCCGCGTCGGCGGCCCGCGTCCACCACACCGCGGCCTCCGGCTCGCTCCCCTCGCGGGCCAGCAGCAGCCCCAGGTTGAACGCCCCGTTCCGGGACCCGGCCTCGGCCGCCGCCCGGTACCACCGCGCCGCCTCGACGACATCGCCCCGCGCCGCGGCCATCATCCCGACCCGCACCTGCGCGCGCCGGTGCCCCTGGCCGGCCGCCCGCTCGTACCACTCCTCGCACTCGGTCTTCTCGTGCACCGTCTCCCCCAGCTCGTGCGCGGGCCGCGGGGGCCGCCGCGCGTCGAGCAGGGCGGCCAGCCGGTATGCCGCCTCCGCGCTGCCGGCCCCCGCCGCGCACCGCAGGTGCCGCTCCGCCTGCTGTTCGTCCCCCTCCCGCAGCCGGGCGATCCCGACCTGCAGAGCCGCCTCCGTGTGCCCGGCAGCCGCCGCCCGCTCGTAGCAGCGCAGCGCCACCCGCTCCTCGCCCCGCCCTGCGTACAGGATCCCCAGGTTGAACGCCGCGTCGACGCTGCCCGCCTCGGCCGCCTTGGAGAACCACGGCTCTGCACCGGCCGGGTCGCCGCTCTGCAGCAGCAGGATCGCCAGCGCGTTGGCCGCCTCCCGGTGTCCGGCGTACGCGGCTCGCCGGTACCACTGCTCGGCCTGCCCGATCCGCCCCTGCTGGGCGCAGAGCAGCCCCAGGTTGTACGCGCCGTTGTCGTCGCCTGCGTCCAGCGCCGCCCGGTACCACCGCTCGGCGGTCTGCGGCTGGCCGCGCTCGGCGTACAGTGCGCCCAGCGCGTTCGCCGCGTTGCCGTCGCCGTCCTGCGCGGCCCGCAGCCACCACACGGCCGCGCTCTCGGTGTCCCCGGCGTCCCGCAGCAGGAATCCGAGCGCGCAGGCGGCCCGCGCCTCGCCGTCCTTGGCCGAGGTCAGGTACCAGCGCCCGGCCTCCTTCAGTTCGCCCCGCTTCTCCAGGATGGCCCCGAGCTGGAGCGCGGCCCGGCGGTGCCCGCGCGCGGCGGCCTGCCGGTACCACTGCTCGGTCTCCTCCGCACCGGACGCCCCGGCACCGGTGTCCGCGTCGGCGCCCGCGGCGCGGTCCAGCATCCGCGCCAGCCGGTACGCCGCCTCGCGGTGCCCCCGTTCGGCGGCGGCCCGCAGCCACCGCTCGGCTCCGTCCACGCCGCGGTGTTCCAGCAGATCGGCGAGCGCGTACGCGCCCAGCACATGGCCCTGTTCGGCGGACTGGCGCAGCCAGTACTCGGCCGCGGGTTCGTCGCCGCGTTCGCGGTGGTGGCGGCCGAGCGCATGCGCGGCGGCGGGCGATCCGGCGACGGCGGCGATCCGCCACCATCCGGCGGCCTCGTCGGCGTATCCGCGCTGGTGCAGCAGGACCCCGAGGTTGTTGGCGGCGGCACGGTCGCCCGCGGCGGTGGCGGCCCGCAACTGGGGTTCGGCGCCGTCGAGATCACCGCGGCGCAGCAGCATGGCGCCGAGGACGCTCATCGCCTCGACGTCACCCGCCTTGGCGGCGAGCCGGCGGCGCGCCTCCTCGGCAGCCTCGCCGGCCTCGTCACGGTCGGTGGGCTGGACAAGGTCGGCGGGGTGCACAAGGCCGGCAGCCTGCCCAAAGTCGGCAGGCTGCGCAAAACGCCCTGTCTCCAACAGACTTGCCTTGTCCCCCATAACGTCCATCGTCGCACCACCCGCAACCCGGGTACACCCGGTATACCGCAGCCCATGAGGTCACTTCAGCGTTTTGTCGACATGCCCACAGAGAGACAAGTCAAACACACATCCCCCAAGTCCCCACGAGGGCGCGGCGACCCCGCACATCGGCACATGCGTTCGTCGTGCGTACGCACACGTCGAAGGCCCGGATCCCTGAGGATCCGGGCCTTCGACTTCAGTAGCGGGGACAGGATTTGAACCTGCGACCTCTGGGTTATGAGCCCAGCGAGCTACCGAGCTGCTCCACCCCGCGCCGTGTGCAGTAACCGTACCACGGCACGGGGTGGTCTTGATCAGCCGCTGCTCGGACTGCCGCCCGGACTGGGGCTGCCGCTCGGACTCGGACTGCCGCCGCCCTTGCCGTCGCCGTTCTTGCCGCCGCTCGCGCTGTCGGCCTTGGCCTGTGCCTCCTCGGCCCGCTTCAGCGCGTCCTGGAGGTCCTTCTGCGCCTTGCCGTAGGCCGTCCAGTCGTTGTTCTTCAGGGCCTCCTGGCCGGCGTCGAAGGCCTTCTGCGCGTCCTTCAGCGCCTGCTGGACGGTGGGATCACCGGAGGCCGGCGGTGGATTCTCGGTGCCGGTACCGGCGCCGTTGTCGGTGTCCGACGGCGGAGGAGTCGATGCCTTCGCCCCGAACACCACGTCCAGGGCCTCGTCGAGGGTGTCCTCGAAGGCGGTTCTGCCCTCGTAGGTCACCAACACCTTCCGCAGCAGCGGGTACTTGAGTCCACCACCGCGTACATAGACCGGCTCCACGTACATCAGTCCGCCGTCGAGCGGCACGGTCAGCAGGTTGCCGTACTCGACCTGGGAGCTGCCGCCCTCAAGCAGCTTGATCGCCGAGGCGATCTCCTGTTCCGAGTTGAACTGGCTCTGCACCTGTTTGGGCCCGTCGACCGTCGTGCTCGTCGGCAGTTTCAGGATTCTGATCTTGCCGTAGTCGCTGGTGCCCGCCTCGGCGTCGACCGACATGAACCCGCTGAGATTGTCCCGGCCGTTGGGCGTGAAGGTCGTCGACAGCGAGAACGACTGCGACGTCTGGTCGGGCATCCGCATGCTCAGGTAGTACGGCGGCACCGCGTTGCCCGACTTGTTGGTCGGGTCGTCCGGCACCTGCCACACCTCGCTGCCGGTCAGGAACGTCTGCGCGTCCGTCACGTGGTAGCGGGTGAGCAGTTCCCGCTGCACCTTGAACAGGTCCTGCGGGTAGCGCAGATGCGCCATCAGATCGCCCGAGATATCCGACTTGGGGTGAACCGTTCCGGGGAACGCCTTCATCCAGGTCTTCAGGACCGGGTCCTTCGTGTCCCACTCGTAGAGCTTGACCTCGCCGGTGTACGCGTCGACAGTCGCCTTCACCGAGTTGCGGATGTAGTTGACCTGGTTCTGCTGGGCGACCACCGCACGCGAGTTGTTGGTCGCGGTCAGCGAGTCGGCCGTCGTGTCACCGAGGGTCGTGCGCGAGGAGTACGGGTAGCCGTTCGTCGTCGTGTACGCGTCGACGACCCACTGGATGCGGCCCTTGACCACCGCCGGGTAGGCGTCGCCGTCGATCGTCAGCCAGGGGGCCACCGCCTCGACGCGATCCTTGGGCGTGCGGTTGTACAGGATCCGCGAACCGTCGCCGATCGCGCCGGAGTAAAGGATCTGCGGCTCGTTGAACGCCAGCGCGTACGCGGCACGGTTGATCGGGTTGGCGAGGCTGACCCCGCTCTTGCCCTGGTAGCTGGTGGTCTTCTCACCGTTGTCGTCGGAGTAGTCGATCTCCTTCTGGGGACCGCCGACGATCGAGTACGTGGTGGTCTTCTCGCCGTAGTAGATCCGCTGCTCGTAGGTGCCGAGGTCGCCCTTGGACGGCAGGTTGTACTCGGTGAAGACCGGGCGCCCCTCGGAGTCCGCCTCGGTGCCCTTGCCGGCGACCGCGCCGTACCCGTGGGTGTAACGGAAGTGGTCGTTGATCCAGTTGTTCTTCGGAATGCCGTCCAGGTTCAGCTCGCGCAGACCGATGACGGTGTCCTGGTCCTTGCCGTCCTTGGAGTACCGGTCGACGTCCAGGTTGGTCGGGAACGCGTAGTAGTTCCGCATCTGCTGGAGCTGCTGGAACGTCGGCGAGACGATGTTCGGGTCCATGATCCGGATGCTCGCGGCCGAGTTGACGTCGTCCCGCAGTCGCGTCTTGTCCGTGGTGGTGCTCTTGCCCTCGTACTCGGTGACCTTGGTGTCGTCGATGCCGTACGCCTGACGGGTCGCCTTGAGGTTCTTCTGGACGTACGGGGCTTCCTTGGCCTGCTCGTTGGGCTGGACCTGGAACTTCTGGACGATCGCCGGGTACAGACCGCCGATGAGGATCGCCGAGAGGACCATCAGGCCGAAGCCGATGACGGGCAACTGCCAGGTACGCCGCCACAGCGTGGCGAAGAACAGCAACGCGCAGATGACCGCGATGCAGAACAGGATCGTCTTCGCCGGCAGATACGCGTTCGCGTCGACGTACCTGAGGCCCGTCCAGTTGCCGGTGGCCTTGAAGTCGCTGGACTTCACGGCCAGTCCGTAACGGTCGAGCCAGTAGGCGACCGCCTTCAGGGCGACGAAGATGCCGATCAGCACCGACAGATGCCCGGTGGCCGCCGCGGTGGCCCGCGCGCCCGGACTGGTCACGCGCAGCCCGCCGTACAGATAGTGGGTGAGCGCGGCGGCGATCACGGACAGGATCGTGGCGGCGAAGCCGAAGCCCAGCAGGAAGCGGTACCAGGGCAGATCGAAGGCGTAGAAGGAGACGTCGAGGTGGAACTGCGGGTCCTTCTCGTGGAAGGGCACGCCGTTGACCCACATCAGCCAGGTGCGCCACTGGCTGGCCGCGGAGGCGCCGGCGATCAGGCCGACCAGGGCGGTGATGCCGAGCAGCAGCCACTTCTTGAAGGGCGCGATGCCCATGCGGTAGCGGTCGAGGCTCTGCTGCTCCATGGACATGGCGCTGAGCGGTGGCCGCAGCCGGTGCGCGAGCCAGACGTTGAAGCCGACCGCGAGCGCCATCAGCAGTCCGAAGACGGCGAACAGCCCGATCTTGGTCCACAGGGTGGTGGTGAACACGGACGAGTAGTGCACCGACCGGTACCACAGCCAGTCCGTCCAGAACCCCGCGAACATGGTGAACGCCATGCCGAGGACGGCAAGGACGCCCAGTGTCATGAGCAGGGTCCGGACGCGCCGGGACGGGCGGCCCGCTCTGATCCGTGGCCCCGTCGGGCCTCCGCCGCGGTCCGGCATCTGGAAAGCCAAGGTGCGTACCTCGAAGTTCGGTGGTGGTTCGCTGTCGTTGCGTCAGGCCCCGGGTTCGTGGACCGTCCGGTGGGCCCGCGGTTCACGGGCCCACACCTATGCAACTTACTGACCGTTTACTCGGTTCCCGATTCCGGCCAGGAACGAGGCAGGATTGTGACCATGTCCAACACTCCCATGGCAGCGAACCCGCTCACCCGGGTCGTGCTAGAGATCGACGAGTACGCCTCCGGCCTCGGCTGGGACCAGCCCGCTCGCCTTTTCGCCCTCGTCGACACCGCGCGGCTGCGGGCCGAGGAACCCGCGCTCGCGGCCCAGCTCGCATTGCCGGACGAGCCGGGGCCCGCCGGCCTCACCCCGATCGAGCAGGACGAGATCCCCGCGGGCAGGCCGCTCGACGAGTTCCTCGGCACCATCGCCTGGCCGGACGCCGTGGCCGGCTGTGCGCTCACGGTGGAGCGTCTGATGCTGCCGCCGTCCGCCGAGGCACAGGTGCCGCAGGGGCTGGACGGGGCGAGGCTGACCAAGTGGGTGGCGGATCACCCCGAGCGCCAGGAGGTCCGGATGACGGTCGCGGTCCTGCGCGACGGCGCCCGGGAGTCGGCGCTGCGGCTGCGTGACAAGGACACGCCGACGGAGGTGCTCACCGGGCCCGACCTGGTGCCGGGACTTGCGGATGCGCTGACGGCGACGTTCGAGGACTGACCCGCCCGCGCGCCCACGGCCCGCTGCTCCGCCCCGCGCGCCGGACACCCCTGCGGCCTCCTGCGCGCGGGCCGCCCCGCTGTCCTGCGCATGCTGACGCCGTCACGGTCTGCTGCCCGCCGAACGCCGGCGGCCCTGCGCCAGGAAGCCCCGGCTGCTGCTGACGTACCCCACCGGGACCCGGCTCGGCCGGGCCCGACAGTCCGCACACGCCGTGGTCCACGCTCGCCCCGCCCGCCCCAAGGACCCTCACGGGTCACCGGCCCGCCCGGCCCACGCACGCCCGGCGGCCGGACCGCAGCGGACCGGGCGGTGAAGCCCTAGGGACGCCTCGCCCATTCGCCTCGCCGCGATCGCAACCTGACCGGCCGGGTCTCCCTCGGCCCGGGGAGGATTGGGCGACTGCGTCCCTGCGGTCTCCCGCGCGCGGGCCGCACCCGCGGTGATCCGCGTGGGACGCCCGCGCGGTCTCCTGCACTCTGGACGCCTCGTCCGACCGGGCACCCCTTCCGGCCGGGCGTCTCCGGCCCGGTCCTTCCGGTGGCCTCGCGTGCGGTGCCGGTTGTTCAGCCCTTGGTCGTGCACTTCGGCAGGGCGGCCGTGTCTCCGCTGCGGATGTCGTCGAGGGCACCCAGGGCGTCCTTGATGGTCTTGACCTTGACGAGGGTCAGCCCGCCCGGGGCGTCCTTGGCCGCGGCGGCGCAGTTGTCGGCGGGCGTCAGGAAGTACTGGGCGCCCTTGTCACGCGCGCCGACGGTCTTCATCTCGATCCCGCCGATCGGCCCGACCTTGCCTTTGTCGTCGATCGTGCCGGTGCCGGCGACGAACTTGCCGCCGGTGAGACTGCCCGGGGTGAGCTTGTCGTAGATGCCGAGCGCGAACATCAGACCGGCGCTGGGCCCGCCGACGTCGGCGAGCTTGATGTCGATGGAGAACGGAAAGGTGTGGTCGGTCCCGGCGGAGATCCCCACGATGGCCCGCTTGGCCCCGCTGTCCTCGGACGTCGTCGTGGTGATCGTCACATCCTGGGTGAGGGTCGGCGTCCGGTTCTCCTTCTCCGCGGCGGCCTGCTCCTTGGCCGGGATGATCCTGAAGACGACGTCCTGGCCGGGCTTGTGCTTGGTCACCAGCTCGGCGACATCGGAGGGCTGCTTCACGGGCGTGCCGTCGACGGCCTTGATGACGTCACCGGCATGCAGCCGGCCCTCGGCCGGTGAGTCCTTGACGACGGTGGAGACGATCACCCAGGACTTCACCGGGATGTCCAGCTCCTTCAGGGCGGAGACCTTGGCGCTCTCCTGGGACTGGCTGAACTCCTCGGCGTTCTCCTGGGTGGACTGCTCCTCGGTCTTGCCGTCCGGGTAGAGCGTGTCGTGCGGCACAACCTTGTCGTCGTGCGCCAGCCATCCGTAGACGGCCTCGACCAGGTTCATCTTGTAGTCGGCGCTGGTGACCCGGACCGTGGTCATGTTGAGGTGCCCGGTCGTCGGGAACGTCCTGTGACCGGAGATCTGCAGCACCGGTTCGCCGTCGTGCTCCCCGAGGGTGTTCACCGTCGGTCCCGGGGACATCTCCGAGTACGGGACGGGCAGCAGTACACCCGCGCACAGAAATGCGATCAGCATCAGGGTGGAGGCGAGCATCGTCGCGGTGCGGCGTGGCATGGTTCGACACTACGGGACGAGCCTGTCGGAGCACCGTCAGGGCGCCCTCGACCGGGTTGTCACCGACCGGAGTGCGGCTTCTCCATCGCCGCGCAGAACCGGGCGTAGCCGTCCAGCTCGGGACCGTCGCTACGGGCCTTCCGCGTCCGGTTGGCCCAACTGCCCCACAGACTTGCGCCTATCGCGGCGATAAGCGGAATCAGCAACCAGGCGAGCACCGCCATGCCGACCTCCCAACCCCATGAGCGTCCGCAACTGACAGATCAGCAGATTAACCATTCGCACTGACAACGCTCAGGCCAGGGGTGCGGTTACGCAACCGGAACGGCGTGCGGGAGCGGGCCGACCTGCGGGGCTACGCCCCCACCCACTCCTCGGTGCCGTCGGAGAAGGTCTGGTGCTTCCAGATGGGCACCTCGTGCTTCAGGTCGTCGATCAGCTTCCGGCAGGCTTCGAAGGCCTCCGCCCGGTGCGGGCAGGCGACCGCGACCACGACGGCGAGATCCCCGACGTCGAGATCCCCCACCCGGTGAACGGCGGCCAGCGCCCGCACCGGGTACTCCGCGACGACCTTCTCGGCGATCCGGCGCATCTCGGCCTCGGCGCTGGGGTGACACGAGTACCCGAGCCGGTCGACGTCCGCGCCCCCGTCGTGGTTGCGCACGGTCCCGACGAACAGCGCGATGCCGCCCGCCGCGGCGTCGCCCACGGCCTGGAACACCTCGTCCACGGAGAGCGCGGTCCGGCGGACGCCGATCAGCTTGATGGGATCCTGAGCCGCCTGCTCACCGGGGTGATCGTTGGTTGGTGCCATGGAGCCATGGTGCCGCACCGCAGGGAGATCGTGGAACAGGCCGCCACGGAGACCCCGGACGGCACGCGACCCGTCACGCGCGCGTAGGCGTTCCAAGGCTCCTCCACAAGCACGATCCGCAGCTCCTCCACAGGCACGATCCGCCGGGGCCTCCTCCGGGCTCCTTCCGGGCTTCTGCCAGGGGGCCGGGATCGTCTCAGATCCGCCGCCGCGCCTTCCGTGCCCGCCGTACCACGGCCGCCGCGCCCAACAGGGCGACCGTCGCCCCCGCGGCCCCCGCCGCGGTCGCGTCCTTGCGGCCGAGCCGCCGTCCGGCCACGGTGTGCCGCCCGGAGACCTCGTCCAGCAGCTCCGCCAGGACCTCCTCGTTGGTCCACTGCGGCCGCCACCCGGCGTCGTGCAGCCGGCTCCCGCTGACCACCCAGGGGTACATCGTGTAGGCCAGGTCCCCGGCAGGCGACGGGGTGAGCCCGATCCGGTGCAGCCGGGCCGCCGCCCCCAGGGCGACCGCCGACGGCAGTTCCATCCGCCGGATCCCACTCAGCTCCTCGACCTCCTCCTGCTCCAGCCAGCCGTCGCAGCCCACGGCCAGTTCCCCGTCGACCTTCTCCAGGACGGCGTACTCCAGGGCGCCGCACAGATCCTCGACGTGGCAGAACTGCCAGGCGGGCCGCGACCCGGCCACCACGAGCAGCCGCGGCGACTCGAAGTACCTGGTGAGCGCGGTGTCGGTGCCGCCGACCAGGACGGCGGGCCGCACCACGGTGACATTGAGGCCGGGATGCGCCCGCGGCGCCCGCCGGGCCAGCCGCTCGATCTCCAGCAGGTCGCCCACCCCGGTCGCCTCGGCGGTCGCCCGCAGCTCCGCGTCCTCCGACAGGGGCAGTTCGTTGTCCGGCAGCGCCCCGTACACCATCGCGGAGGTGCACAGCACCACCCGGTGCACACCGGCCGCCGCGGCCGCGGTCAGCACGGTCTGCGTGCCGCGCACGTTGTACGCCGTCCGGGCCGCCGCTTCGGTCTCCAGGTCCAGGTCGAGCGCAAGGTGGACGACCACGTCGGCGCCGCGCAGCCTCTCGGCGATGGCCGGATCCCGTACGTCGAGGATGTGCCACTGGGCCGCCGCGCAGTCGCCGCGCCGCTCGTCGATCGCGATGACCCGCTTGACCTCCTCGGACGCGGCGAGCCGCGCGGTCAGCAGCGCGCCGACCCCGGTCGCGGCGCCCGTGACCGCGACGACGGGCCCGCGCACGGCGGGAGGGGTTGCGTGGTTTCGCGCTGCGCGAACCTGCGGATCTGGGGAACTCACCAGGCGTCTCCAGCGGTTGTCTTCAGTACATACGCGTCGGAGGCGTACGAACCAGGTGGCATCCATCCTGCCGCAGGCCGAGAGTCGGCGAAGCACCGAGGCCCGATCGGGTCTTGGTGTCTACGCTGGGTGGTGTTGTCGGGCAGCCGCGCCGTCGGAGAGAACCGGCGGCCTAACCAGCCGAGGAATCCCGTGAGTGACACCCCATTCGGATTCGGCCTTCCGCCGGAGGAGCCGGAGAACGGCGACGAGGGCAAGAAGAAGGACCAGCAGAGCGGTGGTGAGCAGGGACCGGCCAACCCGTTCGGTTTCGGGCTGCCCGGAGCCGGAGGCTTTGGCGGCCCGGGCGCCGACAATCCGCTCGCTGCCATGTTCGGTTCGCTGAACCCCACCGACCTGGGCGCCGCGTTCCAGCAGCTGGGCCAGATGCTCTCCTACGAGGGCGGCCCGGTGAACTGGGACATGGCCAAGCAGATCGCCCGCCAGACGGTCTCCCAGGGCACCCCGGACGGCGTCAAGGACGCGAGCGTCGGCCCCGCCGAGCGTTCCGCGGTCCAGGAGGCCGTGCGCCTGGCCGACCTGTGGCTGGACGACGCGACGTCCCTGCCGTCCGGAGCGGGCTCCGCGGTGGCGTGGAGCCGCGCGGAGTGGGTCGAGGCCACCCTTCCGGCCTGGAAGGAACTGGTCGACCCGGTCGCCGAGCGGGTCGGCGCGGCCATGGGCGACGTCCTGCCGGAGGAGATGCAGGCCATGGCGGGCCCGCTGATCGGCATGATGCGCTCGATGGGCGGCGCCATGTTCGGCACGCAGATCGGGCAGGCCGTCGGCGTGCTCGCCGGCGAGGTGGTCGGTTCCACCGACATCGGTCTGCCGCTCGGTCCGGCCGGCAAGGCCGCGCTGCTGCCGCTGAACATCGAGGCGTTCGGCAAGGACCTGGGCGTTCCCCGGGACGAGGTGCGGCTCTACCTCGCCCTGCGTGAGGCCGCCCACCAGCGGCTGTTCGCGCATGTGCCGTGGCTGCGCTCGCACCTGTTCGGCGCGGTCGACGGCTACGCTCGCGGGATCAAGGTCGACACGGCCAAGCTGGAGGACGTCGTCGGCCAGTTCGACCCGCAGAACCCGGAGCAGTTGCAGGACGCCCTCCAGCAGGGCATGTTCCAGCCGGAGGACACGCCGGAACAGAAGGCCGCCCTGGCGCGTCTGGAGACGGCCCTGGCGCTCGTCGAGGGCTGGGTGGACGCGGTGGTCCACGCGGCCGCGAAGCCGCGTCTTTCGTCCGCCGACGCCCTGCGTGAGACGCTGCGCCGCCGCCGTGCCTCGGGCGGTCCGGCCGAGCAGACCTTCGCGACGCTGATCGGCCTGGAGCTGCGGCCCCGCCGGCTGCGCGACGCCTCCCGGCTGTGGGCCTCCCTCACGGACGCGCGCGGTGTCGACGGCCGGGACGCCCTGTGGGCCCACCCGGACATGCTGCCGACGGCCACCGACCTGGACGACCCGGACGGCTTTGTCCACCGCGAGCAGCTGGACTTCTCCGAGCTGGACAAGATGCTCGGCGAAGCGGCCGGCGGCACCGGTGAGAAGCCGAACCTGAAGAAGGGCGACGCGGGCGACGACGCCAAGGGTGACCCCGCCGAGGGCGACGGCACCGAGTGAGCCTGTACGACGACGCGGTCCTCGTCCTGAAGGAGTACGAGGGCCAGGAAGAACTGCGCCAGGCCTATCTGGACCACCTCGCCGCGCATCCGGACGGCATGTGGAAGGCCTGCGAGGCCGGGCACCTCACGGCGAGCGCCCTGGTCGTCGACCCGGCACAGGGCCGGGTGCTGCTCACCCTGCACAAGAAGCTGCGGATGTGGTTGCAGATGGGCGGCCACTGCGAACCGCAGGACCCGTCCGTACGGGCCGCGGCCGTGCGCGAGGCCACGGAGGAGTCGGGCGTGGCGGGGCTGACGCTGCTCCCCGGCGGCCCGGTGCGCCTGGACCGCCATCGGATCCCGGCCCCGTGCCACTGGCACTTCGACGTGCAGTACGCGGTCCTGGCACCCCCCGGAGCGGTGCAGGAGATCAGCGACGAGTCGCTCGACCTGCGCTGGTTCGCCTACGACGAGGTGCCGCGGGTGGCGGACGCATCGGTCGTACGGCTGCTGGAGGCGACGCGTGCCAGGCTCTGAGACCTGACGTCGTCAAGGCGTGCACCCGGGCGACCGGCGGGTGAGGGACGACCGCCCGAGGGTGGTCGCCCCTGCGCCTTGCTCGCCGCGGCTCAGCTCCAGACGTTGCCCTGGTTCTGGCCCCGTGCGCCGTGCTGCCCCATGCCGTACTGCGCGGCGAGGCCCTGGCCGACCGCGGCGTTCTGCGGCGGCAGCAGTTCGCTCGGCTGGACGAGCGCGTAACCGGTGCCCATGAAGCTCAGCTCCCAGCCCTCACCGGTGTTGCCGCGGCGCCGCCACACGCCGGAGGAGTGCGTCTGCGCCTGCATCTGGACGCGCAGGCCCGTCGACCAGGCGACGATCGCGTCGGCGTCGCAGTTGACGTACCGGTCGGGGGTGACCTGCATCATCAGCGGCACGCCCGACGTCATCAGGGCGACCTTGCCGTGTCCGGTGATGTTGAGCTGGTACTTCCCGGACCCCGAGATGCCGTACTGGCTGTCCACGGCGATGACCTCGTGGTGCAGCGAGGAGTCCAGGGCGAGCACATAGCTGCTGTCGACGGTCAGGCCCTCCTGCTCGACGTCCACCACATGGACGTACTGGGCGAGATTGGCGAAGTAGACCGTGCCCTGCCCGTGGCAGCGCATCAGGTCCAGGCCCTCCCCGGTGTGCGCACGCGCGCGTGCCTGGCCGCCGCTCTGGTACTCGGCGTCGAACTCGACGAGTCCCTGGTAGGCGACCATGGTGCCCTTGCGGGCGAGGATGTCGTCGTGACCCCCCAGGGTGACGCGGAGCATCTGCTTGTTCTGCAGGCTCCAGCGTTCCTGGGTCTGCTGGTCGTTGTGGGCGAAAAGCGGGCTCTGCATGGTGACTCTGGCTCCCCCTCAGCCCCGGACCCGGAGGCGGTCGGTGCTGTCCTCGCTGGGCTGGACGACGACGATGCCCTGACCGGAGAAGGCCATCTGGTAGGCCTCGCCGCTGCCGCGGCCGATCAGCGACTGCGCCTTGAAGCTGCGCTTGCCCTTCACCTTGAGGTTCGGGGACCACGCGACGAGCGCGTCCGGGTCGACGTACGTCTCGTCCTCGCCGCCGCCGCAGTCGACGACGATCGGCTTGCCCCGGGAGGTCAGGGCGACCCAGCCCTGCCCGGAGATCCTGGTGTTCCACAGGCCCTGTCCGGCGAACTTCGCGAGCCCCTTGACCCGCTCCACACCCCAGGTCAGATGGGCGTCGAAGGCGAGCAGGTTGGTGGCGTTGACGGAGATGCCGTCGCCGTTGAGGTTGATCACGACGACGTTCGCACCGTAGTCGGCGAGGTAGAGCAGGCCGTCGCCGGAGCACTTCATCAGGGGGGCGCCCTCGCCGGTGACCCAGTCGCGGGCGATCTGGCGGACGGCCGGCGGGTTGGGCTCGTACTGGACGAAGCCTTCGTAGGCGACCATGGACCCCACGCGCGCGAAGAGGTCGTTCCCGGTCTGCATGGCGACCTTCAGCATGTGGTCGCCGTGGTTCTCCATGCGGGCGGTGACCGGTGCGGGGGCGTAGCCCGCGAGCGGATGGATCATGACGGGCTCCCTCAGACCTCGTACGGCTGGACGACGATGAAGTTGCCGGGTGCGCCCCGGAACTGCAGGTTGATGCTTTCGCCGGTGTCGCCCGGGTAGGCGTTGCGGCGCATGCGGACCTGGCTGGAGACGATCACCTGGGAGGCGGCCGACCAGGCGACGACCGCGTTGCAGTCGGCGAACGTGGTGGGTGTGACGGGCAGGACGACGGGCGTGCCGTGCGTCTTGACGACGACGGTGCCGGTGCCCTGGAACTGCATCGTGAACAGGGCGCCGCCGGGGATGCCGTGTCCCTCGATGCGGCGGACCTCGTACTGAAGGCTCTCGTCGAAGGCGAGGACGTTCTCGGAGGAGACGCAGATCGCGTCGCCCTGGAGTTCCACGGGGTGCAGATGCGTGGCCTCCTCCGCGAGGAACACCTGGCCCTGGCCGGTGCAGCGCATCAGCTGCATCTCCTGGCCGGTGGCGTTGCCCACGATCCGGCCCATCACGCCCGCGCCCTTGTAGCTGAAGTCGACCTTGCCCTGGTAGAGCACCATGCTGCCCTGCCGGGCCAGCACGGGCTGGCCGCCGATGCCGAGGTCGACCCGGATGAGCTTGCTGTTCTGCTGGGTCCAGCGCTGCCCGGTGGGCGTTTCCTTGAACAGTTGCAGCGCCGCGGTCACACCGGCGCCGCCCTGGGGCGCGCCCTGCGGCACGCCGTAGCCGGCGGGCGGCTGGCCCAGGGCCTGTCCGAGCGGCGGCTGCTGGCCGTATCCGGGGGGCGGGACCGGCTGTCCGTAGCCGGGGGGCGGTGCCGGGGCCTGCGGGGCCGGGGGCTGGCCGTATCCGGGAGGCGGCGGGGCGCTCGGGGCGCCGGGCCCGCCGCCGTACGACGGCTGGGGCTGGGGCTGGGGGTAGGGCGCGGGGGCCGGGGGCGGCACCGTGCCGCCGGGGGGCGTGCCCAGGGGAGCGATGACGGTGGGCGCGGCGTGCACGTTGGGGGCGGGTGCCGGGGCGGGCGGCGCGGGCGGTGTGGCGCCGGGCGGGGGCGCGAAGCCCTGCGGAGCGGGAGCCGGCGCCGGGGCGGGCGCGGAAGGCGCGGGCGCGGGGGCGGGTGGAGCGGGCGCGGGGGCGGGTGGAGCGGCGAACGCGGGCGGCGCGGCGGCCTGGGCGGGCGGGGCGAAGCCCGGAGCGGCGCCGGACTGCGGCTGCTGCGCGGCCGCCTCGGGCGCCTCCTCCGCCACCTCGCCGCCGAAGTTCTTCAGCAGCGCTTCGAGACCGCCGTCGAAGCCCTGGCCGACCGCCGCGAAGCGCCACACGTCCTTCAGATAGAAGTCGCCCAGCATCACGGCCCGTTCGGTGGAGAACTCCGAGCCTGTGAACGAGTACCGGGCCACCTCCTCGCCGCCCGCGACGATACGGAGGTAGCCGGGCTGTATCTGGGACATCTGCCCGGCGCCGTCGATGGTCGCCGTGAACGACAGCTTCTGGATCCCCGGCGGGATCCGGTCCAGCGTGATCCGGAAGGACTCCGTGTCACCGGCCTGGGCACCCAGCAACTGGATGGACTCCTCGGGGGACTTCGGCTGGTTGAAGAAGACGAAGTACCGGTCGTCCGAGAGGCGCTCGTCGGCGTCGAGCCCGAAGCAGCTGATGTCGAAGGTCAGTCCTGGTCCCGAGATCTGCACGCCTACGTACAGGTCCGTGCCCGCGGTGAGGTCACTGATCCTGGCCTTGTGGCCCCGTTGGAATTCCCTGGCCATGCGTAACGACCGTCCCCCATCCGGAATGTGAGTGCGTCGCGTCAGGCTAACGGCAAACCCCGACATTGGACGAAGTCGGTACAGACCCGGTACACAACGTCCTCGGCGGCGCGGGAGGCTCCGCCCGGGGAAGGGATCACTCCTCGTGCGGGTCCTGCGCATGGGGCAGTCGGTCCGCGGCGGCGACCCCTTCGAGGTAGCCGCGCGCCCGCTCGGTCCGCGGGTAGGACTCCAGCAGCTGCCAGAACCGCGGCCCGTGCCCGGGTACCAGCAGATGCGCGAGTTCATGGCAGAGCACGTAGTCGATCACATACTCGGGCATGCCCTGCAACCGGTGCGAGAGCCGGATGCTGCCCTCGGCGGGGGTGCACGAACCCCAGCGCGTGTTCTGATTGGTGACCCAGCGCACGGAGGCGGGCCGGGCCCGGCCGTCGAAGTACTGCTCCGACAGCCGCCGGGCGCGCTCGGCCAGTTCCGCGTCGCCCAGCACCCGCCTGCTCTCCTGGGCGGCCAGTTTGTCGAGCATGACGGTCACCCAGCGCTGCTCCTCCGCCTCGGACATCCGGGCGGGGATCAGCACGACGGTGCGATCGCCCTCGCGGTACGCGGAGACCGTCCGGCGTCGCCGGGCGCTCCTGCGGACCTCGATCGCGCTCGTCCCCGAGCCGCTCGGCGGCTGGCTCGTCGTGCTGCGCTGTGGCGTTCCGGCGCGGTGCGGTGGGTCGGCGGGCACGCCCCGACGTTACCCGCTGGGCCCTGGGGAAGTCCCGGGTCCGGAACGGTTCAGTGCCGTTCCCCCACCATGCGTTTGATTTGTACGACGAATATCCACCGCCTGTGGACAACTTTCGGCGCCGGTTCGCCGGGCCGGGCATGCTGGCACTCGTCGGCGGAGCGCGACCGATTCCGTCGACTATCACCGATATGCCGTGAATTGCTTCTGTTTTAAGCGAGTCACGGAGGATTACGGTGAAGTACGGGGAATGGCAGCGAATGACGGGGGACAGATATGCATCCGATGACGAAGCCCGCGTTCCGGCGCGGCTGGCGCGACCTCAACACCGTGCAGTTCGGCATGACACCGGCGCATGCGCTGACGCTCGGTCCGATCGACACGGCGACAGGCAGCTTCCTGGAACTGCTCAACGGCACCCGGGGACTGCCGCTCCTGCGCGACGAGGGGCACCGGATGGACCTGCCCGACGGCCATGTCGACGCCCTGGTCCGCGGGCTGGCCGGGGCCGGGCTGCTCGACGACGCGCGCGGCGGCGGCCCCGCGGGCGCCGCCCTGCGCGAGCACAAGGAGATCCTCGACCGGCTGCGCCCCGATCTGGCCTCCCTGTCCCTGACCACCTCCGAACCGGGCGAGGCGATCGACCGGCTGGCGGCCCGCCGTGCTCTGCGCGTGCAGGTGAGGGGCGCGGGCCGGGTCGGCGCCGTCCTGGCCTCGCTGCTGTCGGGCGCGGGGGTCGGCGAGGTCGACGTGCGCGACGGCGGCCAGGTCGAGCCATGGGACGTCGCCCCGGGCGGGCTGCCCGCCGAGTCGGTCGGCGAGCGCAGGGACGAGGCCGCACGCCAGGCCGTCCGCCGGGCGGCACCGGACCGCCCGCGCCGCCGTGCCCGCGCCGGTCCGCCCCCGGCCGACGACCCCGGCTTCTGCCTGGTGATCCTCGCGCCGCGGGACGATGTCGCCGTGCACGCCCCCGATCCGGGCGCCATCGACCCCTTCCTGGCGTCCGGGACACCTCATCTGCACTGCGGTGTCGCGGAGGGAACCGCGGTCGTCGGACCCCTCGTGCTGCCGGGTGAGACGGGCTGTGCCGGCTGTCTGCACCGGGACCGGGCGGACCGGGACCCGGTCTGGCCCCGCCTGGTCGCGCAGTGGCGCTCCGGGCGGGCCCGCCCGGTGGGCCCCTGCGACCTGACGCTGGCGGCCACGGCCGCCGGGCTGGCGGCCGCGCACGCGCTCGCCTTCCTCGACGGGCGTTCGCCGTCGAGCACGGGCGCGCGCTGGGAGGCCGCGCTGCCGGGCCTGCGGTGGCACGCGCGACCTGTCCCGCCCCATCCCGCGTGCCCGTGCGGGGCCGCAGGCAGAGGTAAGGAAGAACACACCTCCACGGACGGGCGGCCGCACGAGACAATGGCCGTGCAACGGCCGTCGACGCAACGACGACGCACCACGGACGCTTCGCGGCCGGCTGGGACTTGGAGGGCGCATGTCTGATCTTCCCCGGAAGGCGGTCACCCGGACCGCCAAGCTCGCCGCGCTCCCGCTCGGCTTCGCCGGCCGGGCGACCTGGGGCCTGGGCAAGCGGATCGTGGGCGAGTCCGCGGACATCGTCGGCCGCGAACTGCAACAGCGCACGGCCGAGCAGTTGTTCAAGGTCCTCGGCGAGCTGAAGGGCGGTGCGATGAAGTTCGGGCAGGCCCTGTCGGTCTTCGAGTCGGCGCTGCCCGAGGAGGTCGCGGGCCCCTATCGCGCGGCCCTGACCAGGCTCCAGGAGGCGGCGCCCCCGATGCCCACCCGCACCGTGCACTCGGTGCTGGAGGAACGGCTCGGGACAGACTGGCGGGAGCTGTTCCTGGAGTTCGAGGACAAGCCGGCCGCGGCTGCGTCGATCGGCCAGGTGCACCGGGCGGTGTGGCACGACGGCCGCGACGTGGCGGTCAAGGTGCAGTACCCGGGGGCCGGCGAGGCACTGCTTTCCGATCTGGGGCAATTGAGCCGTTTCGCCCGTCTGTTGGGGCCGCTCATCCCCGGCATGGACGTCAAGCCGCTGATCGCCGAGCTGCGGGACCGCGTCTCCGAGGAACTGGACTACGGCCTGGAGGCCCAGGCCCAGCAGGCACACGCCGAGGAGTTCGCGGACGACCCCGATGTGCTGGTCCCGGCCGTGGTGCACCAGTGCGACCAGGTACTGGTCACCGAGTGGATCGACGGAATCCCGCTCTCGGAGGTGATCACCGGCGGCACGCAGGAACAGCGGGACCGGGCCGGCCAGCTTCTGGCCCGCTTCCTGTTCTCGGGTCCGGCCCGCACCGGTCTCCTGCACGCCGACCCGCACCCGGGCAACTTCCGGCTGCTGCCCGGCGAGCCGGACGGCGAGGGCGACTGGCGCCTGGGCGTCCTGGACTTCGGCACCGTCGACCGCCTCCCCGGCGGCCTGCCGTCGCCGATCGGCGACGCCCTGCGCATGACTCTGGACGGCGAGGCCGTCGCGGTCTACGAAATGCTCCGCGCCGAGGGCTTCGTCAAGGACTCCATAGAACTGGACCCCGACGCCGTTCTCGACTACCTCCTGCCGATCATCGAGCCGGCCCGGGTCGACGAGTTCACGTTCACCCGTACCTGGATGCGCAGCCAGGCCGCCCGTATCGCCGACCCCCGCTCCCCTGCCTACCAGCTGGGCAAGCAGCTCAACCTGCCCCCGGCCTACCTGCTGATCCACCGGGTGACCCTGAGCACCATCGGCGTCCTGTGCCAACTGGGCGCAACGGTGCGACTGCGGGAGGAACTGGAGGAGTGGCTTCCGGGATTCCTCCCCGAGGAGGAGAGCCTGACCGCGCAGGAACCGGCGGCGCAGGCGTGAGCCCCGTCACCACCAGGCCGAGTCCAGCCGCCCCTCGATCGCCCTGAGGTTCTCTCTGGAGCAGCCGTCGCAGAAGTACTGACGGACGCCGTTCTCCACGGAACAGGTCCAGGTCGCGGGCTGAGGGGCCGCGGAGGGGGTGCGGCAGCGGGCGCACACTAGGGGGCGCTGCCGCGCGGCGGGGCCGTCGTGGTCACCGTCTCCGGAAGGACTCGTCACTCGGCGACGATATCTCCGCGGCCCGGTTTCGGCCCGACAACGCACCGCGGGGGCCGGTCCGTTCGGACGGACCTGCCCCCGCGGGAAGGTTTCGCCCCCGAGGCCGGGGGCCACCGCTTCCGGTGTGATCGGCTACTGCATGAGCGCCATGGCGAGCGCACGGCGGGCACGCCTCGACGCGCGCTCGGCCCGGCGCTGCATCCGGCGGGCGGTCGCCAGGCGTACCGCCTGGCGCTCCCGTTCGGCCTCGTGCAGCCGGTCGTGCATATGCGCACGAGCCAGGGCTTCTGGGATGAGTTGCATCTCTCGGGTCCTGTTCTGACGCGAGTCGATCGCGCCGGTGGTGGTGAAGTCTGGGGTCGCGGAGCCTTCGGGCTCGTTGGTGGACGGCTTCATCGGGGCCTGCTTCTTGGGGTCGTGCGTGAGGGGGCGGTCGATGGTTCCTGGGATGTTCATGCTGTGACCGGGTTCTTGCGCGGGCGGCCACGCGGCCGCTTCCGGGCGACGACAACCCCCTGGACGAACAGCTCGCCACCCCAGACGCCCCAGGGCTCACGCCGTTCCCTGGCGCCGGCGAGGCATGCCTCGATCAGCGGGCAGGTCCGGCAGAGGGACTTGGCGTACTCGACGTCCGCCGGCGACTCCGCGAAGAAGACCTCCGGGTCGTAGGAACGGCAGGGGACGGGCACGCCGAGGTTCTCGATGGCGTCGTCGAGCGCGGTGAGCGGGGTGAGCGGGGTCAAGGTGGAGTCCTCCGTGGGGACGGGCGGGGGGATCGTGTCGGAAGGCGGTACGGACGGGGCGTGCGCTTCGAGTTGCACGGTTCGTCTTCCTCGTCTGGTCGGTCCGGCCTGTTGACCGGGTGTCGGCTTGGTACCGGGTTCTTTCTTGTCCCGAGGCCCCTTCGCTCCGTCGTCCCCGTTCGGGGAAAACAGAAGGGCCGCGGATCCCGGATGGGGTTCCGCGGCCCTGAAGGCGCCGGCCTGATCGGCGATCAGGCTGGATCACTCCAGGGTTTTGGCCCACGGAAGGCCCACATCAGGTGGTGCTGCGTCGTCTGCTTCCGGAATCCGGCACCGGCTGCCGCAAAGGCATAGGCCTGCGCCTGTGCCACTACTGCTTCCAGTGCCTTGGTCGGTCGCTCATCGCGCTCACGCACGGGAAGACCCGCGAGAGACACGGAGGACGCCGGACGCACGGCACGAATGCCGGACACACCGGTGCCCGTGTTCGAGGCGCCGAACATGCACGGGGAGACGGTCGCGCGATCGCGCAGTTTGGCCGCGTTCATGAAACCGGCGCTGGTGCTGGTGCTGGTGTTGATGCTGATCACTGGACTCGCCTCCTCTCGGCGTCTCGGGGACCGGGGTGAGCCGGTCCCATCGGATATGCAAGTAGAACACGGAATCAGTGCCTCCGAGAAGGCCGCTGTTTCCGTGTCTAGAACCTATGGGGATCGCCGGGCCATGCGCAAACTATTTTTTCGACGAGTTCGCATCAGTCGCCCTCGTCGTCTCCCGCGCCGCTGCCGCCTGCGCAGATGGCCAGAACGGCGGCCCCGTAGAGCTTGAGCTTGCGGGCCGGGACCCCGGGGATCCGGGACAGCTCGGGATAGTCCTCGGGCACGGACTCGGCGATCGCCATCAGGGTCTTGTCGGTGAACACACAGAAGTCCGGCTGGCCCGAGCGCAGCGCCTGCTCCGCCCGCCACTCACGCAGTCGCTCGTAGATTCCCTCGTCCATGTCGGAGGGGCAGTCGTCACAGCGCATCAGTTTCATCTCACCGGCGTCGGTGAGCGTACGGCCGCAGACCCGGCACCGGGCCGGGGTGCGCTGGGTACGCCGGGGCGCGGCCGTGCCGCCCGCCGGCCGGCCCCGTTCGATGCCGCCCGCGGCACCGCCGGCCCAACGCCCGACCGTGGCCGCGGAACCGGGGCGCAGTCCGTCGAGGAAGCGGCTCGGCCGACGGCTCGGACGACCGCCCGGGGACCGGGCGAGGGACCAGGAGACATGCAGCCGCTCCCGGGCCCGGGTCACACCCACATACAGGAGCCGGCGTTCCTCCTCGATCTGCTCGTCGGTCTTCGCGTAGGTGATCGGCACCATGCCCTCGGCGACGCCGACCAGGAAGACGACGTCCCACTCCAGGCCCTTGGCCGAATGCAGCGAGGCGAGGGTGACGCCCTGGACGGTGGGGGCGTGCTGGGCGTTCGCCCGTTCGTCGAGCTCCGCGACGAAGTCGCCCAGCGTGGCGCCTGCTCTGGCGGCGGCGAAGTCCTGCGCCAGACCGACCAGCGCCGCCAGTGATTCCCAGCGCTCCCGGACCGCGCCCGAACCCGCCGGGGGCTCGGGGCTCCAGCCCTCCCCCGACAGGACCGCGCGCACCTGGGAGGGCAGGTCCACGGCATCGTCCAGCAGCGCGTCGTTGCCGCCGAAGCGGGCCGCGCCGCGCAGGGCGATGCCCGCCTTGCGCACCTCGGGGCGGTCGAAGAAACGCTCGGCGCCGCGCAGTTGGTAGGGCACCCCGGCGTCGGCGAGGGCCTGCTCGTAGGTCTCGGACTGGGAGTTCGTGCGGAACAGGATCGCGATCTCGGCGGCCGGGACACCGGCGTCGATGAGTTCGCGGATCCGGCGGGCGGCGCCCTCGGCCTCGGCGGGCTCGTCCACGTACTCGGTGTAGACGGGCTCGGGGCCCGCGGCGCGCTGGGAGACCAGCTCCAGGCGGTGGTCGGCGGCCCGCCCGCGGGCCTGGGCGAGCAGCCCGTTGGCGAGGTGGACCACCTGGGGGGTGGAGCGGTAGTCGCGGACCAGTTTGACGACGGTGGCGCCGGGGTGGCGGATGCGGAAGTCGAGGAGGTGATCGGGGGTCGCGCCGGTGAAGGAGTAGATCGTCTGGCTGGCGTCGCCGACGACGCACAGGCTGTCCCGGTCGCCGAGCCACAGCTCCAGCAGCCGCTGCTGAAGGGGGCTGACGTCCTGGTACTCGTCGACGACGAAGTGCTGGTACTGGACGCGGACCTGCTCGGCGATGTCGTGCCGGTCCTGGAGGATCGCGACCGTCAGCAGCAGGACGTCCTCGAAGTCGATGACCGAGCGGCTGCGCTTGAGGTCCTCGTACACGGAGTAGAGCTGGGCGACCTCGGCCGCGTCGCGGGGGGTCTCACGGCCGGCCTTCACGACGGCGAGCGGATAGTCGGCGGGGACGGTCTGGGTGACCTTGGACCACTCGATCTCGGCGGTGACGTCGCGCAACTCGCCGCGGTCGAGGCGGATGCGGCAGGCGGCGGCCGCGTCCGCGACGAGCTGGATCTTGCGGTCGACGAGCCGGGGCATGGCACCGCCGACCGCCTTCGGCCAGAAGTACTGGAGCTGGCGGAGCGCGGCGGAGTGGAAGGTGCGGGCCTGGACCCCCTGCGCGCCGAGCTGGCGCAGCCGGCCGCGCATCTCGCCGGCGGCGCGGTTGGTGAAGGTGACGGCGAGCACGCTGGACGGCTGGAGGATGCCCGCACGCACGCCGTAGGCGATGCGATGGGTGATCGCCCGCGTCTTGCCCGTGCCGGCCCCGGCCAGCACGCACACCGGGCCGTGCAGGGCGGTGGCCACCTCGCGCTGCTCGGGGTCGAGCCCTTCGAGCACCGCGTCGGCCGAGTCCGGTACCTGCGGGAAGAGGGTGGAATGCGTTGCTGCTGTCACACGGCCATGCTGCCAGGTCGCCCGGGACGGCTGTGGCGGTTGTCCACAGGGAGCCCCTTGCAGTCGTACTAATACGTCAGGCGTGCGGTACATCAGGGCTGACGCAGGCGCATCGCCCGGGCGGCGGGCCGCACCCGCTCCCTGTACCCCCGGCATACCCCCGGCGGGAATGGCGGGGCCGGTGGCGTACGTTCCCCACAGGACGACCTTCCCCGAGCTGCCAGAGGAGCGCGAGCGAGATGCAGGGCACTGTGACGATGTACAGCACGACGTGGTGCGGATACTGCCGTCGGCTGAAGAGCCAGATGGACCGGGAAGGCATCGCGTACACCGAGATCAACATCGAGCAGGACCCCGAGTCGGCCGCGTTCGTGGAGAAGGCGAACAACGGCAACCAGACGGTGCCCACCGTGCTCTTCGCCGACGGTTCGACGCTGACGAACCCGTCGTTGGCGCAGGTGAAGCAGAAGGTCGGCGTCTGAGCGGTCCGCTCACGCGAAGGGGTGGCGGTCCTGACGGGACCGCCACCCCTTCGCCGTTTCCGGCCCCGTCCCCGGTCCTCAGACGAAGCTGCGGGTCGGCAGCGGCTTGCCGTACCAGAG
This sequence comes from Streptomyces sp. NPDC004629, assembly GCF_042873595.1. Lineage (NCBI taxonomy): Bacteria > Bacillati > Actinomycetota > Actinomycetes > Kitasatosporales > Streptomycetaceae > Streptomyces > Streptomyces sp. NPDC004629. Next base: position 598,755 of record NZ_JBIALO010000001.1, on the reverse strand, counting down.
TTCGATGAGGCGGGCGGCGATGGAGATGCCGTACGGCGGCTGTACCTCGCCGGACTCGAAGGCGGCCCGCAGCTCGTCCCGGGAGAACCAGCGGGCCTCGTGGATCTCGTCGCCGTCGACCTCGATGTCGGTCGTGGTGGCGTGGGCCATGAACCCCAGCATGAGGCTGGACGGGAACGGCCAGGGCTGGCTGGCGACGTACTCGACCCGGCCGATGGTGACGCCTGCCTCCTCGAAGACCTCGCGGCGCACCGACTGCTCGATGGACTCGCCGGGTTCGACGAAACCGGCGAGCGTCGAGAAGCGGCCCTCGGGCCAGTGGACCTGGCGGCCGAGCAGAATGCGGTCCTCGTCGTCGGTGACCGCCATGATCACGGCGGGGTCGGTGCGCGGGTAGTGCTCGGCGCCGCAGGCCGGGCAGCGGCGGATGTGGCCGGCGGCTGCGATGACCGTGCGCTCCCCGCAGCGGGAACAGAAGCGGTGGGTGCGCTGCCAGTTCTCCAGGCCGACCGCGTGCACCATCAGGCCGGCGTCACGCGGTGACAGGAGCAGACCGGCCTCCCGCAGCCCGGCCGGACGGGCGGACTGGTCGATGCGGCCGGGCAGGGAGTCCTTCTGGAGCGCGAAGTAGCTGACGCCGTCCTCGTCGGTGCCCAGGAAGTAGCGGTGCGCCTCGGTGAGGGGGGCCTCGAAGGACGGGGTCATGACGAGTTCGGTACGGCCGTCCGCCGTCTCGTCGATGAGGACCTGGCCGCCGGAGACCACGAAGCAGCGGGTCGTGGGGTGGCTCCACGCCGCCGCGAGCCAGGCCTCGTCGAGCCGGTGGTGGGCGGCGCGGTCGATGCCACTGGGTGCGGTGAGCGAGATGGGTCGGTCGGCGGTCTGGTCGGTCCAGGTGGTCACGGGTGCTTCCAACTCCCCCGGTGGAACGGTCGGGTTCGGCGGCGGTCAGCGGGATCTGGGGTGGGAGGGAACCGGGTCGGGCGGGTACGGGGCGGGCAGGGCGGTCCTTCCAGTGTGCCGCGCGGGCGGTGCCGCCCTGCGCGGCACCGGATCAGGGCGCATGGCGCCAGTTCTGCGCGAGGTCGCCCCACAGGTGGGCGCTGGTCTCGACCCCCTTGAGCAGCAGGTCGAGCTCGACCTTCTCGTTCGGGGCGTGCCAGCCGTCGGAGGGAACGGAGATGCCCAGGAACAGCACCGGGGCACCGAGGACGTCCTGGAGGTCGGCGGCCGGTCCGGAGCCGCCCTCGCGGGTGTAGCGGACGGGTCTGCCGAAGGCGCGGCCCATGGCGCGGACGACGGACTGCAGGGCGGGGTGGTCCAGCGGGGTCAGGCACGGGCGCGTGGCGGCGCCGAAGTCGATCTCGCAGCGGATCCCGGCGGGCACCTGGTCGGCGGCCCAGGCGCGGACGGCCTTCTCGATGTGGTCGGGGTCCTGGCCCGCGACCATCCGGAAGGAGAGCTTCACCATCGCCGAGGCCGGGATGATCGTCTTGCTGCCGGGGCCCTGGTAGCCGCCGCCGATCCCGTTGACCTCGGCGGTGGGGCGGGCCCAGATGCGTTCCAGGGTGGTGTGTCCTGCCTCGCCGTGGGCGGCGTACGACTTGGCGGTACGCAGCCACTGCTCCTCGTCGAAGGGCAATTCGGCGAAGAGTTCGCGCTCGCGGTCGGTGAGTTCGACGATGCCGTCGTAGAAGCCGGGGATCGCCACGCGCGCGTGCTCGTCGTGCAGGGCGGCGACGAGGCGGGCTGCTGCGGTGGCCGGGTTGGGCACGGCGCCGCCGAACGAGCCGGAGTGGATGTCCTGGTCGGGGCCGTACAGCCGGATCTCGCACTCGGCGAGGCCGCGCATGCCGGTGCAGACGGTGGGGGTGTCCGCGGACCACATGCCGGTGTCGGAGACGATCACGGCGTCGGCGGCGAGCCGTCCGGCGTGCTCCTCGACCAGGGCCCGGAAGTGCGGGGAGCCGGATTCCTCCTCGCCCTCGATGAGCAGCTTGAGGTGGACGGCGGGGGCGGTACGGCCGGTGACGGCGAGGTGGGCGCGGACGCCGAGTGTGTGGAAGAACACCTGGCCCTTGTCGTCGGCGGCCCCGCGCGCGTACAGCCGGCCGTCCCGTACGACGGGCACGAAGGGATCGCTGTCCCAGCCGTCCTCGCGGGCGGCGGGCTGGACGTCGTGGTGGCCGTAGACGAGGACCGTGGGTGCCTCGGGGTCGTCGGCGGGCCACTCGGCGAAGACGGCCGGGGCGCCCGGCGTCTCCCAGACCTCGGTGGTCGGGAAGCCGGTCTCCATGAGCACGGCGGCGAGCCAGTCGGCGCTGCGTCGTACGTCGGGCGCGTGGTCGGGCTGGGCCGACACGGAGGGGATGCGCAGCCATGCGGCGAGGTCGTCGAGGAAGGCGGCGCGGTGCTGCTCGATGTACGCGCGGACGGCGCTGTCCGGGGTCTGGCTCATGCCATCGAGCCTATCGGCCCGCGACGGCTTCCTGATCGGGCGGTTCGTCACACCGGGCCTCCCCGGTGAGCAGTCTTTCGAGCGCCGCCCGGTCCGGCAGGCCGCCTGGTCGTTCGACCTCACCGCTGCGTACATAGAGGAAGGCGGCGGTGACGGCTTCGGGCGGTACGCCCTGCTGCTCGGCCCAGGCGATCCGGTACACCGCCAGCTGGAGCGGGTCGGCGCTGTGCCCGCGGCCGGTCTTCCAGTCGACGATCTCGTAGGTGGCCGTGGCGCCGTCGCCGTGCTTGTAGACGGCGTCGATCCGGCCGCGCACGAGGCGTCCGGCGAGGGCGAGCTGGACGGGGACCTCTACGCGGTAGGGCGTGCGGTGTGCGTACTCGGTGCGTTCGAAGGCCTCTTTGAGGGCTTCGAGGTCGCGTTCGTCGGCGATCTCGGCCTCGGTGCCGGGCAGTTCCTCCGGTTCCAGCATCGGCAGCGTCAACGCTTCGTAGCGGGCCTCTACCCAGGCGTGGAACCGGGTGCCTCGACGCGCGGCCGGTTGCGGGGGGCGCGGCATGGGGCGTGCGAGTTCCTGTGCGAGCCCGTCGGGGTCGGCGGCGAGGCGCAGCAATTGGGTCGCGGTCAGCGTGGCCGGCAGGGGGACGTCCGTCACGGTCTCCCGCGCGCGCAGCAGCTCTCCGGTGAGCGCATCGAGGTCGCGGTCCCAGGAGGCGACGGCGCGGGCTTCTTCGGGGGTGAGCTGGGTGGGGCCGGGCTGCGTGGGGTGGGGGCGGGCAGGCGTCGGCGGGACGGGTGCGCCCGCTTGGTGCGGGAGCGTCGGCCGGTCGGTGGCCCACGAGTCCCAGTCGGCCGGGTCCTCCGTGAACGGGGGCTCGTCCTCGTACGGAGCGAACTGCGGCTCGTCCTCATGGCGGGTGTAGGAGGGCTCGGCGTCGAGAGGTGCGTCGTCGTCGGGCGGCGTGGGCCAGTCCGGGTCGTCGGGGGCGTCCGGGTCGTGGACGGCCGCTGGATGGGCGTCCACGCGGGAGGAGAGGCCGTCCAGGTGGGCGAGGACCGTCTCGGCGGCGGCCCGGCGGCGGGCGAGGGCGGCGGCGTCCAGGGGCAGCGGCCAGGCCCGGTCGGCGGTCGCCTCGTGCAGGGCCGGGTTCTCCTCGCCCTCCTCGGGTTCGTCCGCCCACGCCTCGATCTCGCCGTGTCCGGCGGCGCAGTGGTCGTGCAGCGCGCGCAGGAAGTCGGAGGGGCCGCGTGGCTTCTTCTGGGCGGGGCCCCACCAGTGACCGGAGCCGAGGAGCAGGGAGCGGGGGCGGGTGAAGGTGACGTAGCCGAGGCGTAGCTCCTCGGTGTGCTGGTGGTCCTTCATGGCCTCGTGGAAGGCCTTCATGCCGCGCGCGTCCCAGGCGGCGATGTCGGGCAAGGTCTCGGCGTCGCCGCGCAGCGCGTGCGGCAGCACCTTGGCCTGCGAGGTCCATTTCTCCCGGCCCTGGGCGCTGGGGAAGGTCCCGGTGACCAGGCCGGGGACGGCGACGACGTCCCATTCCAGGCCCTTGGACTTGTGGGCGGTGAGCACCTTGACGGTGTTCTCGCCTCCGGGGAGGGCGTTGTCGAGGCCCTTCTCGTACTGGGCCGCGGTGCGCAGGAAGCCCAGGAAGGCGAGCAGGGTGGCCTCGCTCTCGTTGGCGGCGAAGGAGGCGGCGACGTCCAGGAAGTTCGACAGGGTCTCGCGGCGGCGGGCCGCCAGGGCGTGCGGGGAGGCGGACAGTTCCACTTCGAGGCCGGTCACGGCGAGGACGCGGTGCAGGACGTCCATCAGCGGGTCGGACAGGGAGCGCCGCAGTTCCCGCAGTTCGGTGGCGAGGCGGGCGAAGCGCACGCGCGCGTCCGTGGAGAAGGGCAGCCCGTCGTCGGCGCCGTCCGCGTCGATAGGGGACTCCAGGAATGTGTCGAGGGCGTCCGCGAGCGATATCACCTCGGACGGGTCGACCCCCTCGACGGCCTCGGCGAGCCTGCGGTCGGGGTCGTCGTCGGCGGCCACGCGCGCGTGGGACACGAGGAGGCGGGCGCGCCGCCCCAGCAGGGCGAGGTCGCGGGCGCCGATGCGCCAGCGGGGGCCGGTCAGCAGGCGGACCAGGGAGGCGTTGGCGCCGGGGTCCTGGAGGACTTCGCAGACGGCGACGAGGTCGGCGACCTCGGGCAGGTGCAGCAGCCCGGACAGGCCGACCACCTCGACGGGGATGTCGCGGGCGACGAGCGCGCCCTGGATCTCCGCGAAGTCGGTCGCCGTACGGCACAGGACGGCGATCTCGCCGGGTGCCGTCCCGGTGTGCACGAGGTGGGCGACGGAGTCGGCGATCCACGCGATCTCCTCGGCGTGGGTGCGCAGCAGGGCGCAGCGGACCGTGCCGTCGCGCTCGGCTCCGGGGGCCGGGCGCAGGGCCTCCACGCCCGCGTGCAGTGCGCGCAGGGGCTCGGCGAGGCCGTTGGCGAGGTCGAGGAGACGGCCGCCGCTGCGGCGGTTCTCGCTGAGCGCCTGGCGGGTGGCGGGACGGCCGTCGGCGTGTGCGAAGTGCTCGGGGAAGTCGTCCAGGTTCGCGACGGAGGCGCCGCGCCAGCCGTAGATCGCCTGGCAGGGGTCGCCGACGGCGGTCACGGGGTGGCCGGTGCCGCCGCCGAACAGACCGGCCAGCAGGACGCGCTGGGCGACCGAGGTGTCCTGGTACTCGTCGAGGAGCACCACGCGGAACTCCTCGCGCAGGGCGCGGCCGACGTCGGGGATCTCGGCGAGGGCGGCTGACAGGGCGATCTGGTCGCCGAAGTCGAGCAGGTCGCGGTCGCGTTTCACGGCCCGGTAGCGCAGCACCACCCCGGCGAGTTCGCGGCGTGCCGCGGCCGTCTCGGGGACCTTGCGCAGGTCGGCGTTGGTGAGTTTGGCGCCCTCCAGGGTGTGCAACAGCCCGGCGTCCCAGGTGCGCAGGTCCTCGGGGCGTACGAGGTGCTCGGCGAGTTCGGCGTCGAGCGCGAGCAGGTCGCTGACCAGGTCGGCGAAGGAGCGGGTGAGCGCCGGGTAGGGGCCGGGGGCCTCGCGCAGCACGCGCGCGGCGAGCTGGTAGCGGGTGGCGTCGGCGAGCAGCCGGGACGTCGGTTCCAGCCCGATGCGCAGGCCGTGGTCGGTCAGCAGGCGGCCCGCGAAGGCGTGGTACGTGGAGATGACCGGCTCCCCCGGCGGGTGGTCCGGGTCGATGGTGTCGGGGTCGGTGACGCCGGCCTTGACGAGCGCCTTGCGAACGCGGTCGGCGAGTTCCCCGGCGGCCTTGTTGGTGAAGGTCAGGCCGAGGACCTGCTCGGGGGCGACCTGGCCGGTGCCCACGAGCCAGACCACGCGGGCCGCCATGACCGTGGTCTTGCCCGACCCGGCTCCGGCCACGATCACCTGCGGGGCGGGCGGCGCGGTGATGCAGGCCGTCTGCTCCGGGGTGAACGGGATGCCGAGCAGCTCCTTGAGCTGCTCGGGATCGGTGATACGGGCGGGCATGTCGCAGAGGCTATCGGCGGGCACTGACAGTCGGTGCCGGGTCCCGCTGCGGGGGCGGATCGTGCGGCCGGGTCGGAAGGGGCGCGGATCGGTCGCCCGGGCGCCGCGGATCGGTACGGGCGCCGGCGGCCGGCACGGGCGTCGCGGGTCGGTCCCGGCGCCGCGGGAGGGCCCGGGTGGTGGGGCGGGTCACAGCGGTGGTCGTCGCGGAACGGCGCGGCGGCAGGCGGCGCGGGTCACTCGACCACGTGCCGTCCTTCGGGCCGCGCGCTGCACGACGCCCGGAACGCGCAGTGGGCGCAGTGCTGTCCGGTGGTCGGCGTGAACCGCTCGTCGAGCACCTTGCCCGCGGCGGTGGCGAGCAGTTCGCCGATCCACTCGCCCTCCAGAGGGTCCTGGGCCTGCACCTTGGGCAGGCTGTCGCCGCCGTCCCGCTTGGGCGCGCCCTGGCGCAGGTGGACGAGTTCGGCACCGCCGGGTTCGGGGCGCGTGCCGTCGAAGGCGTCGTCCACGGCGCCCTCGCGGACGGCCAGCTGGTAGACGGCCAGCTGGGGGTGGCGGGCCACCTCGGCCGTGCTGGGCGCCTGCTTGCCCGTCTTGAAGTCGACCACGTACGCGCGTCCCTCACCGTCCGTCTCCACACGGTCCATCTGGCCGCGGATGCGCACTTCGTAGTCGCCCGCTTCGAGGCTGACGTCGAAGTCGTGCTCGCTGGTCACCGGCTTGCGCCCCGCGCGGGCGCCGTTGGAGTCGACGTGCCACGTCAGGAAGCGTTCGAGTGCCACGCGCGCGTTCTCCTTCTCCTGCGCCGACTTCCAGGGCGCGTCGAAGGCGAGCGCGTTCCACACCGACTCCAGGCGCTCCATCAGGACGTCGAGGTCGGCGGGGGTGCGTCCGGAGGCGACCTCGTCGGCGAGGACGTGCACGACGTTGCCGAAGCCCTGGGCGGTGGTGGCCGGTGCGTCGGCCTTCACCTCGCGGCCGAGGAACCACTGGAGGGCGCAGGTGTTGGCGAGTTGGTCGAGGGCACTGCCGGACAGCACGACGGGCTGGTCGCGGTCGCGCAGCGGCACCCTGCTCGCGGTCGGCTCGTACATGCCCCACCAGCGGTCGGGGTGCGCCGACGGGACGAGGGGGCGGCCTTCCTCGTCGCCGAGCGCGGCGAGCCGGGCCAGGCGACGGGCGGCGGCCTCCCGCAGCGCGGCGGACGCGCGCGGGTCGACCGTGGTGGCGCGCAGCTCGGCGACCAGCGCGGCCACCGACAGGGGACGGCGCGGGCGACCGGTGACGTCCTGCGGGTCGACGCCCAGCTCGGTGAGGAATCGGGACGGCCGGTCGCCGTCGTCCGCGGGCGCCTTCACCGCGGTCACGACGAGACGTTCACGCGCGCGCGTGGCGGCCACGTAGAACAGGCGGCGCTCCTCGGCGAGCAGCGCCCCGGGGGTGAGGGGTTCGGCGAGCCCGTCGCGGCCGATGCGGTCGGCCTCCAGGAGTGAGCCGCGGCGGCGCAGGTCCGGCCACAGGCCCTCCTGGACGCCGGCCACGACGACCAGGTGCCACTCCAGGCCCTTGGCGCGGTGGGCGGTCATCAGCCGGACGGCGTCGGGGCGCACGGCGCGAACGGCGAGCGTGTCCGCGGCGATGTCCTCGGCTTCGATCTCCTCCAGGAAGTTGAGGGCGCCGCGGCCCCCGGTGCGCTCCTCCGCCCGCGCGGCGGTCGCGAACAGGGCGCACACGGCGTCGAGGTCGCGGTCGGCGTTGCGGCCGGCCGCTCCGCCGCGCCGGGCGGCCCGTGCCAGGCGACCGGGCCAGGGCGTGCCCTCCCACAGGGCCCACAGCGCCTCCTCGGCGGTGCCGCCGCTCGCGAGGCGCTGTCGGGCCTTCCTCAGCAACGCGCCGAGTCGCTGGGCTCCCCGGGCGTACGCCGGGTCGTGCGCGACCAGCCGTTCGGGCTCGGCGAGCGCCCGCGCGAGCAGCACGTCCGAGGGCGGCGGCAGCGGGTTGCCCGCCGTCCTCTCCTCCTCGCGCAGGGCCCGGCCGAGCCGGCGCAGATCGGCGGCGTCCATGCCGGCCAGCGGTGAGACGAGCAGGGTCAGCGCGGTCTCGGTGTCGAGCCAGGAGGTCTCCTGCCGGGCGGGCTCGACGGCGTCCCCGGAGCGCCGCTCTGCAAGGGCCCGCTCCCCGGAGGTCCCCACGCGGGGCTCCTCCCCGGGCGCCCCCTCGTCGGGGGCCTCGCCGTCACGGGGCTGCTCGTCCTGCCGCGCGCCTTCTTCGGCCGCCCGCGCCGCCTCTGCCGTGGCCACCGCCCGGAGCGCCGTCAGCAGCGGTGCGACCGCCGGTTCGTGGCGCAGCGGCAGGTCGTCGCCGTCGATGTCCAGGGGCACGCCGGCCGAGGTGAGGGCCCGGCGGACGGTGGGGATGGTGCGGGATCCGGCACGCACCAGGACCGCCATCTCGTGCCAGGGCACGCCGTCCTCCAGGTGTGCCCTGCGCAGGATGTCGGCGATGTTGTCCAGCTCGGTGCCGGCCGTGGGGTACGTGCAGACCTCGACGCGGCCGGTGTCGCGCACCGGGGCGAGTTCACGGTGGGCGCGCACCTTGTCGGCCGGTAGGCGGGTCAGGGGCATGCGCTGGGTCAGCAGCCGGGTGGCGGCCAGCAGGGCGGCCCCGGAGCGGCGTGCGGTCCGCAGCACCTCGACGGGGGCCGGGCGGCCGTCCCCGCGCGGGAAGGCCGCCGGGAAGTCCAGGATGCCGTTGACGTCGGCGCCCCGGAAGGCGTAGATCGACTGGTCGGGGTCGCCGAAGGCGACCAGGGTGCGGCCGCCGCCGGCGAGGGCGTGCAGCAGGCGCACCTGGGCCGGGTCGGTGTCCTGGTACTCGTCGACGTACACGGCGTCGTACCGGGCCGCGAGGCGGGCGGCGGCCTCGGGCCGGTCGGCCAGCAGCACCGCGCGGTGGACGAGTTCCGCGTAGTCGAGGACGCCCTGCTGGTCGAGCACATCGAGGTATTCGGCGAGGAAGGCCGCGGCGGCCCGCCAGTCGGGGCGGCCGATGCGGCGTGCGAAGGCGTCCAGGGTGGCCGGGCCGAGGCCCAGCTCCCGGCTGCGGGCGAGGACGGCACGGACCTCGTCGGCGAAGCCCCGGGTGGTCAGGCAGGCGCGCAGTTCGTCCGGCCAGCGCACATGGGCGAGGCCGAGCCGCTCCAGGTCCGGCTGGCCCGCCAGCAGCTCGCGGACGGTCACATCCTGCTCGGGGCCGGACAGCAGCCGCAGCGGCTGCACGAACAGGTCGCTGTCCTGGTGGGCGCGGACCAAGGCGTAGGCGTACGAGTGGAAGGTGGTCGCGCGGGGTGCGCGGGCCGCGCCCACCCGCCGGGCCATGCGATCGCGCAGTTCGAGCGCGGCCCTGCGGCTGAAGGTCAGCACCAGGATCCGCTCGGGGTCCGCGCCGCGGGCGATCCGCGCGGCCACGGACTCCACCAGCGTGGTGGTCTTGCCGGTGCCGGGACCCGCGAGGACCAGCAGGGGTCCGGACCGGTGGTCAACCACCGCGCGCTGCGCGGCGTCCAGACGAAGGGGATCCGGCTCGGCCGGCGGGGTGCGGACCAGTCGGTAGGCGCCACGGCTCCCCTGCCGCATCTCTTGGTGCGGCAGGTGTCTGGTGGTGGAGGAGGAGCTCACGTGGTTCGCCGGTCCTGGTGCTCGTACTCGTCTGGCTGCCCCGCGTGCAGGGTGGTGGCTGCGGGGTGAGGGGGACACGCGCAGCCGACGCTACGCCGACGCGAGGTACGGAAGCAGGACTTCCGCTTCTTCTCACGCGCCTCCCACGGCGCATGAGCCCCATAACCCACGAACGTACGTCATGTCACGGAAGTCCCCGGTGTCCCCCGAACGGGCCATGGGTTCCCCCAATGGGCCCTCGATGGCGGAAGCTGTCAGGTGTGACCCTGTGCGCTCTCGCCGCCGTCCCACCGGGCTCGTCTCATGTCGAGCCGCGGCAGGTGGCCCTCGGCGGCCCTGCCCGCCTCCTTCAGTGGTGTGCCCTCCGCGCGGTAGTGGCCGAGCGCGCGCAGTTCGTGGCCCGGGAGCAGCAGCCCGTCGGCCCGCACGACGCGCCACCACGGCACGGCTCCCCCGTAGAGGGCCATCACCCGGCCGACCTGGCGCGGGCCGCCCTCCGCCAGCCACTCGGCGACGTCCCCATACGTCATGACCCGCCCGGGCGGGATCCGTTCGGCGACGTCGAGGACCCGCTCGGCATACTCCGGCAGCGCGTCCGCGTGCCCCTGCGCACCCGCCTCCTCCGGAAGGCTCTCCTCGCTCATTCGCCCCATCCTGCCCCACCCCACCGACAACGCGGCGCGAGCGGCGTCATGCCCGCCCCTCGCCCTGCGGCGGCGTTTCCGGCACACTGTGCGCCCCCGCATGTGCACCCTGATGACCCTGTGTGTCGGAGGGTCATGCCACCATCGTGCGGGCGGTGACCGGTGATACGAGACCAAGAAGAGACCATGAAGCAGCAGGGCGTGCACGCCGAGGGCGCGGAGGGCACCTCCGACGCCGGGGCGCGCCCGGACGCCGCCCAGACGCACGGCACGAGCCCCGCCGAGGCGGACAACGGCACCGGCGCCGCGCACCTCGCCGACTGCCCGGACGACGCCCACGCCGACGAGGTCGAGGGCGACGAACCCCTGCTCCCCGCGCGCGTGCACCGGCCCTCCGACCTGATGCGCCTCCTGGTGGGCGTGCTCGCGATCGCGGTGCTCCTGGCCATCGCCGCCTTCGCCCACGGCACCACCTCGGGCCTGGAACAGGACATCAACAAGGGCACCGGCCAGGCTCCGGACCTGCTGATCAAGATCGCGGGGCTGGCGTCGAGCATCGCCATCCTCCTGGTGCCGGTCGCGTTCGCGATCGAGCGGCTGATCAAGCGGGACGGGCTGCGCATCGCCGACGGCGTCCTGGCGGCGGTCCTCGCGCACGGGGTGACGCTCGCCACCGACCTATGGGTCGCCAGGGCCGCTCCGAACTCGATCCAGGAAGCGCTCACCCAGCCCTCCCCCGGCGACATCCACGCCCTGACCGACCCGGTGCACGGCTATCTGGCCCCCGTCATCGCGTACATGACGGCCGTCGGCATGTCCCGCAGACCGCGCTGGCGCGCCGTGCTGTGGATCGTGCTGCTGCTCGACGCGTTCTCCATGCTCGTCACCGGCTACACGACGCCGTTCTCGATCATCCTGACGGTGCTGATCGGCTGGACCGTGGCCTACGGGACGCTGTACGCGGTCGGCTCCCCGAATGTCCGCCCGACCGGGCGCACGCTGATGGCGGGCCTGCGCCACGTCGGCTTCCATCCGGTCTCCGCCGCCCGGGAGGAGGCCGCGGACACCGAGAACGGCGACCGCGGACGGCGCTACTTCGTGACCCTGGAGGACGGTCCGCCCCTGGACGTCACCGTCGTCGACCGGGAGCAGCAGGCCCAGGGCTTCTTCTACCGGGCGTGGCGCAATCTGACCCTGCGCGGCTTCGCCACCCGCTCCAGCCTGCAGTCGCTGCGCCAGGCACTGGAGCAGGAGGCGCTGCTGGCGTACGCCGCCATCGCGGCAGGCGCCAACGCGCCCAAACTGATCGCGACCTCCGAGCTGGGCCCGGACGCCGTCATGCTCGTCTACGAGCACACCGGCGGGCGCACGCTCGACTCACTGGCCGACGAGGAGATCACCGACGAGCTGCTGCGCCACACCTGGCACCAGGTGCAGGCATTGCAGTCGCGACGCATCGCGCACCGCAGGCTCGCGGGCGACGCCATCCTGGTGGATCGGTCCGGTTCGGTGATCCTCACCGATCTGCGCGGCGGCGAGATCGCGGCCGGAGATCTGCTGCTGCGCATGGATGTCGCCCAGCTCGTGACCACGCTCGGACTGCGGGTGGGTGCCGAGCGGGCGGTGGCCTCCGCGGTCGGCGTCCTCGGCCCCGACGCGGTCGCCGACTGTCTGCCGATGCTCCAGCCCATCGCGCTGACCCGCTCCACGCGCGCGACGCTGCGCAAACTGGCCCGCGAGCGGGCGCAGCGCGAGCGCGAGGCGGTCCTGGAGGCCTCCCGGCAGGACAAGCAGACCCGTCTGGAGGTGGTCCCGGATGACACCGGGACCACCCTGGAAAAGCCCGACAAGAAGACGGTGCGCGCCGAGCAGCGGGCCGAGAAACGGGCCATCGACGAGGCCCTGGAGGAGGCCCGCGAAGACGATCTGCTCACCCAGATCCGGCACGAGGTGCTGCGCATCAGGCCGCAGGCACCGGTGGAGCCGGCCCGGCTGGAACGGGTCCGGCCACGCACGCTGATCAGCTTCATCGCGGGCGCCATCGGCGCGTACTACCTGCTGACACAGCTCACGCACATCGAGTTCGGCACGCTCTTCGCGCAGGCCCAGTGGGGCTGGGTCGCGGCGGCGGTGCTGTTCTCGGCGCTCAGTTACGTCGCCGCCGCGATGGCGCTCCTGGGCTTCGTGCCCGAGCGCGTGCCGTTCCTGCGGACCGTGGGCGCGCAGGTCGCCGGGTCGTTCGTGAAGATCGTGGCGCCGGCCGCGGTCGGCGGTGTGGCCCTCAACACACGCTTTCTGCAGCGCGCCGGCGTGCGCCCAGGGCTCGCGGTGGCGAGCGTCGGCGCGTCGCAGTTGTTCGGGCTCGGCTGCCACATTCTGATGCTGCTGTCCTTCGGCTATCTGACCGGCACCGAGAAGACCCCGTCGCTGTCCCCGTCCCGGACGGTCATCGCGGGCCTGCTGACGGTGGCGGTGCTCGTCCTCGTGGTGACCTCGGTGCCGTTCCTGCGAAAATTCGTCGTCACGCGCGTGAGGTCGCTGTTCGCGGGCGTCGTGCCGCGCATGCTCGACGTGTTGCAGCGCCCGCAGAAGCTGGTCACGGGCATCGGCGGGATGCTGCTGCTCACCGCCTGCTTCGTGATGTGCCTGGACGCCTCGATTCGCGCGTTCGGCGACGGGTCCACCTCGCTCAGCATCGCCAGTGTCGCCGTCGTCTTCCTGGCCGGCAACGCCCTCGGTTCCGCGGCGCCGACTCCGGGCGGGGTGGGCGCCGTGGAGGCCACGCTGACCGTCGGACTGATCGCCGTCGGGCTCCCCAAGGAGGTCGCCGCACCGGCCGTGCTGCTGTTCCGGCTGCTCACGCTGTGGCTGCCGGTGCTGCCGGGCTGGCTGGCCTTCAACCACCTCTCCCGCCGGGGCTCCCTCTAGAAAGCCGGGGAGAACGCCGGGACGCGGCCCGGCCAACAGGTCGGCTCGTACCTCGTACGGCCCGCGGCCCCGAGCGCCCCGGCGTGCGTCGCCCCAGGATGGGATCATGAAGCCCTCCCGGATCCGCGCCACCGTGGCCGCCGCCGTCCTGCTGCCCTCCCTGCTCGTGGCCTGCGGCGGCGGCTCGAAGGCCGGGGACCTGTCGGCCCAGAAGCTGGACTGGAAGGACTGCCCGGCCCCCTCCCAGGCAGAGGGCGGCGGCAACGCCCCCTCGCCGCTGCCGGGCAGCGGCCCCTGGCAATGCGCCACCCTGGAGGCTCCCCTGGACTGGAGCAACCCGAAGGGCGACACCATCGGGCTCGCCCTCATCCGGGCCAGGGCGAGCGGCGACCCGGCCCAGCGGATCGGCTCGCTCATCTTCAACTTCGGCGGGCCCGGCGGCAGCGGCGTCACCACGCTGCCCGCCTTCGCCTCGGACTACACGAAGCTGCGCACGCGCTACGACCTGGTGAGCTTCGACCCGCGCGGCGTCGGCCGCAGCGCCCCCGTCAAGTGCAAGACCGACGCACAGCTCGACGTGTACTTCCAGCAGGACGCGACGCCCGACGACGCCACCGAGCGGGCCGAACTGGTGAACCGGACCAAGGGGTTCAACGCGGCCTGCGAGAAGAACTCCAAGACGATCCTGCCGTATGTGCGCACCACGGACGCCGCCCGCGACATGGACCTGATGCGCCAGGTCCTCGGCGACACCAAGCTGCACTACTTCGGCATCTCCTACGGCACCGAACTCGGCGGCGTCTACGCCCACCTGTTCCCCAGGAAGGTGGGACGGGCCGTCTTCGACGCGGTCGTCGACCCCACCAATACCCCCGAGCAGAACGCGCTGGGCCAGGCCAGGGGCTTCCAGCACGCGCTCGACAACTTCGCCGACGACTGCACCTCGAAGGTCACCGAGTGTCCGATCGGCGACACCCCGCAGGACGTCAAGAACCGCATCGTCAAACTCCTCGCCGACCTCGACAAGAAGCCGATCCCGGGCATCTTCCCGCGCCAGCTCACCCAGACCGCCGCCACCAACGGCATCGCACAATCTCTGTACTCCAAGGATTTCTGGGAGTACCTGACCGAGGGGCTGGACGAGGCGTACGACGGCGACGGCAGGATCCTGATGCTGCTGTCCGACTCGTTGAACGGCCGCAACGAGAACGGCGAGTACAGCAACCTCACCTCCGCGAACATGGCCATCAACTGCGCCGACGAGAAACCGCGGTACACCGTCGACCACATCCAGCGGAAGGTGCCCGAGTTCCGCGCCGCCTCCCCGCTGTTCGGGGACTTTCTGGCCTGGGGCATGATCAGCTGCACCGACTGGGCGGTGCCGGGCGCCGCCGACCACCCCGACGTGAGCGCGCCCGGATCCGCGCCGATCGTCGTCGTGGGCAACACCGGCGACCCGGCGACCCCGTACGAGGGCGCGCGGAGGATGGCGGACGCGCTCGGCAAGGGCGTCGGCATCCAGCTGACGTACAAGGGGCAGGGGCACGGCGCGTACGACAGCAAGAACAAGTGCGTGCAGGACGCCGTGAACGGCTATCTGCTGGACGGGAAGCTGCCGACCGCCGGCGAGGTCTGCTCCTGACCCACCATCAGATTCGATTAGCCGCAGGTCAGAGCGTTATCCACAGGCTGTCACGGGTCCGGCTCGATCCGCCTACTATGGCCTGACCGCTCTCCGCGACCGACGTGCGGAGGGCTTGCGAGGGGGGTGCACGAGGTGCGTTTCGTACGGTGGACGGCCGCGGTCGCGGCAGCGGTGCTGATGGCCGGATGCGGCGGTGGGTCGTCCGACAACAGTGGAGACACAGGCGCGGGCGCGGGTGACGGAAAGGACCGGTCGGCTCCGTCGTCGACGGCACCGGCCGGACCGTCCACCGCCGGGCTGCCCTCCTCACTCACCACGCAGAAGCCCGACTGGGGCCGTTGCAAGGCCACCGCGGACTCGGCGGCGCCGAGTGCCGACTGGCAGTGCGGGACGCTCAAGGCCCCGCTGGACTGGTCGAAGCCGGACGGCCCGACGATCGATGTCGCACTGATCCGGGCGCGGGCCACCGGCGACGACCGCATCGGATCGCTGCTCTTCAACTTCGGCGGCCCGGGCGGCTCGGGCGTTTCGATGATGCCGTACTACGCCACGACGGTCGCCGAGCCGCACGAGCGGTACGACCTGGTGAGCTTCGACCCGCGCGGGGTCGGGGCCAGCGAGGGTGTCCGCTGCCGCGGCGACCGCGACATCCAGGCCGCCGAGACCGTGGACAACACCCCCGACACCCCGGCCGAGGAAAAGGCGTACCTCCAGGACGCCGCCGGCTTCGGCAAGGGCTGCGCACGCGCCGCCGGAAAGCTGATGGCGCATGTCTCGACGGCCGACACCGCCCGCGACATGGACCTGATGCGCCAGGTCCTCGGCGACACCAAGCTGCACTACTTCGGCATCTCCTACGGCACCGAACTCGGCGGCGTCTACGCCCACCTGTTCCCCAAGAACGTGGGCCGGATCATCCTGGACGCGGTCGTCGACCCGACCGCCGACACGGTGGGACACGCCAAGAACCAGGCCCTGGGCTTCCAGCGGGCCCTTGACGACTACCTGAAGTCCACCGGTCAGGACCCCGCGGAGGGAACCCGGAAGATCGCGGACCTGTTGGACCGGCTCGACGCCCAGCCGCTGCCGGCGACGTCGGGGCGCAGGCTCACCCAGTCGCTCGCGGTCACCGGCATCGCCCTGCCGCTGTACAGCAGGTCCCGCTGGCCGGAGCTGACCGAGGCGCTGAAGACGGCCGAGCAGGGTGACGGCTCACGGCTGCTGTCCCTCGCCGACGACTACAACGAGCGTCACTCCTCAGGGCGCTACGGCACGTCGTCCCACGCGCAACGGGTCATATCGTGCCTGGACGACAGGCAGCGGCCCACGCCGGAGGAGACGAAGAAGCTGCTGCCGGAGTTCGCGGAGATCTCCCCGGTGTTCGGGAAGTTCCTGGGCTGGGACACGGCCGGCTGGTGTCACGACTGGCCGGTGGCCGGGCAGTACGACACCCCGGAGGTCGGTGCGCCGGGTGCGGCGCCGATCCTGTTGGTCGGCAACACCGGCGACCCGGCGACGCCGTACGAGGGCGCCCGCAGGATGGCGGACGAGCTGGGCAAGGGCGTCGGTGTGGAGCTGACCTGGAAGGGCGAGGGACACGGGGCGTACGGCAAGGGGAGCGACTGTGTCGATACGACGGTGAACGCCTACCTGCTGGACGGAACGGTGCCGAAGGACGGCAAGGTCTGCGCCTAGCGGCCCACGGAGCGCGGGCCCCGGGCATGGGCCGGGCAGCGGAAAGGGGCCCGGCCGCGGTGCCGGGCCCCTCCGGAATCGGTGAGGGCGTTCGCCTAGTAGACCGGCTTGTCCGGCTCGATCTGGTTGACCCAGCCGATCACGCCGCCGCCGACGTGCACGGCGTCGGCGAAGCCCGCGGACTTCAGCACCGCGAGGACTTCGGCGCTGCGCACGCCCGTCTTGCAGTGCAGGACGATCTTCTTGTCCTGCGGAAGGCCCTCCAGGGCGGAGCCCATGAGGAACTCGTTCTTCGGGATGAGCGTGGCGCCCGGGATGGAGACGATCTCGTACTCGTTCGGCTCGCGGACGTCGATGATCTCGATGTTCTCGCCGTCGTCGATCCACTCCTTGAGCTGCTTGGGAGTGATCGTCGAGCCGGCGGCCGCCGCCTGGGCCTCCTCGGAGACGACGCCGCAGAATGCCTCGTAGTCGATGAGTTCGGTGACGGTCGGGTTCTCGCCGCACACCGCGCAGTTCGGGTCCTTGCGGACCTTGACCTGGCGGTACTGCATCTCCAGGGCGTCGTAGATCATCAGGCGGCCGACCAGCGGCTCACCCGTGCCGGTGAGGACCTTGATCGCCTCGGTGACCTGGATGGAGCCGACGGACGCGCACAGCACGCCGAGAACGCCGCCCTCGGCGCAGGAGGGCACCATGCCGGGCGGCGGGGGCTCCGGGTAGAGGCAGCGGTAGCAGGGGCCGTGCTCGGACCAGAACACCGAGGCCTGGCCGTCGAAGCGGTAGATCGAGCCCCACACGTACGGCTTGTCGAGCAGCACGCACGCGTCGTTGACCAGGTAGCGGGTCGCGAAGTTGTCCGTACCGTCGACGATCAGGTCGTACTGGCTGAAGATGTCCATCACGTTGTCGGCCTCAAGCCGCTCCTCGTGAAGGATCACGTTCACGTACGGGTTGATGCCCTTGACGGTGTCACGCGCCGACTCGGCCTTGGAGCGGCCGATGTCGGCCTGGCTGTGGATGATCTGGCGCTGCAGGTTCGACTCGTCGACCTCGTCGAACTCCACGATGCCGAGCGTGCCGACGCCCGCGGCGGCCAGGTACATCAGCGCCGGCGAGCCCAGACCGCCGGCGCCCACACAGAGCACCTTCGCGTTCTTCAGCCGCTTCTGCCCGTCCATCCCGACGTCAGGGATGATCAGGTGGCGGGAGTACCTGCGGACCTCGTCTACGGTGAGCTCAGGGGCCGGCTCGACCAGGGGTGGCAGCGACACGGGGACTCCGTTGGTCGGTCAAACACTACGGTTGTTCTCCCCGTAACACTGCCACGGCCTTTTTCATTCCGAGACACCCGTTCCGATCCGCGAGACGATGTCGTCCCAGTAGCCGGGCATCGTCTCCCAGGGGTCGATGTGGCCGCCGCGGTCGGTGCGGTCCGTGAAGTAGATCGTGGCCGCGCCCTGCCAGCGGGCGATGCGCAGCGCCTCGTCGAGATGGCCGCGGGGCACGCCGTGCACGAAGTGGCAGAAGCGGTCGGGCGGGTAGTCGGCGGTCCACTCGGCGGCCTGCGACCAGCGGTAGTCGGACCAGGTGCCGGAGAAGGTGACCAACTGGTCGGCGTTCTCGGCGTAGCCCGGGTGCGGGTGGGCGCCGTGGTCGAGGACGATGTGGGTGGCCGCGCCGAGGGTGCGCAGCGCGGTGACGGCGCGCCGGATGTCGGGCAGTTCGGCACGCTCGGTGGGGCAGCGGGCCAGCAGGAAGCCGTCGACCTGGTACCAGTCGCGGTAGCGGCGCGCGTCCCACAGCAGGTCGGCGCGGGCGCGGGCGCCGTACGCGGTGTCCAGGTGGCCGAGGACGCGGACGCCTCCGTTGCGCAGCCGCCCGGCGGCCTCCAGGCAGTGCGGGTCGGGGTGCGCGCCGGGGCCGCCCGCGACGTCGAGGACCACCCAGTGCAGGGGCGTGCCGGGGCGGGCGAGTTCGGCCCATTCGGCCGGGGCGACGAGGGGGTGCGCAAGGCCGGGGACGCCGAAGCCGGTGCGCAGAGCGGCGCGGGCGGTGCCTTCCGGGGTGCTGGTCAGATACGGCATGCGGCCTCCATCCAGATGTCGGCGAGGGATTCCTCAAGGTTGATCCGGGGGCGCCAGCCGAGCCGGTCGCGTGCGGTGCGTACGTCGGCCTGCTGCCAGCTGCCGCAGCCGTCCGGGTACGGGTACGCGACGGGCGGCGTGTGGTCGGAGTCGCCGCGGGGGTGCCCGATGGCCGGGCGCAGCGGGCCGGGAGGTCCGTCGAGTTCGTGCAGGGCGCCGCCGTATCCGGCGACGCGGGCGAGGACGGCGGCGGCGTCCCGGAGCCGGACGGCCCGGCCGGAGCCGATGTTGATGACGCCCTGCGCGGCGGAGAGCGAGGCCGCGTGCACGGCGCGGGCCACGTCGCGTACGTCGACGAAGTCGCGCTGCACGCCGAGGCCGCCCAGTTTGAGTTCGCCGTCGCCGGCCTGCATGGCGCGACGCATGGCTTCGGCGAGCCGGCCGAGCGGCGAGCCGGCCGGGGTGCCGGGCCCTGCGGGCGAGAACACGCGGAGCACGACGGCGTCCAGGCCCGATCCGAGGACCAGTTCGGTGGCGGCGAGCTTGCTGACGCCGTACGGGCCGCCGGGCCGGGGCACGGCGTCCTCGGCCGTGGAGGAGCCGGGCTGGCTGGGCCCGTACTCGGAGCCGCAGCCGAGCTGCACCAGGCGGGCGCCGCAGCCGCTGCGGCGCAGGGCCTCGCAGACCGTGGCGACGGCGACGGTGTTGTGCCGGGTCAGTTCGCGGGCACCGCCGCGGGTGGCGCCCGCGCAGTTGACGACGACGCCGGGGTGGACCGCGTCCAGGAAGCGGGTGAGCGCACCGGGGCTGCCGGTCGCGAGGTCGAAGCGGACGTCGGCGTCGTCGCCGCGGCCGAGCGCGGTGAGCTGGACGGCCGGGTCGGCGAGCAGACGGTCGGCGACGAACCGGCCGAGGTAGCCGTTGGCTCCGATCAGCAGGACCCTCATCGTTCGGCTCCCGGGGTGTGTGCTCCGGCTGCTCCGGTGGCTCCGGATGCTCCGGGTCGGGAGGTGGTCAGTCGGGTAGCCGGGGTACGTCGCCGCACCCCGGCCCCCTCAGAACCGGACGTGCGGGTTGTCCCCGCATCCGGCTCAAGCGGACCCCGGGGGCTGCTGTGGACGGTCATGCTTTCTTGGCCCTTTCATGATCGCCAGCATGGTGCCGGCGGTGACATTCGGCGTGTACGAGGCGAAGATTGCTTCGCTCATCCGATCCGCCGTCTCGCCGATAGATGAAGTGATGCTTGTGCAGTGGCTTCATCGATGCCGAGAACCAGGCCGCCCATTCCCGGGGGCTGTCGGGTTCATATTCGGCACCTGAGATCAACGGTTGCTTGCACAACGGGCAGATCCCTTTTTGGCGCGCGGCGAGCGTGATCGTTGTCTTGTCGACAAGCGATGGCAGGCTGCCACGTCGACGGATCGCCCAGTAGTCGGCCAACCGTGGGTCGTCAGGGGAGTTCGCTCCCTTGATCATCACGTGCCGGTCGATCCTGGTCCAGGCGAACTTAAATAGGTAGCTTCCGCTAGCGCGGTCGCCGTACACCCACTTGTCCCGTCTGGTTGAGTTGAATTCGCCGAAGTAGCGGGTTACTACCCAATTCTTCGACTTCAACGGGTGAGTGTGTCTGCTCCACTTGTAAGTGAGAGTCCACACATGCTTGTCCAGTGACCGGAAGGTCGCCTTGGACACCACCGTCCGGTAATACGCCGCCCAACCCTTGATGATGGGATTGAGCCTTTTCACCACGGCTGCCGCGTTCGCCCCTCGCAAGGAGAACACTTCATCCGTGAGGCGCTTCCGAACCCTCTTTACGGCCTCCTTGCTCGGTTTGATAAGGAGCTTCCCGCTGTACCGGCGGATGTTGAACCCGAGGAAGTCGAACCCTTCTTCAAGATGTACGACTTGCGTCTTTTTCTCGTTAAAGGAGACACCCCGAGGCTGCATCCACCGAGCGAGTTCGTCCTTCACACGGTAGGCCTGTTCTTCGCTGTGACAGAACACAGCGAAGTCGTCTGCGTACCGCACCAGGACGGTTGCGTCACGCCGCGTCCTGCCGTCTGATTCATTCAGGCAGCCCGCAGCGGCCTCCATACCGTGCAAAGCAATATTCAGGAGCAACGGGCTGATCACACCGCCCTGAGGAGTTCCCTCAAGTGTCGGCGCGAATCGACCACCGTCAAGCACTCCAGCCCGTAGCCAGCCTCTGATGGCTTCCCTGGCAGGGAAGTACCCGAGGCCGCTCATCAGGTGGTCGTGCGAGATGCGGTCGAATGCCGCTGTCAGGTCAGCATCGAGCACCCACAGCCGACTGGCCTTCTTCCGGGCTGCAACTGTGTAGATACGCGCGATGGCGTCATGACAACCCCGGCCGGGCCGGAAGCCGTAGCTCCGCGACTCGAACCGGGCTTCCCACTCAGGTTCCAGTGCGTTCTTCACACGGGCCTGCTGGATACGGTCTTTTACAACCGGGATCCCCAGTGGGCGCTGCTTCCCGTTGGCCTTGGGAATGTACACGCGTCGCACGGGTCTGGGCTGACTCGGTTTCTCTTTGGAGAGTTGGGCAGCCGTCTTCCCTCGCTCGCGAGGGGTGAGGACAACCTCCCCGTCAATGCCTGCCGTGCGACGGCCCTGACTCTGTTGCGTCACCCTCTTTACGCTCACGAGCGTATTGGAGTGGGAGCGCAGCATGAGCTTCTGCAAGTTGCGGACCTTTTTGAGGTCCCCGTCCTGTGCTGCCGTGAAGATCCGCTGCCTCAGTCGCCGTACCGATGCCTCGGCCTTGGCCCAGTCCACACTGTGCCATGCCTGCGCATAGTCCTCGGGTCCGTTCACCGGAGCAGCCGACTCCGACTCAGTCACCTTCGTTGTCACACCTACCTCCGATATCTAACTTGTCCTCTGGTTCTGGCTTCCTTGCTGCTTTGCTTCACAGGTCCACCTGATCCGCGTGGGCTCCCTTTCGGGTGGGCACAAGTCCCGTATCCGACGAGTTCTCTCAGGCGGCTGAGGAGTCCGCCCTGGTTCCTCTGGGCTTTCGCCCCGTCGGCATTTGCTTCTCGGATCATCCTGTCCCGCTGGAGAGTTGGGCCTTTGTTACCTCCGGCTTACCGACTTCCGCCGGACTCCAACGGGGTTTCCACGTTCCACTCCGTCAAGGTGCGACTGGGTTGGGCTCCCTCTTAACCCCGGGGTCTGCGGTGTCCATCCCCCCTCTAGACCAGAAGCCGAGGGGCACATTGCACTTTCCAGCGCCAGACCCTGCTAGCCGCCGATTACATCGCCATCGACGCGGCTTGGAGATAACGAGGCGTCATCAAGGGTTCATTTGCATTAGCCCGTCCAGCCTTCCCCTTCGCCTGTTGCCGCCCGATGGCGCGGGCCGCTCTTGGGCTTGATCAGTCCGGCTTCGCACCCCGCCGTTACCAGCGACGCACGCGAACCTGGGGACAGACCTTGGACACTGGTCCGGGACGTCCTACATCGTCATTCCTTCCTCTCGCAGAACGTCCACTTGGGCGGAGCGACTTCGTGTCGCACTCTGGTCTTCTCCTTCGAAGGGGTGATGCGGTCGCCGCCGCCCGTGGGGCCGGGCGCCTGCGCGTGGGTTCACGTCTGCTCCCCGGTCGGCGCGTGGGCCGAGGCCCGGGTCAGGGCGCGGCTCGCGTGGAGCAGCAGCGCCAGGGCGGCCGTCGCGCAGGCGAGCGTCGGGACGCCGCCCGGACCCCAGGCGTCCACCAGGGCCTCGACGGGGGTGGCCAGGAAGGCGCAGCCGGGGAGGTGGGCGGTGAGGACCAGGGCGGGCGCCAGTGCCTCGGCCGTGGCCGCGGCGGCGAGGGCCAGGCCCGCGGGGTGCGGTAGGTGGTGGACGGTGAGGAGGCGGGCGAGCAGGAGGAGGGCACCGAGGGCGAGCGTCTCGGGGTAGGCGGCGGGCTCGCGCAGGACCGCGCCGGAAAGTGCGGCCAGGGCGGCGAGCGCGCCCAGGAACAAGGCGAACGCGCCGAACAGCAACGGCCGCACAGCGGCGGCGAACTCCTTGAGGCCGCGGCTGCCGTCGAGTCTGCGGCGGGCGCGGGTGGCGAAGAGGTGGGCGCAGCAGGCCGCCGGGACGCAGGCCAGGGTGAGGGCCAGGACGGGCGCGGCGGTCATCGGCCAGGGGCCGTCCGCGGTGCCGTTCGGCAGTCCGTCGGGGCCGCCGGACAGGGCGGCCCCGAGGAGGCCGTCGCCGAGGAGGGCGTATCCGAGCAGCCACCAGGTGCCTGTGTGCGTGCCGTCTGCCGGGCGCCACGCGTGCGTGCGGTACGGCGTGCTCAGCGGGCCGCGACGCAGTGCCGTGCGGACGCCGAGTGCCACGGCGAGGACGCCCGCGGCGGCCACCAGGAGGCGGGCGCGGCCGTGGGTGAGGTGCAGGCCCGCCAAAGTGAGCCCGGTCAGGGCGCCGGGCAGGAGGGCGCGCAGTGCCCAGTCGACGCGTGCCCGGGTGGCCGGGGCGGTCCGGGCGGGCGGCGGGGGCTGGTCGCCATCGCGGGGGACGCGCGCGTACATCTCCTCGGCGAGCGAGAAGACGTCGCGGTGGCGGAAGCGGGCGGCGGTCCGGTCGGTGATGCCGTGCGCCTCCAGGCCCGCGGCGATCTCCAGCGGGTCCACGGCCCGTTCGCACAGGTCGCGGTGCCGGTGCATCAGCGTCTTCACGGGGTCCGCGGCCCCGCGCCGCCCCCTGGCTCCGCGCCTCGCGTCCGAGCCGGCACCGACCGCACCGCGGCGTCCGCCCGCATCGCGGCCGCCACCCGCCGGCCTCGCGCCGGTCAGGGTGCCGGTCGGGGTGCCGAACACCGGTCTCTCACCGGTGACATCCGTGGTGGCGTCGGTAGTCGCGTCGCCGACCGTCGTGTGTCCGTCGATGTCCTCCTGAGACCGCATGATGTCCCTCGCGTCCCTTGCCTGCGTCACACCTGCCTCGCCGGTCGCACCGGTCGCGTAAGGCCGAGCGGACTCACCCGGCTCATCCGGCTCCTTCGGTTCTCCGAAGAGCCAGCCCTCGGATCGGGCGTCCCAGGCGCCGGGGCTGGCCGGGGTTCCGGGGCGGTCCAGTTCGCCCAGGCCGCTCATCGGGCACCCTCCGTGGCCGCCACCGGGGTCGCCGCCACCGGGTCGGACGCGGTGGTGGCCCAGCCGGGGCCGCCGCGGGCGAGGACGCGGCTCGCCGGGCCGGTCCAGCGGCCGGGGATGTGCGCCTCGGCCGGGACGGCGAACGGCAGGGGTTCGCCGGAGTCGTCGAGGACCACGCGCCGCACCGGGCAGCGCGAGACGACCTCCAGGTAAATGCCGTGAAATGCCGCGATGTTCTGCTCGACCGTGAACAGTTCGAGCGCGCGGGCGCGGGCGGCTGCGCCCAGGCGCTCACGGCGCTCGGGGTCGCGCAGCAGCGCCACGCAGGCTTCGGCGAGCGCCCGCGGATTGCGCGGCGGCACGACGAGGCCCGTGCCGCCGATGACCTCGACCACCGCGCCGACGTCCGTGGACACCGTCGCACGGCCGCAGAACATCGCTTCGACGAGACCGATGGGGAAGCCCTCGACGACGCTGGACAGGACGACCACGGCACCCGAGGCGTACGCGTCGGCCAGGGTCGGGGTCTCCGGGCTGCCGATCTCCTCGAAGGACACCGGATTGTCCCCGACGGCGTGCACACCGTCCGCCTCGTCCGGGAAGAGCTGGGCGGCAAGTGCCCTGCAGTGCCCCAGATAGGCCCGGCCCTCGGGGTCCGCCGGGGCGCCCACGATCCGCAGCCGGGTCGTGGGCTGCGCCCTGCGGACCTCCGCGAAGGCGTGCAGCAGCGACACCAGGTCCTTGGCGGGCTCCACCCGGCCGACCCACACCAGCGTGTCCGCGTCGGCGCGCTCCTGCGACTCACCGACCTCGGCGAAGCGGGACGCCTCCATGCCCGGGTAGACCGTACGGATCCGGGAACGGTCCGCGCCGCACCGCTCCTGCCAGCGGCGGGCATGGGTGTTGCCCGGGGTGAGGAGCGCGGCTCGTGCGTAGATCTCGGCGGCGAGCCGGCGGTTGAAGGCGGCGAGCAGCGTCCGTACGGCGGGGGCCTCCGTCCCGGCGCCGGCGGCCAGGTAGTGCGAGCGCAGTTGTACGCCGTACTCGGTCACCAGGAGGGGCACGCCGGAGAAGTGGCCGGCGAGCAGTCCCGGCAGGGCGGCGGAGCCGCCGGCCGTCGCATGGCACAGGTCCACCGAGCCGAGGCCGTCGTCCTCGTACCAGTCGAGGGAGAGGGGGCGCAGGGCGCGTTCGAGGTGGGCCGCGACGGTGAGGAGGTCGGGGACGCGGGCCTCGCGCACCGTGCGGGGTGTGCCGGGGGCGCGGCAGGCGCGTTCCAGCGCGCGTACGGCGGTCTCGGAGCGGAGTGCGCCGACGAGTCCGCCCTCGTCGCGGGCCAGTTCCGCGAGCCCGTACAGGGCGCTGGCGAAACGGTCCGCCTGATCGTCCGAGCTGGTGCAGACGGCCCTCGCCAGATCCTCGTAGCACTCGGCGAAGCGCCGGCGCGCGCGCCGTGCGTAGCCGACCCCATCGTCCTCGGCCGTCCATAACGGTGCCGTGCGTACGCGGCTGACCTGCGGTGGAAGCGGAAGCCAGCCCTCGTCCTCCTGCTGCCTGCTGCGGCTGAGCGCGTAGATGTCGAACTCATGCTGTCCGAGCCCGCGTACGAGCCGGTCGCACCAGAGTCTGGCGTCACCGCTCACATACGGGTAGCCACCCTGCGTAAGCAGTCCGATGCGCACGTGTGCACCCCCGATCTCCCTTTTGGGGAGCCGCCGTTGTCCCGGCGGCTCACAGCGGGACGAACGTAAGCGGACAGGGCGGTGGCGCG
The DNA here is from genome assembly GCF_042873595.1 of Streptomyces sp. NPDC004629. Taxonomy (NCBI): domain Bacteria; kingdom Bacillati; phylum Actinomycetota; class Actinomycetes; order Kitasatosporales; family Streptomycetaceae; genus Streptomyces; species Streptomyces sp. NPDC004629. The sequence continues at coordinate 573,206 of NZ_JBIALO010000001.1, read as the reverse complement.
ACGGACGGTTGTCC